>JBBSEZ010000121.1:0-23235 GCA_038239195.1 Gemmatales bacterium
CGCGCGGCGATTTCTCCGCGATTGCTTTCTCGCTCGGAGCGGGGAGTGGGGAACCTGGTTGACCGCGGGCGAAGGGAGGGCGTATGCTTCAACCCAGGACGGGAGAAGGAGCGATTCGGCGGAGCGCTGGCGAGGCCCTGACTTCTGGCCGGGCCCCCACCGCGGATGGCGCGCACGGGGCCTCGGCCGGTGCGCTGTGGCGTGCCGGGGGCCCAGGGCCCAAACATGCTCGCATGGGCCGTCAGGCCGCAGGGCCTCGCCAGCGGTCCGCCGCTGCTCTGGCAAGGGACAGTGGTACGTGCGGCGGCTGGTGGGGCCACCGGCGCTCGCTGCGTTCTGCGATGCGGAGACGTGCAAATGGCGACGGTCGCGATTCGGCTCGACCCGCGGCTCCTCGAAAACCCCGACGCCGACATCCGCTATCGGCTCCCGGAGCTATTGGCCGAGCGTTCCGGCGGGGGCCTCGCCGACGATGGGTACGACTACGCCGGCGAGGGCCCTTTCCTGTTACTGTTCCTGAAAGTGCCCCGGGTCAAGCCGGCCCTTGCGTGTATCCTCGACGTGATCGAGAACGTGCGGGTCTTGGACAACGAGCTGCGGCCGGCCGTCGTGGTGGCGATCGAGCGCAAGGGCGGGCACGAGGTCGTCTACCCGCCAGGTTTCGAGGGACCATTCCTTCCCGAGTAGGGATGGCAAACCTGTCGCACTCTTCGCCGACTGCACTTACCGGCCCAACTTCAATACCGACGACACCGCCGCAAGCCCAGACAGATCGCGCCCCGGACAGGTCAGAGGCCCCGCCCCCAGATCGATCCCGATCAGGCGCACCAGCCTCCGCAGCGCAAACTCCCCCTCGTGCGGCAGCCCCAGAAAGCGCGCCGCAGCCGCGCCCGCCGCCGCCACCTCCGTCGCCCCCGCGCTCACCAGCGCCTCTACCGCACCGGGCCAGCGCGCAGGAGGCGCCGCCAGCACGGCGGTCTGGAGGCCCGCGCGGTAAGGGGCGAGCGCCTCCGGCACCCGCGCCAACTCCTCCACGGGCACCACGACGACCGTTCGGTAGCCGAGCGGCACGTCCCGCGGCGGCTGGCGCATCAGAAGGACCGTATGGCTCATCGCCCCGTTCGCCGTCGAGACCTCGGCCTGCTCGCCCCACCACGCCAGCTCGCGGATCGACAGGGCCTCGGCCTTCTGATCGAGCGAGAGGGGCTGGGGCGGCAGAGCGGTTCGCACCTCGGCGAGGGCGTCGTTCAATCCCTTCGCGACCTGGCGCGGCAGGGCCAGCGACCGATCCGCGTCTTCCACCAGCAACACGCGCGGCGAACTGCACGCTTGCTGTTCCCAGAGCGCCACGTCCCAGGCCAGCGCCGGAAGCGCTTGCTCCAGATGAACGCCGGCCAGCACCAAGCCGACCCCCAGGCGCGGCCCGTAGTGGATGACGCGGCCCCGGCAGCGCGCGGCGGGGTAGGCGGCCACGGCCGACGATCCGCCCCAGACCACCACGCCGTCCGCCTCGGCCCGCACCACCTCGTTGAGCTCCTCCGCGGCGCTGTCCCACGCGCAGACGCTCAGGGCGGCCGACACGATCCCCTGGCGATCCACCTCGCGCAGCGTCCGGGCGAACAGGGCGGTGAAGCCGCTGTCGGCGCGGCTAAGCTTGAGCAGGACGGCGTTGCGGGTCAGCAGGCCCTGGCTCAGCGCGATCGCGCCGCCCAGGAAGACGTTGCCGGCCAGCACCTGGGCCACCACCCCGAGCGGAAAGCCGCGCACGTGCCCGATCCCGTACTCGTCCGCCTCCCACGTCTCCAGCAGATCGATCCGGCCGAGCTCGCGGCGCAGCCCGGCCATCAACAGCGCCGGCGTCATGCCGAGCGCCAACCCTTCCAGGGCAGCCTCGACGGCCCGTCGGGTGAACGTCCCGCGCAGCATCTCGAGCGCCTGGCCGTGAGCGGGGCTGCCCGGCTGCCAGCGCTGGCCCAGTTCGCCAAGCAGCTCCAGCAGCGGGCCGAGAGGCTGGCGGGCCAGCTCGCGCCCTCCCTCGCGCAGCCGGGCGAACCGTTCGCACAACTCCCCGGCGGTGCGCGGACAGAAGACGTCGGGGCTGGCATCGAGGGACATTACGGGCCCTCCGAGGAGGTGGCGCGGCCGATCTTCATGGCGCAGGTCTCGTAACGCGCCGCCGTCACGCGGCCGCGCGGCACCAGGTACGGCGCCGGGCGCCGGCAGGGGCAAGTGTCGTGGATCGTCGCCTTGTCGGTCGTCAGGATTTTCAGGAGGGGATAACTCGTCGTCAGCGGGACGGTCAGTTGCAGCAGGCCGACCTCGCCGCGCGGCACGTCCCGCCCGGTTTCGGGGTCGATCGCCTGCGCCCACGCCCAGACGGGGACGTGGTAGTGCCCCTGCTCGCACTGGACGAAGACGGCGGGGCACTCGCTCAGCCCGAACATGTCGCGGATCGCCGCGTGCGGCAGGTTGAAGAAGCCGGACGCCTGGGCGCGAAACTCCTGCTGGTCGAGCGCCACGCCCGGCAGGAACGACTTCCACCCGCCGCCCGTGAGGACGTAACTGCCGTCGGGCAGAGGGAGGCGCGCCTGCCCGGCCCGCACCAGCTCGCGGATCGTCCCGGCGATGAGGGCGGGGTAGCCGACCAGCAACGTCGGCCCCCGCGCTGCCGCCCTTGTCAGCGCCGCCACGGCCTCGGCGCCGCGAAACTCGGGGCCCGTTGCGCCCATCCGCGCCAGGTAGGTGATGCCGCGCACCTGCCCCACCCCGCGCAGGACGGCGTCGATGACCAGCGAGCCGGCCATGCGCGTTGTCGCCGGATCCATCAGGAACGCCAGCACCTCGACCTCGGCCCCCAGCAGGCCCAGCCCGACGTAGCTGGCGCGCATGGCCTGGACGCGCCTACGCCAGCTCGGTTCGTCGAGGGGCGTTTCGCTCGGGCGCCCCGTCGTCCCCGAGCTGGTGAGGCGAACGGCGATGGGCAGGTCGGGAGGGAGGGGGAAGGGGTAGGTCTTCAGCACCGGCAAGAACAGGGCGGGGACTTCCTCGGGAGGCGAGCGATGGCCGTCGGGGGCCTTCGGCGCGCGGTCGAGGAACTCGGCGTAGCGGGGGAAGCGGGGGCGCAGCACGCCCAGGCACTCGGCCACCGCCCGCACGAAAGACGGCGTTTGCTCGGCGGTCGCGAACGTGGGCGCTTGCAGCAGTTCGTCCAGCGAGTCGCTCATGATGGTGGGCTCGAGCGTGGGCCTGTGGATGCTCGTGGAGCGAGGGCGACGCAACGCTGCCTACCCTACCGCAGGCCCTCTCCGTTCGGCAAGCGAAAACGCCGCCCTCGACCGAGGCACGGCCGAAGAAGAGAAGGCCTGCACGTAGAAGCGCTCGACGTGGTAGATGCCTCCGGCGAAAGGCTGGAGGAGCGTCGGGTTGATGGGCCCCCGCTTGGTCCACGGGAAACATGATGGAGGGGCCCTGACGCGCACTGGGGCGTGTTCCTCACGCCGATGGCTTCCGCGAACGGCGTTTTCCTCGTGTCGAGGCGGGCGCCGGCGCGGGCAGTTCCGCAAGCAGACGTTCCTCGAAGGCCTGCAGGCTCGGGCATTTCGCCGCGAAACGCACCAGCCGAACGAGTTTCTCCTCTTCTTTCACTTGCGCCAGGCCCGCCGAGATCGTGGGCGTCGCGGTCTCGAAGCGCGAGCCCAAAACCTCAAGGATGGCGTGGGCGAGCCCGGTCCGTTGTGCTTCCTCGACGATCTCTTGAATGAGCGGAGACTCGATCATGGCCTTTTTTCCTCCCAGGATCTCCAACCACGCCGGCTTGTCGAAGTGCAGTCGGGCAAACACCTGGGCGACAGCCAGCAAGTTCGCACGCTGGTTGCCACCCTCTCGATCGATGCGATCGCGACAGCGCTGCAAGAGCACCTCGGGCGACCCCTTGAAACGCGCCAGCGACGCCCAGAGGGCCACGCTAACGTCGGGCGCCGTCAGCAATTCTTCTGCCGGCAAGGTCCACAGTTCGACCACCTTCCACTTCAGCGTCGAAGCGGTCCAACCGCGCCCGCTCGTCTCGTCGGCCTGCTCGGGCACGCGATACTTCCCGCGCGGACACAGAACCAGGACCAGAGCTTCCGGGAGCACGCCGCGCGCCTGGCGGACGAGCATGACGTCGTCCTGCACCTGCTCGACAACCCGTTTCTCCGGATAGGTGGCGACCTCGACCAACACCAGGCAAGGCTCGCGGCTGCCGGCAAAGGTCGCCTCCAACAAACCATCGGGGAGGCTGCGCGGCTGGACCACTTCGGCTGTTCGTGCCCGGCAGGACAGCACGGAGCGCTCGCCGGCGAGGTAGAGCACGGCCGGGCCATGCTCTTCGAGCATCCATTTGCTGCTCCTGTCGAACTTCTGCTGCTCCATGCGGCTTCCTCGGGGAGCCTGCTCTGATTAGACCGTGCCGCGCCGCCCCTGTCGAGAGGGGGGTTGTTCTTGGGGCCTTGCGCCCGAAGGGCGTCCGAGGAGCTCAATGACGAAGGGCCGACACCATCAGAAGATGAAGTTGACCTGGGCGAAGCCCGAGAACTCGATCGGCTGGGGGCCCGTGATGGGCGTGGATGCGCCGACCGTGAAGTAGAGGCGGTTGAACGTGAAGTTCAACCCGGCCGAGAGGACGACCGTATCGGGCACGCCGACGGGAGAGTTGGTCAGCCCGCGCTGCGTGAGTGGCGCGGTGAAGTGCGCCTCGACGGAGGGAAGGATGCCCGTGAGGAAGTCGGAACCGGGGTTGCTGTAGGCCCGGTAGCCGAGCGCCAGGTCGGCCAGCCACAGCGTCGCGGAGCGGTCGTCGGTCGGCACGACGAACGAAGAGAAGGCCTGCGTGTAGAAGCGCTCGACGTGGTAGATGCCTCCGACGAACGGCTGGAAGAGCGTCGGGTTGATGGCCCCGCCCCCGGGCGCGGTGGTCAGGTCGGGGCCGGTGGGCGCGGTCACGGCCAGGCCCGCCGAGAGGAGGTCGCCCGTTTCGCGGTTGTTGTAGAACGCGTACTTGAACACCGCGGTGACGTCGCCGACCCCCTGCGTGCCCAGGGCGGCGTCGGTCGAAAACTGGAAGACCGGCATGCGCAGTCCGAGGGAGGCGTTGCCGTCGAGGAACGTCTTCTCGAAGCCAAACGTCTCCCGGTAGAAGTTGACCGGGCCCGTACGCAATTGTCCAATGTCGGAGTGGTTGAAAGGGCGGTCGCGGATTTGCAGCGTGCTGACGGGGGCGGAGGTCACCCCGCTCTGGAAGATCGCCCCAGCGACGAGGGCCTGGAAGCGGGCGTCGCTGGAGTTGGCGTTGAGGAGCGTGCGGTTGGCCGTCGTCAGGAAGTTGTTGCCCGAGGCGTTGGCCAGCAGCCGGGCCCCGTTGGTCCGATCTTGCTGGGAGAGGACGAAGTTGCCCTGCGTCAAGGCGGCCTGGACGTAGCGGCTGTACTGTGTCGGAAACGCGCTGGGGAGCTGTTGGAGGAGCAACACCGCCCGCTGGCTGTTGGGGCCGAGGGTGCTGCCCGTGCCGGGGGCGCCGAAGTTCGCCAGGCCGGGCGGGCTGCCGGCGCCGATGGCGTCGAGCTGGGGGGCGCGGAAGTAATCGAACGTGACGAACGCCCGATCCAGCGGGCGGGGCGACTCGTTGTCGGCGATGCCGAAGGCGCTCCCGGCGGCCGCGGGCGAGCGGACGTTGGCGGCGAGGTCGGCCGCGAGCACGAGCCCGGCCCCCGGTGCCCGGGTAGTTGGGAGCGTCACCGTAACGCGCTGCGCGGCGGGGACTGAGGCAAACTGGGGGACGACCTGGCTCATCATCGGCGGCTCGAACCAACGGTCGGTCGGCGGCAGGGCCGGCGGCAGCGGTGGCGGGAGCAGCGGTTGCGGCGGCAAGAGGTACGCCTGCTCGCGGGGCGTGCCGAGAGGAGTGGCGCCCTCGCCGAGCGACACCAGCAGCGGAGGCGCGACCGCAACCGCGTTCTTGGCGGGCGGGGGCGCTTTCTCCTCGGGGCCAGCGCCCAGGGCCCGGCTCGCGCCGAGAAGCGCCAGACACGTGCTCAGGATGAGGGCCTCGCGCCGTCTCATGGGCAGCCTCCTTGTCCACAACCACCTTGCGCGCGGGACCGGGCGCAGAGAGCCAGCCTCTCTGAAGAAGGATCGACAGAGGACGCGGGTTGACTTTACGGATTGCAGCGATTGTTCTGAAGACAGCGGTGGAAGGAAAGGGCCGCGAGGAGATGGGCAAGCCGGCCCGCGGGCGCCTCACTCGACCTTCTGAAGCTCCACGATCTCGAAGAAGCGCACCTTGTCGAGCGCCTCCCATACCTGCTGCCGTTGGTAGGGCGTCATCGCCTCCCGCTCCCGGTCCCACCAGTCGCGCCACGTGGCTTCCATGACGGAATAATCTTGCTCGCCGTCGCGGGCGGGCCATTCGGTGACGAGACCGATCAGCCCCATCCAGCAGTTGTACCGCTGCTCCGCCGTCAACTCGTCCATGCGCCCGAGCCGGTCGTCGAGCCAGGCGAGGTCGCCCTGACCGGCGGCGCCCTCGTCCTCCTCGCCTTGCCCCGCCAGCGCTTTGCTCAGCGCCTGCGCGATGGCGAGTTGTTCCTTCTCCTTCAGCCGGCTGCTGAGCTTCTTCCACCACGCCCTCCAGGCCGCCCGCACCTTCTTGGGCTTCAATTCGCCCTCGCGGCCGGGCGGCGTCAGGCCGGCGTCGAGCAACCAGTCGCGCAGCCGGCCCTCGTCCAGGCTTGTACGGGCCACCATGTTCCAGCCGTACCGAAAGGGGTTGGTGCCCGAGCGGCGGGACTCCTCCTGCTCGCGGCGGAAGGCCTCCGCCCGCGCGTAGTCGCGGAACGCCCGCACCGGCAGCCCCCCTTCGTCGGGCTCCCGCTGGTAGGTCACCAGCCGCCACTCGCCTTCCCGGTACGGGCGCGGCTGGACGTCGGCCCGCGGGTCGTCCGGCCCGACGGTCTCGCTGTCGTCACGGGCTCGCCAGTGCCACTTCTGGACGAGGTAGATCGTCTTTGTATCGACGTCGGACATGCTGGGCCCTCAGCCGTCCAGGTCCACGGTCACTTCGAGGAGGCCAAAGAATCGGATTCGGTCGATCGCCTCCCAGACGAGCCGGCGCCCTTCCTCGGGGAGCTGGTCGTACTGCTCCCACAGGTTCCTTCGCATCTCGTCCCCCTCCCCTTCGAGCCGCATCCCCGCCCCTTGGAGATGCGCGAGCAGTTCCTCGCGCGGCAGGCTGCTGCGCTCCTCCAGGCCGGCATCGATCCAGCCGAACGGGTTGATCTGGCGCTCGCCCACGTGCTCCCATTCGAGCTGCCGGCGATGCGCCTCGGCCTTGGCGCGGTCGAGGAAGGTCTTCAGCGGGGCGTCGTCGTCCTCGCTGCGAGAGTAGAAATCGTCGTTGTACTCCCAGCTCAAGCGCTGGACGACGTACGCCTGGATCGTGTTGCCCACGACGCCCTCCTCTCCCTGACCGAGCTCGTCACGGCTTTCCCTTGGCCTTGCTGTGGAACTCCCACTCGCTCGCCCATGACCGGAGCGGGCCCGCCCATTCCCGCCCGTGCTCTGCCAGCAGCGCCCGCGCCGTCGCCTCCAGTTCCGTTCGCCGCGGGCCCTCCGCGGCGATGCGAGCAAGCTCGCACTGGGCCCGGATGAGCTCGGCGCGTTCGGTCCGGCCCTCGTCCTCCAGCCAGTCGGCGTAAATCAGCCGGGGGCCATCGTCGTCAGGGGCCTCGATGACGTCCCGGAGGAAGGCCTCGTCGTGGGTCAAATCTGTTTCCCCGTCAGCTTGCTGTAGAGCCACTTCTGAGTATCGAAACAGAAGTTGCCCCCGTTCCGGGCCTTGAAGACGACCACGCCCTCGGGGACGTGGAGGAGAACCTCGCCCATGTCGTCGAAGAAGACCTTGACGTCAAGCTCCTTGATGCGCTCGGCCTTCTCGGCGAAGCGGTTGACGAGGACGACTTCGGCCCGCACCCCAAGCGCGGCGGCGTCGGCCTCCGCCTTCGCCTTGTTGTCCCGGTAGGTGAGGACGTAGACCTTGCCGGGCCAGGACGCGGCCAGGAACTGGAAGAAGGCCGGGGCCTGGTCGATCGTCCCGTCGAGGTCCATGCCCAGGGCGGGACACGGTAAGGGAGGTGTGGCCGGGCCCACCCTCTCCGCCCCAGGCACGGCCGTCTTGTTTGGCGGGCTCATCGCTGTGGTCTCTTCCTCAAGCTCTCCACCGTCTGACGACGTCCGGCAAGATGGCCCCGGGAGGCCGAACGCACGCAGCGCTTCAAGGCACCCAGCGCAAGTCCCTCGCCCGGGAGATGACGCCGGAAGTCAGCAAACCGACAAAGAGAGGCGTGCAACTGAACAGCATGCGGAGCCAGCCGGCCAGGCGCCTGCCGGCACCCGCAAGGCAGGCCCAAAAGGAACGCCCGCCAACAACGTGAGGCCCGCTACCGCGACCGACTGTCCGGTTTCGAGCATGGGGCGAATCGGCGTGCCTGGCGGGAGCCCCAGCAGCGGCAGCCAGATGGCGACCGCGAGCCCATTGCCCAGCAGGGGCACGACCGCGGCCGCGAGCGTTAACCACCGCTCTTGCTTCATGCGACAGGCCCTCTGGCCCTCTTCGTCCTCAGCCCCATCGTACGGCCTCCGCGACTTTCCCGCGAGGGGCTGGCCTGCCCTTTCGTCCGTCGCTATGTTTTATCACCGGGCATGGCGGCAAAGTGTTCGCGCCATTCCCGGCTTCGCGACCGCCCGCATTTGCGAGGCCTGTCGGTCGCAACTTCGCTCGCCCTCCCACAACTTCGGGCCCCGTGAGGAGCAGAGGCACGACCGGCACAGGACTTGCCTCTCATTCTCCCATTCTCCGATCCCGTCCTTACGGTATGCGCGTACAGGAGGGTTGGCATGTTCCCTCGACCGAACGCCCGCAAGACCGTCCTGGTGGTGGAAGACGACGCCCTGACGCGAGAGGCCCTCGTTCTCGCCCTCGAGGCCGACGGACATCGCGCCGGCCGGGCCGCCAACGGCCAGGAGGCCCTCGACCTGCTCCGGCAGGGGCCGCCGCCCGACCTGATCGTGCTCGACCTGACAATGCCCGTGCTCGACGGCTGGCAGTTCCGCCGCCAGCAGCGGGCCGACGCGGCCCTCTCCGCCATCCCGGTCGTCGTCCTCTCCGCCCACAGCGACCTACCCCGCGGCGCCGGCCCCCTCGGGGCGGCCGCCCACCTCCAGAAGCCCCTGGAGATCGGGCGACTGCTCGACGCCGTCCGTCCCTTCCTGGCGGCGCCACGGGCCGGCGAACACGCCATCCCGGCGCCCGAATCGCCGGCGCCGCTTGCGCTCGTCTTGCGCTCCACGGCGGAGGTCGCCCCCCTCCTCGATGCGGTCGCCGGCGCCATGACGGGCAAAGGCTTCGCCCGCAAGGACGTGTTCGGCATGCGCCTGTCCCTGGAGGAGGCGCTGGTCAACGCGATCAAGCACGGCCATCGGGGCGACCCGGCCAAGCAGGTGCGCGTCCGCTACCAAGTCACCGCCGAGCAGGCCTTCGTCGAGGTCGAGGACGAAGGGCCGGGTTTTGACCGCGACCTGGTCCCCGACGCCCTCAGCGCGGAGGGGCTGGAGCGCGCCTCGGGGCGCGGCCTGCTCCTCATGCGCCACTTTATGACCTGGGTGCGCTACAACGCGCGGGGCAACGCCGTCGCTCTGTGCAAGCAGCGATCCGTCGCCCTCGCTCACGCCGAGGGCACGTAGACGGGCCAGTGAAACCAGGCGCAGTACCGATCGCCCACCATCTTCGCTCCCAGATAGCCCCTGTCCACCGCCACTCCGAAGCCGGCCGCCAGGAAGTCCGCGCAGCCGGTCAGGCCCACGCCGTGTCCGCCGTGCGTCAGCCTGCCCCACGGAGAGCAGTGGCAGTCAAAATCCCAAAGATCTTCCGGGCTGACTGGATCGGATACTCGACGACGTCCACCGACGCCTTCGTCCCCTCCAAGCGCAAAAACCGCCACAGGATGCCCGTTGTCACGATTCCGTAGATCGCCCCGTCCGGCCTCTGCTCTTGCTCGTTGAACTTCTGAGCCGCCACCATCTCCGCGAGGCATTGCGGGATGCCTGCGACGATGTTTTCGTTCTTCGCCTCCACCAACACACACACGGGAGCGGTCAGCGCCAGTTGTTCCGGGCTGCGAGCCAGGATGTAATCGCAGCGGCCTTTCAGTCCAGCCGATTCATCGACGGTGAACTCGATGCCGGAAAACAAGCTGACCCGATCCCGATAGAGCAATTTGAACTCGATAAGAATCGGGGCGATCACCAACTCCGAGCGGGCCTTCTCCGTGTTGACGTTGACCGCTAACGGAAGATAACGAGCAAGGGTGTCCGCCAACACGGCAGGTAGCTCTACCTCGGCGACGTCGTCAAACAGGTTCCTTCCCTCTTCGATGGCGAGTCGGAAGCGCTGTTTCAAGTTGGCAACCGTAAAGTCGCTATAGGCCATCGCTGCGCTCGGCAGATTGAACTTGACCGCACCGCTCGCTCCTGGCTCCCGACCGCCCGGGGACGTCGGAGGCCCTTGAATCGCATCCTACCCGACGTCTATCGGCATGGCAAGAAAATCACCCGTCTCCGAGGGGCCCCGCCGGTGGCAGTCCACGCCGGCCAGCCGGGCCCGTTCCCGGCCCGTCGTTTCCGCGATCGTGGCGGCCCCGCGGTCGAGCTCGGCCCTCGTCGCTCCTCCTGATCCAGTTTCCTTTCTCCCCTTCCGGGGGCAAAACTGCCAGGCCAGGTGTTGCGGGGCCCCGGAAGCGCGGGGTATGCTGGACGGCCACGCGATGGCGCGGTCCTTATCCGAGCGTTGTTCTTTCCGGGAGGGCTCGATGCAACGGAAGCGGTTGTGGTTGTTCGGCCTCGCGCTGCTCATCGGGGCCGCCGGGGCGGTTCCCGGCGACACGCCCTCAAAGGAACGGCCTGCGAGCACGACGATTTCCGGCGACCCGATCTCCCTGAGGCCGGGCGGCGGATTGAGCGTGCGCACGCCGGTCGTCCGGCCGCGGTCCCTCAAAGGGGCCCGCTCGTGGACCATCGAGACGCGGCGACACCGCTGGGCGGCGATCGACCTCGCGCTGTCTCCCGACGGCTCGCTCGTCGCGACCACCGGCTACGACGGCATGATCCGGCTGTGGGACGTCGCGACGGGCGACCTGGTGCGCGTGCTGGTGGGCCACGACAGCTACGTCTATGGCGTCGCCTGGTCGGCGGACGGCCGTTACCTCGCCTCGGCCGGGTCGCACGACCTCACGGTCCGCGTGTGGGAGGTCAAGACGGGGCTGCCCCTGAAAGTGCTCACGGGGCTCAAGGACGTGCCGATCGTGGTCGCCTGGTCGCCGGACGGCTCGCTGCTCGCGGCCGGCACCGCTCAGAGCGGTTACGTCTCGGTGTGGGGCATGGCCAGCGGCACTCACCTGAAGACGGTCAGCAGCGGGAAGTCCATCGTCGCGCTCGCCTTTTCCCCCGACGGGAAAACGCTGGCGTGTGGCGTCTCGCAGGTCGGCGTGATCTTCCGCGAAGCGCGCGAGCTGACCGTCAGCTCGCAAATCGACCTCACGGGACAGGACCCACGGGGGCTGTCCTTCTCGGCCGACGGCAAGCAACTCGTCGTCGGGGCCAGCAAGAACGCCCTGATCTGGGACGTGGAGGGGAAGAAGGTGGCGCGCCGGTTCGACTGGCTCGCCCTGGTGCTGGCGCGGCACGGCAACCGTGTGGCAGTGTCGTCTCCGGCGGGACGGATGTACGACCTCGAGACGGGCAAGGCGGGGGTGGCTCTCCCGGCCGGGCAGGCGGTGAGCTGGTCGGCCGACGGCAAGGCGATCTGCGTGCTGTCCGGCGACCACGTCCTGCGCATCGACCCGACGAAAGGCACGGAGGCGAAGCGCTGGAGCGTGGCCGAGACCGGGACCATCTGGTGGTTCCCGGGCCGGCCGATAGTGACGGGGATCGGCACGAACAGGCCACAACTCTGGGACACTGTGACCGGCAAGTTGCTGCACTCCCTGGAGGGGCACGTGGCGGCGACGACCGCGGTGGCGTGGTCTCCCGGAGGCAAGCTCCTGGCCACGGGGGGGCACGACAAGACCGTCCGCGTCTGGTCCCCGGCGACGGGCAAGCTGCTCCGCACGCTCGGCGGGATCGAGGGCGCGGTCACCGGGCTGGCGGTGGCGGGGGACGGGAAGATCGCGGCCGGCTCGGCCGACCAGAAGGTGTACGTCTTCGCGGCGGGGGCGACGAAACCGCTCAAGACGTTTACCGGACACACCGGCTCGGTAAAGGCGCTGGCCTGGGGCAAGGACGGCCGGCTGGCGTCGGGGGCGCAGGACGCCACGGTCCGCTTGTGGGCCCTGGACGCCAAGAAACCATTGCCCACCCTGGAGCACGCGGGCAGCGTCGAAAGCCTGGCGTTCGCCCCCAACGGGAAATGGCTGGCGGCGGGCTCGTCGGAGCACTGGGTCACCGTCTGGGCCTACCCGAGCCGGAAGCGGGCCCACGAGTTGATGAGCGGGGGCAGCCCGCCGAGCGTGACGGCCCTGGCCTGGGGCCTCGACTCGAACCATCTGCTCGCCGGCCGATCGAACCACACGTTTCAACTCTGGGACCTGAAGGTCGGCAAGGCCACCCAGAACATCGGCGTCATGGCGCCGGTGCATTCGGTAAGCTGGGCGGCCGGCGACAAGACGGCGGTCACGTGTACGCTCGACCGCTGCGTTCGTTTCTGGGGCCCGAACACCGGCCAGCTCCAGGCGACGGTGCTGGCCGACAAGGACCAGATGAGCTGCGTCTCCGCCGAGGGGCATTACCGCATCGCCAACGAGGCGGAGACGGAACTGGTCGCCGTCGTCCTAACCCGGACGGGGATGGACACCTTCGCGCCCCGCGAGCTCGGGGCGAAGTTCGGCTGGAAGAACAATCCGGCCCGGGCCCGGATGACGGGGAACTGACGGGGGAGGCCGGCCAATGAGCGTCTGGTTCGCCTATCGCTGCCATTACGCCTTGCCCGCGGCCCGGTTCGTCAAGTGCTTCGACGAGCCGACCCTCCTGGAGTGGTTCCGCAACCACTGCAAGCCCATCGCCGACGTGGAGGAGGCCTACGCTTACTTGAACGGGCTGTTCGGCATCGTTCCCTACGGGATGGAGTACTTGCTGACCCGGCTCGCGGAGGAGAACGTCCAACCGCCGCGGAACAACCGGGAGCTGCGCGAGGCGTTCGATCACTGGAGCGTCAAGGGAGACTGGCTGTTCCAGCCGCACGCGATCCAGGGGCTGGACGACGACGACGAGGCTCAGATGGCCTTCTACGTCTTCGACGAGGTGTTTGCTCGCAAATACCCGGAGCGCGTGGCCTGCCTGATGCACGAGGACTGGCAGTTGCCCGGCGACGCGGGGACTGGCCCGTTCGTCCCGGCGTTCCGAACCACCCGGTTGCGGCCCCGCGGGAACTGGGAAGGCACGACCTACCTCGTCTTTCTGGTGGACGACACCCTGGAATTGACCGACATGAACGTGGAGAGCTACCGGCTGGACGGCGTTCGGCTCCCTCAACTGGCCCGCTTGCTGGCGCGGACGACCGAGGCGGAACGAGAGGACTACGAGTGGGGCGTGACGCTGCTCGACCTGGCGGGCGAGGTGCTGGCCGACGGCGCAGGCAGCGAGCCGATGGAGGAGGCCTTTCTCCAGGAACTGAGGAGCGATCCGCACGACGACGCGGTCTGGGCCGTCTACGGCGACTGGCTGGAGGAGCACGGCCGGCCGAGGGCCGAGCTCTGGCTGTTGCAGCAAGCCCTGGCCCGGATCGGCACGAGGCCGGTGCGCCGGCACCCTCACGAGGTAGGCCGGGTGCCCAACCTGTCGCGCTGGCGCGTCGAGCCTCACCTGGCGCAGCTGTCGCTGCACCAATCGACGCTGTACCACAGCAACTGCTTCGACCACTGGATCGTGTTCGACGACCTGTGGGCCAGCGCGCACCCGGACCTGGCCAACTCGCTGTTGCGGCAGCTGGAGCGCTGGGACGTGCTCTCCAGCCCGCGCCGCCCGCGGTCGGAGTGAGGCGCCCCTCGGACAGGCGAGCGGCGCGGCGTGAGCTATACGGTTCCGAAATTCGGTTGGGGAGAACGGCGCAGGTTTTGCTAGGTTGAGTTCGGGAGAGGTAGACAAACCTGTAGCAGGTGGTTGAGGAAGTTCTGTCGTCGCAAGAAAACGCGCGGCAACTGCCCAACCTTGCCCGGTCGTTGCCGCGCCTTCCAGGACGAGAACGATTCACCGCTGGCGACCCCGGCGAGCCGTTGTGGCAGTTCGGCCCATGACCCCCAACACTGCCGCCACATACTCGGGAATTGCTATACTTTACGCGGCCAAGAGTCAGACATCCTCGAACACCTGGAAGTTATGGGTCATGAGGGAGGCGAGTTTATCCTTGTGCTTGGTGGGCAGTTGGTCGATGTTGCCGTGGACGGCGGCCTGGAAGTGGGCGAAGGTCGGGTGATAGCGGCCGTACAACGACTCCCGCTTCAGGAAGCGCCACAGCCGCTCGATCAGGTTGAGGTTCGGCGAGTACGGCGGCAGGAACAGCAACTCGATCTTCAGCGAGTCGGCCAGCGCCTGCACCACCGCGTTACGCTGACACCGCGCGTTGTCCAGCACCAGGGTGACCGGGCCCACCAAGCCCTGCCCCGCCACCTTCCTCAACAACTCGCACATCGTGTCCGTGTTTACCACCGTCGTGTTCGTCACCGCCGTCAGTTCGTTCGTCACGGCGTTGAAGGCCCCCAACACGTTGAACCGCTGCCGCCCCGACGCCGCACGCACGAACAGCCGCGCGAACGACCACAGGCAACACAGGAACGTGCCGAACACGAAGTGCGCCGCGTCCACGAAGAAAACGTGCCGCTGGCCCGCCTTCGCCTCCTCCAGGCGCGGGCTCAGTTCGGTGTCCAGGAACTCCTTCTGCTCGCGCACGTGCTCCTCGAGACTTTTTTGGGGGGGACGGGGATGGCGCGGACGCGCTGGAACTTCAATCCCAGTCCCTTGAGGAACTTGCGGACCTGGCTGGGCTGGCGGCGGATGCCGGTCCGCTGCTCGATGCGCTCGCAAGCCTCGGCGATGGAGCGGGCGGGTTGCCGGGTGAGCTCCTCACGGATAAGGTCACGGTGGGCTGCCAGGTCGCTCACGGGGCCGCTGACGCCCCAGCGGCGCAGGCCGTCGGGGCCGCCATCGCGGAAGGCGGCGACGTAGCGCTGGACGGTGGCCCGCCCCAGGCCGGCGACCTGGGCGGCCTGCGCGCGGGTCAGGCCGCAGTGCAGCATGCGGAGCACGAGCATCTTGCGGCGGACGTGTGCCTGGGGGTGAGAGTCGCGCTCTTCGTTGACGACCCGCTGCTGCTCTGCCGTCAGTTCGATCCGAAGCCAGCCCATCGCGATTCCCTCGGGAGCACAACCAGACCAGGTCACATCCTTTCTTCTATTCGGGTCGCCCCAAACGGAAATGTCTCACTCAGCCCCGCGCAGAGTATATTGTCTTGGGAATGATTTTGGTCGGCCCAGGGGCTGTGACGATGCCGGGGTGTTTCCCGCACGTGCAACCACAGCGGTAACGGCGGCGACGGATCAGGCGGCGATGGGCACGCACCTCGATCTCCAGGACCGTGGGGCCCTCGGTACCGGGAAAAGGAGCAAAGGCTTGGCCACATTGTTGGCAGTGTTGCTGGTCCGCTGGTAGGTCGTGGATTTCTTCGACCACGGGCAAGTGGCTGTAGTCGCGACGCTTGGGGCCAGGCTTGCCGCGTTGCTGTCCGCGCCGGCGGCGTGCGGGAGGCGGCGGCGCGGCGCCTGGAGGGAGGGCCGGGGGGGCCGTTGCCGCTGCGGAAGCCGTCTCGGTCTTGCGGCCGAAGAGTCGTTGTTCCAGTTGACGTACACGCGCTTGCAAAAGGGCGTTTTGGGCTTTGAGGTCTTGTTCGCGAGCGCAAGCGCGTTGCCAGGCGTTGCGATAATAGCCGAGGTCGCGATAAGCGTCGTAGTTCGCTTGCAGCCGGGGGCAGACGGGACAAGGTTCGGTTGGCTGAGGGCCGGTGGCAGAAGGGGGAGACTTCAAAGGGCACGGCGGCGCCGGCGGTTCATCGGCAGAAGAATCGCAGGCCGGAAGAGGCGCGTTGTCGGACAAGAAGGGGACCGGAACACGCTCCGGCGTGAAACTGAAAACAGATGCCGATGAGTTTCCCGACATGACTTTGGTTGTAGGCGCCTCCTGCTGCCGCGGCTAGAGTAGGGGCGACTACGGGTTCGCCGATTGTTTACAACCGAATTTCGGAGCCATAGGGCTCACGCCGCGCCGCTCGCCTGGCCCTTTCCACTCTGAGTCCTGAGTTGTAAAAACGTTTTGGCGCTGTCGCCGACGCAATCGAGGAGGACGGCGATGAAGGCGAACGTCAGCCTTCGAGGGCCACGTGCCGTTCCCGTGTCCCCTGTAGCACCTGCCCCAGGCGCTGCGCGTCGGTCAGTTGGGGCGTTTCGTGCAAAGCGCGCCAGAAGGCCAATTGCTCTTCGGGAGACAGGGCGAAGGTCTGCTCGCGGGCCACGTGAACTTCGCGCCTCGCCTGCGCGACCGTCCGTTCGCGGACATAGTCGCCCACGCTGATCCGGCGCAGGGCGGCGGCTTGCTCGAGGAGGGCCTTGCTCTCCTCGTCCAGGCGGACCACGAGGCGGCTGGGGGGAGGGGGCTTGTTCGTCGTGGGGGGCGTGCGTCGTTTGGGCATGCGCGACCGCTTTCATCCGATTGGGCGATTGCCGTACAATCAAGTCTCCAGGACGTCGGCGCTTCAGAGGAAAGGGCCCAGCCCTCCCACCGCGAGACCTTGTTACCCCTCCTTCGCAAACGCCGCCAGCGCCGGCGTCAGCCGCTCGATCTGCTTCTCCAGCTCCGCGCACGCCTTCGCCGCGTCCTTCAAGTCTCCCTCTCGACCCATCGTCTCCAGCCGCTGCGCCACGTTGCAGGCCCCCGCCGCCCCGAAGGTGCCGGCCCCACCCCGCAGCGCGTGCGCGGCACGTTGCAAGAGCGCCGCGTCTCCCCGCGCGATGGCATCGCGCACGGCCGCCAGCCAGCCGGGGCACTCGGCGTCGAACATTTCGACGAGCTCCCGCAAGAGCTCTCGGTCTCCGCCCACGCGCTCGAGGGCAACCTCCCGGTCCAGCACCTCCGCGACAGGCCCTGCCGCGGGCGCGGCCGCCTCGTCCGCCGCCTCTCCAGGCACCAACTCGGCCAGCACTTGCCAGAGCTCCCGCGCCTGAATCGGCTTGGAGACGTAGCCGTCCATGCCCGCCGCCAGGCAGCGCTCGCGGTCCCCCTTCAACGCGTGCGCGGTCATGGCGACGATCGGCAGGTGCCCGCCCGCCTTCTTCTCGATGGCCCGGATGGCGGCGGTCGTCTCGAAGCCGCCCATCTCGGGCATCTCAACGTCCATCAGCACCAGGTCAAAGGCCTCTTTCTCCAGCGCGACGAGCGCCTCCTTGCCGTTGCCGGCGACCACCACCGAGTGGCCGCGCTTCTCCAGCACGCGAACCGCCAGGCGCTGGTTGACGAGGTTGTCCTCCGCCAGGAGCAGGTGCAGGGACCGCTGGGCCTCGCGCGGGGGGGCCGGGGCGGGCCCCGGCTCCGGGCCGCGCTGCTGGACAAGGCGCAGCGCGCTGGCGATCGCCCGCAGCAAGTCGGACTGCTTGATTGGCTTCATGAGGTAGGCGGCGATCCCCAGTTGCCGGCACCGGGCCACGTCGCCGGGCTGCCCGCCGGACGTCAGCATCACGAGCGTGGTGCCGGCGAGCTCCGGGCTCTGCTGCACTCGCTCGGCGAGCATGAAGCCGTCCATCCCCGGCATGTGGCCATCGATCAGGGCCAGAGCAATCGGTTCGCCCGCCGCGTGCGCGCGCTCCAGGGCCACCAGTGCCGGTCGGCCCCCGTCTACCACCGTCACCTTCATCTGCCAGTGCCCGAGGACCTCTTCGAGGATGCGCCGGTTGGTGGCGTTGTCGTCCACCACGAGCACCGAGCGGCCCTGCAGCGTCACCGCGGCGCTCGTCCCCCGAGCTCCGGCCGTCCCCTCTGCCCCCCGGGCCAACGAGGCGGTGAAGTGAAACGTGCTGCCCTCGCCGGGCTCGCTCTCGACCCAGATGCGGCCGCCCATCATCTCCACCAGCCGGGTGGAGATTGTCAGGCCCAGCCCGGTCCCGCCGTACTTGCGCGTGGTGGAGGTGTCCGCCTGGGAGAAGCTCTGGAAGATCAGCCCTTGCTTGTCCTTGGGGATGCCGATGCCGGTGTCGCGCACCTCGAAATGGAGAGCGGCTCGCGAAAGATCGGGAGCGCCTTTGTCTTCCTTCGCCATGCCGACGTGAACGACGACTTCGCCCTTCTCGGTGAACTTGAGGGCGTTGCCGACCAGGTTGATGATGATCTGCCGGAGCCTCCCGAGGTCGCCCACCAGTTCGTCCGGCACGTCGGAGGCCACGTGGCCGACCAGCTCGAGGCCCTTCTGGTTGGCGCGGAAGGCGAGCGTGTGCAGGGTGTCGCCGAGGCCCTCGCGCAGATTGAAGTCGATGGCGTCGAGCTCCAACTTGCCCGCCTCGATCTTGGAGAAGTCGAGGATGTCGTTGATCACCGTCAGCAGGGCGTCGGCCGAGTTCTTCACGATGTCGAGGTACTCGTGCTGCTCGGCGGTGAGCTCCGTGTCGAGGACCAGCTCGGTCATGCCGATAATCCCGTTCATCGGCGTGCGGATCTCGTGGCTCATCCGGGCCAGGAAATCGCTCTTGGCTCGGTTGGCGGCGTCGGCGGCCTCGCGGGCCTTGAGCATCTCGGCCTCCGCCCGCCGGCGCTGGAGGATCTCCTCCTTGTAGCGCTGGTTCAGATGAACGACGTCCTCGAAGGCCGACACCAGAACGTCGAGCAGTTGATGGCGCCCGGCCGAGAGGTCGAACTCGCGACCCAGGAACGTGGCTCGAGGCGAGATGGCCTCCCCGCCCGCTTCGCGCGCCAGCACCCGGTGGATGCGGCCGACGATCTCGGCCGACTCGCGGTCCTTGGTCATGAAGCCGTCGGCGCCGGCCTCCAAGCCGCGCAGCACGTTCACCGGGTCGGCCTGGGTGGTATGCACCACCACGGGAAGGGCGCGGAGCCGGGGATGGCCCTTGATGCGCCGGCACAGGTCGAACCCGCTGTCGCCGGGCAGGTTCAGGTCGCTGAGCACCAGGTCGAAGCGCCCTTGCCCCAGCCGGTCGAACGCCCGCTCGGCGTCCGGCACAGTCACGACCTCGTGCCCCGCCTCTTCCAGGATCATGGCGAGTTTGCAAGCCTGCGTGGGGCTGTCTTCGACGACGAGTATGCGAGACACGGTCCTCTCCTTCACTCCGAATCCTTCATCCTTGAAATGAGCCGCGCCGGGATCGCCTCGAGCGGCAGAACGAGGTCGGCGAGCCCGGCGGCGACCGCGACGCCCGGCATGCCCCAGACGACGGAACTTTCCTCGTCCTGAGCGATGGTCTGGCCGCCGGCCAGGCGGACCGCCCGCAGCCCCGCCACGCCGTCCTCGCCCATGCCCGTCAGGATGACCGCGACGACCGCTGGCCCGACGGCCCGGGCGACGGACTCGAACAGAAAGGTTCCGGCGGGGCGGAACCCGCCGACGGGCGGGGCGTCCGAGAGCAGGACCGTGGACAGGCCCGTGATGCCCAGGTGTCGTTCGTCCGGCGCCAGGTAAACCGTGTGGGGCTGGAGCGCCTCGCCCTGCTCGGCCACCTTTACCACCAGGTCGCAGCCCCCATCCAACCAGCTTACGAGCCCGGTCATGAAACCGGGAGTGTTGTGCTGGACCACCAGGATCGGCGCCGGGAAGTCGCCCGGCAGTTGCGACAGCACGCGCTGTAGCGCCCCCGGTCCGCCCGTCGAGGTGGCGATGGCGACGACCGGCTTCCGCGCGAGGGCCCGCGGCACGGCGCGCCTTGCCGCGGGATCGGGGCGAGCGGCCGGCCGCCACTGGCGAACCACCTTGACTTGCGCCATCGTCTTGACCGTGGCGACGAGCTTCCGGGCATCTTCCTCGAAGGTCGGCGAGCCCGGCCCCGAGGGCTTGCGGACGGCGACGAGCGCGCCGGCCCGGAGCGCCTGCATCGCCACCTCGACCTCGCGCGTTTCCAGGCTCGCCGTGACGATGACGATGGGCGTCGGCGTCGAGATCATGATTTCTTTGGTGGCGGCGAAGCCGTCCAGGCGCGGCATGCGAACGTCCATCGTCACCAGGTCCGGCTTGAGCTTTTGGGTCAGCTCCACGCCCTCCAGGCCGTCCTTCGCTTCGCCCACGACCTGGATCTCCGGGTCGGCGCGCAGGACCTCCACGAGCAGCGCGCGAGCGGTGGCGGAGTCATCGACCACGAGAACGCGGATCATTCTCACCCTCCTCCGTCGGGAGCCCTTCGTGCTTAGTCCTTAGTGCTTAGCAAAGACAGATACCTTGACCTCTTTGCTAAGCACTAAGGACTAAGCACGAAGGACTAAAGCAATTGCGCGATCGTTTCGAGCAGGTTCTTCTGATCGAAGGCACTCTTGACAAGATAGGCGTTGGCGCCGACCTCGGCGCCCCGAGCCTTGTCCCCCTCGCTCTCGCGGGCAGTCACGAGGACCACCGGCACCTCGGCGAAGCGCTTCGAGCGGCGCACGGCGTCGGCCAGCGAGAAGCCGTCCATGCGCGGCATGTCCACGTCGCTGACGACGAGGTCGGCCCCGCCGTCCTGCAACAGCTCCCAGGCGGCCTGGCCGTCGGCGGCGGCCACCACCTCGTAGCCCGCCGCCTCCAAAATGCTCTTCTCCAGGGTACGCGTCGTGACCGAGTCGTCGGCGACGAGGATGCGTTTCTTCGCCTCCGCGGCCGCCCCTTCCGTCAGAGCGGCTAGCCTCACCGGGGCGCCCTGGCCCAGGGCGCCGCGAATCAGGTTCGCCGCGTTTAACACCAGGGCGATGCGGCCCGAGGGGAGGATGGTCGCGCCGGAAATTTGCCGCGCCCGCCGCACCCGCGCCCCCAGGTTCTTGATCACGATCTCTTGTTCGGCGAGCAGTTCGTCCACCACGAAGGCCATCCGCTTCTCGCCTGCCGCGACGATTGCCGTGGGCTTCTTCCGGCCTGCGCTCGCCGATTCGCGGGCGGTCAGGCCGAGCGTTTCGGCCAGCGAAGCGACTGGCAGCGGCACCTCCCCCAGCGCGAGCATCTCCCGCCCCGCCACGGAAACGAGGTCGTCGGCACTGATGCGCACCAGCTTCTGCACGTTCGTCCCCGCCAAGGCAAACGTCTGCCCCCCGGCCTCGACGAGGAGCGCGCGCAGCGTCGTCAGCGTGAGCGGGACGCCCAGCGTGAACCGCGTCCCCTGGCCGGGGACCGACGTCAGCTCCACCGTGCCGTGCAGCGCCTCCACCCGGCTCTTGACCACGTCGAGCCCCACGCCGCGGCCGGAGACGTCCGTGATGATCCGCGCCGTCGAGAAGCCCGGCCGAAAGATGGCGCTCATCAACTCGCGGTCGTCCGCCGGCTCGGGCAGCCCCTTGCGGCGCAGTTGCTCGCGCAGGGCCTCCCGGTCGATCCCCCGTCCATCGTCGGCCACGCTCACCTCGACCTGCGAGCCGCGAAACACGGCCGTCACGACGATTCGCGCCTGGGGCGGCTTGCCGGCCTTGCGGCGCTTGTCCGGCGGTTCGGCGCCGTGGTCCACCGCGTTGCGCACCAGGTGGCGCAGCGGGTCCTTCAGCCCCTCGAGGACCGAGCGGTCCAGCTCGACGGCCCCGCCCTCGACGACGAGCTCCACCTCCTTGCCGACGGCCTGGGCCAGGTCGCGCACCATCCGGTCGAGCCCCTGGCAGGCGTCGGCGAAGGGGAGCATGCGCACGCGGCGCACCTCGTCCTCCAGCGCGTCGGCCGCCTGCTTGAGCTGGCGGTAGTCCCCCGCCATGTTGGCGGCCAGCCGGTCCAGCCCCTTCTCCAGGTGCCGCAGCCGGTCCCCCGTCTGCCCCAGCACCGCGCCCACGCGGCGCGGCACGCGCAGGCCCTCACTCGCCGGCTCGCGCAAGGCGGTCGAGCCGTGGGGGCCGGGGCCGTCGCGCTCCAGCCATTTCCCCAGCGCCTTCTCCATGCCTCGCCACTCGGCCGCCCAGTGCGCCACTTGCTCGCGCAACGCGGTCAGGTCCTCCGCGCGCGACTGCACGCGACGCCGGGCCACGAGCAGTTCGCCGTTGCGGGCGAGGAAGGCGTCCAGCTTGTCTGCGGCGACGCGCACCGTCGCCGCCTGGGCCGGTTCGGGCGCCGCTTCGGCGGGGCGCTCCTTGGAGGGAGGGCGAGAGGTTGGAGGGCGAGGCCCCTGCCGAGCCTCTTCCACAGGCTCGGCGGGGGCCTCGCCCTCCCATTCCTTCGGATCGGGCTTGGGAAGCCTCTTCTCGCGCTCCGCTTTGACTGCCGCGACCGGCTCGCTCTTCGCTGCGCGGGCCGGGACGCGCGGCGGGTCAGCGGGCGCGACCGCTGACCGAGGGGCCTCCAGGGCGCTGCGGCTAGCGGCGGCCTCGAGACGAGGCAGGATCGCCGCCAGCGGAGCGCTGCTCAGGTCCTGCTGCTCGCGCAGGCGCATCCCCGCTTCCTCGATCGCGTCGGCGGTCCCGAAGAGCAGGGCAAAGAGGTCGGGGCCCAGCACCATCGCGCCGTCTCGCGCCGCCTCCAAAATCTCCTCCAGTTGGTGGCACGCGCTCTCGACCAGCCCCACGTTCACCGAGCGCGACGCGCCTTTCAGACTGTGTGCCGTGCGGAAGAGCGTCTGAAGCAACTCGGCCCGCCGCTTGACGTCGGCCTCCTTCTCCAGGGCGAGGAGGTCGCGGTTGAGCGTGCCGACGTGCTCCTCGAGTTCTTCGAGGAACGTCGTCATGAGCCGCTGAATCAGCTTGTCTTTGTCCACGTGCTTGCCTTCACTTTCCGAGGAGCTTGGTGAGTTGTCCGCCGAGGGCGTTGAGGTTCTGGGCGGCCTGCTCGGCCTGCCGCATGGCCGCCAGGTTCTGCCTCGCCACCTGGTCGATGTTCTTCATCGCCTGGTGGATCTGCGCCATGCCCGTGGCCTGCTGCCCCGCGCTCGCCACGATCTGCGCCGCCGCCTGGGA
>JBBSEZ010000122.1:0-23134 GCA_038239195.1 Gemmatales bacterium
CGGCGGGGACAAGGACCGCGCCGACAACCTGCCCACGTGCGTCTCGTATTTCGACAAGGGGCTCGCCGACCTGGCGACGTAGAATCGGCCGCGCCGCAGCGGCGGGCTACACGGTAGCCCGCCGCGGAGCGGCGGGGCCCGCGACGGGGGCCGAGCTACATTGCCCCCTCGATGGCCTCTCGCACCGCCTTCGCCATCAATTCGTGCCCCTCCGGCCCCAGGTGCGTCTGGTCCCGGACAAACAACCTCTCTTTCTTCTCTTTCCCCGCTTCCAGGAACGCCTTCTCCGCGTCGGCCAGGCCGGCCTTCTTCGCCCGCGCGGCGGCGCGGCACGCCTCGGCCAGCTCCGCCATCGTCCTCCACCGCTTGACGGCCGGGACCGTCGTGATGACCAACACGTCCGACTTGCCCTGCGTCGCCCGGCGGATGCGGTCGATCGCGTCCTCGGACGCCGCGCGGAACTGCTCGCCGCGCATCCCCGCCTCCCAGTCGTTGCCGCCGAAACAGAACGCGACCAGGTCCGGCTCGGGGGCCTCGGCCAGCCAGCGCGGGATTAGCACCACCCCCTGCCGCAGCTGCGTCCCGCCGATGGCGGGGTTGACCACCGTCACCTTCGACCGGTACTTCTTCTCGAGTTGCTTCTGGAGCAGCCCCGGCCAGGCGACCTCCCGGTTCGCCCAGTGGCGGACGTCGGTCAGCGAGTCGCCCATCGCGACGATCGTCACCGGCCGTCCCGCCTTCAGCTTGTCGAGGACGCGCTTCAGGGGCGGGCCCTCGGGGCGATAGTCCTTCGCTAGCTCGATCTTCTCCTCGAGCCGGAGCTCGTCGATGGCGAACGAATGGGCCGGGTAGTCGCGCCAGTACCACCACTTGCCGAACCACAAGCCGCTGACCTTCGACGGGCTGTTTCCGCCCGGGCCCAGCGGCCGCGACTTCGGCCCCGGCAGCACCGGCACCAGGTCGCGCCAGGCGACCGTCACCTTGGCCCACTCCTTGCTCTGGATGGGAAAGCAGTAGTCGTAGCGGACCGCGTAGTCGTCGTCGTAGATGAGCTGCAGCCCGCCGAAGGAGCGCGAGCCATCGCCCTTGACCCAGAACGACAGCCCCGCCGCCTTGTCCCACTCGGGCCGTCCGCGGAGGCTGCTCGTGAAGAAGGCGCTGCGGCTGTCCTTGTCGAAGGCAAAGCGGACCGCCTTGCCGACCTTGCCCTCGACGAGCTCCGCCCGGCCCTTGCCCTTGGGGCTGCGGAAGCGCACCTCGTCCATCGTGTCGAGGACGGGCCCCGCGGCGAGGGCCGTCCCCAGGGCGAGGAGAGCGAAGAGGGTGGCGAGCGTTGCGCGCGGCATGGGGAAGTGCTCCTGGCGAGGGGCCCGGTGGCGGCAACCGGGGGATTGACCGGCCGCCCGGCACAGCCTATCACATCCCTGTCCCTTTCCAACCGGCAATCCAGACGAGGGCGGGAGCATGTCCGACGAGCGCCGCGGAGCGGCCCGCCACCTGGCCGACCTGCGAGTGACCTGCTACCCGGCCGCCGGCGGCCTTGGGGCGGGGCGAGTGGTGCGGGTGCGCAACGTGTCGCGGACGGGGATCGGCCTGGTCGTGGACCGCCACTGGGGGCCCGGGACCGCCCTCAGCCTCGGCCTGCCCCTGGAGCAGGGGGCCGCCCCCCGCACGTGCCGGGCGCGGGTCGTTCACGCCACGGCCCAACCGGGTGGGTGCTTCCTCGTCGGCTGTACCTTCGAGGCGCCCCTGACCGACCAGGAGGTCCAGGTGCTGCTCACGGGGCAGTCCTGGGATCGAGAAGGCGGGTAGGGCCGAGCCCGGCCTCTTCTGGACCGTGGAGGTCATCCATGCGCCGATACGCCCTGCTGCTCCTCGCGGCCGTCCTGTCGCTGGCCTTCGCGCCGGCGCCGCTGCCCAGGCCGCCGTCCGGGGCAAAGGACGCCCAGCGGCTCCAGGGGACGTGGGTGCTCGTCTCGCGGATGCACGGGGGCGTCGAGTCCCGCAACGGGCTGGGCAAGGTGGTGATCCGGGGGGACCGGCTGTTCTACCACTGCATGGACGGCACGGTGGCCTCCACGTGGTTCCTGGCCCTGGACGCGGGGAAGTCCCCCACCCGGTACGACCTGAAGGAGGGCAGGGCCCTCTCCCCCACCCTCCAGGGGGCCTACGAGCTCGAGGGCGACGCGCTGAGGCTGTGCTACGTCGCCAACAACGTCCCCCGCCCCGACGACTTCGACGGCCGCAAGCCAGGCCGTTGGCTGGAGGCCTACTGGCGCCTCGCGCGCTGAGAAGAGGGCGAACATGCAACAGGGCGTCGAGACGTTCCGGGTGTCGTTCTGGCGCTACCTCGGGTACATCGTGCTGGGCATCAGCGTTCTTGCCCTGCCCGCGGTGAGCGTGGAGGTGGCGGTGATCGCCACCCTGTTCCCGGGCATTCCCCTCGAAATCTGGCTGCTCGCCATCGCTGTTGCGTTCGCCGTCGCGGAGGCCCTCGCGGCCCTCGCCGCCCTGGGCGTCGTCTCCTACTTCAAGGTCTACGCCGGGCCGGCAGGCCTGCGCTCCTACAACTCCCTGTATCTCTACCGCGAGGTCGCCTGGGTCGACGTCCTCTCCGCCCGCCCTCACAACCTCTTCGGCCTCCGGTCCCTGCGCCTGACGATCGCGGGGGCGCGCTTCTCGCTCTGGCTGCCCCCGTTCCTGAATGCCCGCGAGCGGTTTCATAGCCTGGTGATCCAGTACGCCGGGCCGGAGCACCCCCTCGCCATCGCGCTGAACGAAGACGTGTGCTGAACGGCCGGGCGCCAGGGGAGGGGCAGCGCGGTATATTGTCCTCGGTTTCGTCGGCGCCCACTGCTCAGCCAACCGGAGGTGTTCGTGCTCATCGAGCGGTCGTGTCTCTGCGGGAAAGTGCTTCAGGTCGAAGAGCACGCCGGCACCTCGGTGCATTGTCCGGCTTGCGGGGCCGTGCTGCCCGCCTCGGCGTTCGTGCCCGCTCTCGCGCTGGACGGTCCCCCAACGAGCAAGGACGAGGATGAGGAAGAAGAGGACGACACGGATGAAGAGGACGAGGAGGACGAGGACGCGACGGAAGTCGAGGACCAAGAAGATGACCTGAAGCCGGTGGACGGGCTGGCAACGCCGATGCAGCTCACCACGGCGACGATGCTCGCCGGCCCGATCGCGGGGGCCGTCCTGCTTACTCGCAACTACTGGAAGATGGGCAATCCGTGGGCCGCGTCCGCGACGGTGGTCGGATGCGTCCTTCTGGTGTTGGCTGCGATCTGGCTGGCGGAGGACAACGCGGGCCAGGCCCAGGCCCTGGTCGCCGGCGTCTGGATAGGCGTGGCCCTCCTCGCCTACGTGCTCCAGGCGGGCGCCTTGCGCCGCAACAGCGAGGCAGGGGGCTCGCCCGCGACGACCGGGGCCCTGGTCGTGGTGGGCCTGGCGTGCGTGCTCGTCACGATCGGGCTGGCGTTCTTCCCCGACCTGGCCGACGACGCGACGGTCACGTTCGGGGAGGGGGAGTCGATCGGCTACCGCGCGCCGGTGACCGAGGACGAGGCGCGCGCCCTGGGCAAGCAGCTCCAAGCAGTCGGGATCTTCGACGATACGGGGGAGACCGCCGTGCGGCTGCGGCACCGGCGCGGCGCCTACGAAGTGTCCCTGGTCGTCCAGGCGGGCTGGAACGACCCGCGCCAGAAGCGAGCCGCCGCCTTGCTTGCCGGCCGGATCTCCCAGCAGGTCTTCGACGGCAAGCCGGTCCGCTTCCGCCTGTGCAAGAAAGGCTTCCGGGCTGTAACCACGATGAACAGCGCCCCGTGACGCCGGGGCTCGTTCGTCAGATCGTTTTCGTCTGCCCACCATCGACGTCGATCAGGGAGCCCTGGAGCAATCGCCCCCGCGGGGAGACGAGGAAGGCGACGAGGTTCGCCACGTCCTCCGGCTCGCCGAGTCGCGTCACCCGAAGGCCCTGCACCATCCGCAGCGCGGCCTCCTCGCGGCCGACCCCCTGCTCGTCGGCGAGTGCCTGGAGGCGGGCCTCGAGCCGATCGGTGCGGACCGGGCCGGGATTCACCGCGTTGACCTGCACGCCGTCCCGGATGCCCAGTTCGGCGAGCGCCTTGGTGAACGAGAGCAGGGCGGCGTTCACCGATCCGCCGAGGGCGAACTCCGCCCCCGGCGTTCGTCCGCCCACGCCGGCCACGTTCACCAACGAGCCGCCCCGCTCCTTCAGGTGCGGCCAGGCGGCCCGCGCCAGGCGCACCGACCCGAAGAACTTCAGCGCGAAGCCGTCTGCCCACTCCTCCTCGCTCAGCGCCAGGAAGTCGCCCCGTTTGGTCGCGCCTGCGTTGTTGACCACGACGTCGATCCCGCCGAACGCATCGACCGCTGCCCGGGCCAGTTTGGCCGGCGCCTCTGGGGCCCGCAGGTCGAGGGCGATGGCCAGCGCTCGACCGTGCTCGCCTTCCACCTCCGCGACGACGCTTGCCAGCGCGGCAGCGTCGCGCGCCGCGAGCACCACGGCCGCGCCGTCGCGCGCCAACTGGCGCGCGATAGCCCGGCCGATGCCGCGGCTGCTCCCGGTCACGATCGCCACCTTGCCGGCGAGGGGGGCGGACGCTTCCGCGCTCATGCGATCCTCTCCGCCGGCGCTCAGGCGACTGGCAGGAAAAGGCATCCTTGTAGGACGGCTCTCCCGAGCCGTCCGGACGGCTCAGGAGAGCCGTCCTACAGCAAACCAAGTCCCACCCGCTCAGCTCAGGCTCAGTGGCCCGCCGCCGCAGAAGTCGGGGTTGCCGAACCGCGCGATCCGGTGCCCGAAGCCGTGCGCCAGCGACAGCAGCAGCCGGTTGTGCGCCACCTTCGGCAGCTTCACCGACCGGCCCATCTTGAAGTCGAGGCCCTTGCCGACCATCACGAACGGGATGTTGTCCAGCGTGTGCGAGTTGCCCTTGCCCAGTTCGTTCGTCCAGACGAGCAGCGTATTGTCGAGCAGGCTGCCCGGCCCGCCCGGCTCGGGCGTCTCGGCCAGGCGCTTCGCCAGGTAGGCCATCTGCTCGCAGAACCACTTGTTGATCTTCGTCAACTTGGCCTGGGCCTGGGCGTTGCTGTCCGGCTCGTGCGACAGCTCGTGGTGCCCCTCCTTCACTCCCAGCCAGTTCATCTTCGCGTTGCCGACCGAGTTGGTGTACTGCAGCGTCGCCACCCGCGCGAAGTCCGCCGTGAACCCGTTCACCAGCAAGTCGATCTGCATCTTGCTCAGGCGCGGGATGTTGTCGTTGATCCCCTTTACCCCTGGCTCCAGCTCGGGCGCCTTCGCCGCCCGGGCCGCAGGCGCCGCGCGCAGTTCCCGCTCCATCTCGCGGACGAACGTCGAGTGCTCGTCGAGCAACCGCCGGTCCTCGGCGCTGACCGCCCGGCTCACCTTGCGCAGGTCGTCCTGCACGTCGTCGAGCACGCTCGCCAGCACCGCCCGATCCTTGGCCCGGCCGTAGAGCTTGGCGAACGTCTGATACGGGTCGTTGAGCGGCGCGATCGGCCTGTTCGGCCCGCTGTAGACCATCCGCGTCCAGGTGTCCGCGCGGTCGGGCACCAGCACGCCCAGTTCCAGCGACCCGAACCGGGTCCGGGTGGCGGCGCTCTTCTGGAGGTGGTTCTTGATCTCCTGGTCGATGGAAGCGCCGCTGGCCCAGCCGGCCGGCGTGTGCGACCCGCCCTGGACGTTGCCCGGGAAGAGCTCCACGCCCGTCAGCAGGCAGCCGATGCCCCGCATGTGGCTGTCGCCGTCGCCGCGAACCTTGTCGCACACCCCGTTCAACACGAGTGTCTGTGCCCGAAACGGCGCGAGCGGCTGCAAGCTTTCCTTGAGCGCGAACCCGGCCCCCGCTTCGCTCGGCCAGAACGCCGACGGCACCACCCCGTTGGGGCTGAACAGGACCACCAACCGCTGCTTCCGCCGCTGCTGGTTGGCGAACGCCAGGCTGGGCAGGTTGAGCACGAACGGCAGGGCGGCGGCGCCGACGCCCAGGTCGCGGAGAAACGCGCGGCGAGTCGGGGCATGAGTCATGTCAGTCTCTCCAGGAGTCAGGGGCGCTTCTTGCTTTTTTCGCGAGCCCCCTGCCGGTGCAGGGCCGTGCTCGCCATCACCTCGACGGCGAGCTTTCGTACGTGAAACTTGTTCGCGACAAACGACCGGCGCAGGTCGTCGAGCGCGGTCGGGCCGTAGGCGCGGCCTGGCTGCTGTACCAGATAGTGCAACACGTGCTCGACGAACGCGGCGTGCGCCTCGGGGCTGTCGGCCAGGAACGCGGCCAGCTCGCGGGCGCCGTTGACGCGCACCGCCTTGCCGTCGCGGGCGAGGTAGCCGCCGGTGGCGTCCACGGCCTTGGCGTTGTCCTTCTCGCGGTAGCGGCCAACGGCGTCGAAGTGCTCCAGCGTGAAGCCGAGCGGGTTGATGACGCTGTGGCAGGTCGTGCAGGCCGTCGCCTTCGTCTGGAGGTCCACCCGCTGCCGGGTCGTGAGCGATGGGTGGAGGTCCGGGGCAATGGGCGTGACGGCCTCCGGCGGGGGACGAAGCCCCACCCCGAGCACTCCGCGCGCCAGGAAAACGCCCCGGTGGATGGGCGAGCTCTCGTCGCCGTGAGCGAGCCCGGCCATCAGGTAGGGGTGCGTCAGCGCCCCTGCCCGCCGGCCCGCGTCGAGCCTCACCTTCTGGAAGGGGGCACTGGGCGGGAGGGCGGCCGCGTAGAACTTGCTCAGCCGGCCGTTCAGGAACACCTGCTCGGACAGCAGCAGTTGCCGGAAGTCCGAAGCATCGGACCACGCGACGTCGTCCAGAAAAAGCTCGAGCGACGTGCGCAGGTCGGACACGACGGCCGCGTCGAACCCGGGGAACTTCTTGACGTCTTTCGCGAGGTCGGGCGCCTGGTCCGCCTTGAGCCACGTGAGCAGGAGCTCTCGCAACTTGGCCCGGGCGCGCGGGTCGTCGAGCATCCGCTCGGCTTGCCGGGCCACCTGCTCCTTCGAGGAGAGCCGCCCGGCCGCGGCGGCCTCGAGCAACTCCCGGTCGGGGAGCGAGCCCCACAGCCCAAACGATAGCCGAGACGCCACGTCGAAGCCATCCGCCCCTCCCGCCACCTCCCGGTAGAGGAATCGGGGCGACTTCAGCACCAGCAGCACCACGCGCTTGACGCCGGTCTCGAGGTCCTTGCCCGCCGCGAACTGGCGCTCGATCGTGGCCTTCTGCTCGGCGGTGAGGGGCCGGCGGAACGCCCGCTCCGCGAACTTGTGGCAGAAGTCCTGGAGCTTCTTCTTGCGGTCGGGGGCGCCGTCGCGGGTGCCGGCCAACTCGTTGAGCCGGCTGGCAACGTGGCCCGCCACGTCGAGGGCGGCATCGGTCGTCGCCTGGTCCCACTCCCGCGACACGGTGGTGCCGCGCTCCCAGCCGTAACTGCGGTCGTCCGGCGGGAAAGTGGTGGGGCAGACGAACGCCTCCGGAGCGGGGGCGGGCGACAGGTTTCGGCTGGGGATCGGGCCGACTGCCCCGTGAGGCTCCTTCCACAGCAGCGCGATCGACGACTTGACGAGCGGGCGCTTGCCCTTCTTGTTCGAGTCGTCCACGCCCTGCTTGGCCCGCGAATACTCGAGCCGCAACGGGTACGCCCGGCCGGCCACCAGGAACAGCGTCGCCTTGTGTTCCGTGTCCTTGCCGGACTTCACCCAGGCATCGACGAGCGGCTGTCTCGTCTCGTTGACCCAGAGCCGGGCGGCGTGCTCCGTCCGCACCACGAATTCGTGCTCGCCGGTCCGCTCGGCGAGAAGGGCCCCGCTCCAGCGGATCGAGAACTGCTCCGGCGAGGCCTTGCCGGGCACCGGCGATTCGGTGCCGAAGTCGAACGCCACCTGCGCGTCGGTCCGCTGCAAGACGCGCTCGCGGTTGTCGAACCGGCGGCCCTTGAAGTACTCCGCCGCCAGACCGCGCGGGTCGCTGGCCTTGCGCTGCCAGTGGAAACTGCCGATCAGGTCGGCGACGGCGTTGCGGTACTGGGGCACGGTGAGCCGGGCCAGCTCGACCCGGGCCGGCCTGTTCCGCTCGCGCGCCACCTTCGAGTAGAAGGCGTCGTGGACGTAGGTGGCGACCGCCCGGGCCTCCTCGGTCGAGAGCGAGCCGGGGTCATTTTCCGGCATCGTTTTCCCGACGAGGGCGGCGAGTTGCGCCACGGAGCGATCGCCTTCGAGGCGCTGCTTGTACCGCTTCGTCCCTTCGCCGCGCGGCCCGTGGCAACTGGCGCACTGGGCCTTGTAGGTCCGCTCGCCGTTCGGGGCCTCCGCGGCGCGGGCGTTCCCGCCGAGAAGAGCAAGGAGGAAGAACGCGGGCACGGCAAGAACGAACGGGCACAGGGGGGTGGAGTGTTTTGGCATGATCTCGGAAGAGCTTGGCAGGCGGGGAGGACCACGGGGCGCGCAAGGGCGTTCCCGGTCGCAATCACACTATCAGTGTGTCAGGAATAGGCAGGGTCGTCAAGCGGGAAGATCGAATTGGGTGGAGAAACGCGCCCGGGAGTGGCAAACAGTCCGGGAGGGCGGATCGCCAAGCCGCAAGCGGAATTGCGCCGAGGGCGCCGGTTGCGGCTTGGCGATCCCCGATCCCAGAACTTTGGCTCCCCCACGTGCCGATCGGGCGTCGGCGATCCGACCATCGGCAAGCGGTGCCGCACCGAGCCTTTCCGCGGCCTCCGGGAGCCGGGCCCGCGAAAGATCGTCGCCGCCTGGTTGCCCCGAAGCGTCGACACACAGTCCTCGTCGCACTCGACCGCTGCGATGGTGCGAAAGCCGGCCAGTTCCAGGCCGACGTCCAGCCCGCCCGCGCCGGTGAAGATAGAGCAGACCGTGGCCCTGTTGTCGATCGTCATCCTGCCGGGGCTTCTCTTCTGAATTCGTCTCATGGTTCTCCCCCGTGGCAGTCTACCGTCGCTGCACCACTTCCTGTTTGGGAGAGCCGAAGGAAGAGGAATGGGGACAAGGCAGGCGTCTGGTACAATCGCTTCCGTCGTCCCAGGGCAACGTGTTCCCCCTATCTTGGGACCTGAACGCCCGTCTAGAAAGGCCGAAAAGCCCGGCCGCCGGAGACGAATCATGTCATCCCTCAAAGATCGCGTCGCCATCGTCACCGGGTCTAGCCGGGGCATCGGCCGCGCGCTGGCGCTTGGCCTGGCCGAGGCGGGGTGTCACGTCGTCCTCGCCGCCAAGAGCACCACGCCCACCGAGAAGTTGCCCGGCACCATCTACACCGTCGCCGCCGAGGTCGAGGCGCTGGGAGCGCAGGCGCTCCCACTTCAGGTGGACGTGCGCGAGGCCGCCCAGGTCGAGGCGATGGCGGCGCAGGCGCTCGCGCGCTTCGGGCGCATCGACGTGCTCATAAACAACGCCGGAGCGCTGTGGTGGAGGCCGCTGCTGGAGACGCCCGCCAAGCGCTTCGATCTGGTGATGGGCGTCAACGCGCGGGCCGCGTTCCTGTGCTGCCAGGCGGTCCTGCCCGCCATGATCGAGCGGGGGTGGGGCCACGTGGTCAACATGAGCCCGCCGCTCGACCTGGGCATGGTGCCGGGCAGGATCGCCTACGCCATCTCGAAGCTCGGCATGACCATGCTGACCGTCGGGCTGGCGGAGGAGGTGAAGGCGCACAACGTCGCGGTCAACTCGCTCTGGCCCGTCACGATCATCGAGAGCCAGGCGTCGATCAACCACGGCCTCGGTACGCCCGCGCAGTGGCGCAAGCCGGACATTCTCGTGGATTGCGTGCTACGGCTGGCGAGCAAGGGACCGGCCGAGGTAACGGGGCAGGCGTTGCTGGACGAGGACTTTTTGCGGGCGGAAGGGGTGACGGACTTCTCGGGCTATGCGTGCGTGCCGGGGACGGAACCGCCGCGGATCTCCTGGAACGCACTTCCCCAATGAGCGAGAGGCGACTCCGATGAATAGGCCTACGTTCGCGACGTTGTGTCAGATGTTGACAGATCTCGGCGTTCAGGCCAAGCCCGGCCCTCGATCGGCGACGGCCTTCGAGCACGCCCGCTCTGGCACGCTTCTCTTCCTGCGGTCGCACGTGCCCGAGGAGATCGTGGACCAGGCCAACCTCGTCGGCATCCGCCGCTTGCTGGACGAGAGAGGCGTGGTCGATCGCGAGCGCTTTGACGAGCTCCTCCGCGAGCGCACCCTGGCCAGCTGAAAAGCCCCTCACCAGCACCGCCGCGCCGCCTCCAGCATCGCCGCCGCCTCCTGGCGCGTCGTCTCGCCGCGCGATTCGCCGCGCAACATGCTCGCCAGTTCCTCCAGCCGGGCCGGTTCCTCCAGCAACGCGATTCGCGTCACCGTTCGGTTGCCGCGCTTCGACTTCTGGATCGTCCAGTGGTGCCGCGCGTAGCTCGCCACCTGCGGCAGGTGGGTCACGCAGATGACCTGTCGGCCCTGGCCCAGCGCCGCCAGTTTCTGGCCTAGCATGTCGCCCAGGCGCCCGCCCACGTTGGCGTCGATCTCGTCGAAGACCAGCGTCCCCATGCGGTCGTGCCCCGCCAGCACCGTCTTCAGCGCCAGCATGGTCCGCGACAGCTCGCCCCCCGACGCCACCTTGCGCAGCGGCCGGGCCGGCTCCCCCGGGTTGGCCGCCAGCGTCAGCTCCAGTTCGTCGGCCCCCCACGACGGCACCTCGCTCGTCGCCGGGTCGTCGCCGATCGGCACGGGCGTTAGCACCGCGTCCAGGCGGGCCTCGCGCATGCCCAGGTCGGCGAGCTGCTTCTGCACCTCGGCCGCCAGCTTCTTCGCCACCTTCTGCCGCCCCTTGCTCAGTTCCCCCGCCGCCTCGCGCAGCTGCTTGTAGAGCTTCGCCAGCTCAGCCTCCAGCCCGCCGAGGTCGTCCTCCTCCTGCTGGAGCTTGCTCTCCTGCTCGTCCAGGCCGACGCGGTAGACGATCAGTTCGTCGATCGTCTTGCGGTACTTCGACTCCAGCCGACGCAAGAAGAGAAGCCGCTGCTCCACCTCGGTCAGGCGCTCGGGGTCGGCCTCCCAGTGCTCGGCCAGCCGGCGCAGCGCGTGGGCCAGGTCCTGCACCTCCGAGCTCGCCGCCTCGAGGCGCGCCACCACTGCGGCGAGCGCCGGGTCGAGCGCCGCCCAGCCCTCGGCGTCGCGCTGCAACTTGCCCAGCCTCTCGGCCACCGCCCCCTCGTCCTCGTAGAGGGCGGCGTAGCCCCCCTCGGCAAAGGCTTGCAAGTTCTGGGCGTTGGCCAGGCGCTCGCGCTCCTGCGTTAGCTCCGCCGGCTCGCCCGGCTCGAGGTTGGCCTTGTCGAGCTCGTCGCGCTCGAAGCGCACGAGCGACAGCTCGCGCTGCCTCTGCTGGCGCTCTTTCGACAGGGCGTTGAAGCGATGCCGCACCTGGCGCAGGTTCTCGGCCAGGGCGAGGTACTTCTGGCGCGGTGCCCCCAGATGGCCATAGGCGTCGAGCAGCTCCAACTGATAGGCGGGCTGGAGCAGCGACTCGCTCTCGCGCTGGCCGTGGACGTCCACGAGAAGGTCGCCGATCTGCTTGAGCGTCGAGATCGCCACCGGCTGGTCGTTGACGTAGGCATGGCTGCGCCCGGACCGCGTCAGGCGCCGGCCCAGGATCACCTCGTCCTCTTCGAGCGCCGTGCCCAGGCGCTTCTCGACCTCCTGGCGCAGCGCGGCCGACTCCAGCTCGAAGCGGCCCACGATGCGGAGCTCCTCGGCCCCGGCGCGCAGCAGGTCGGCGCTGCCGCGCTCGCCGAGCAGCAGGCCGAGCGCGCCGAGCAGCAACGACTTGCCGGCGCCGGTCTCGCCCGTCCAGGCGCAGAAGCCCGGCTGGAGCTCGACGCGGACGTCCTCGATGAGGGCCAGGTTCTGAACGGAGAGCTCGCGCAGCATGGTGCCTGGGGCCCAACGCCGAGGGGGAAGGCGACCGGGAGGACTGCGTTTCCTGTAGGACGGCCCTCCTGAGCCGTCCAGCCCAGAGGACGGCTCAGGAGGGCCGTCTTCCAAGCATGGCTTTTCCTGCCAGTCGCCGAAACGATCTACCGCTTCTGGTTCTCCGCCAGCATGTTGCAGAACAGGGCCCCCTGTTCGATGGCGTCGTCGAGGGCCTTGTGAGTGTGCGGCAGCGGATCGAACCAGTGTTTGGGCATGTTGCGCTTGACCGATTCGCGGTACTCTTTCCGGAGCACGGCCATTGCGTACGTCTTCATGTCGAGGGCCGAGTGCGAGAACGGGCTCTCGCCGGCGAAGCGAATCAGATACCAGTAGACGAAGAGAAAGTCGAACCCCGCCGGGTAGGCCACGAACACCGGCTTGCCCGGCAGCCCCTTGACCCACGCCACGTAAGCCGGCAGCGCCTCGGCCGGCTCGCGCAGGTCGGACCGCGCCGCCGCCCATGCCTCCGGCTGCGTCTGCCACCACGTCATTGTTTCGGGATGGCCGGCCGCACCGGGCAGCCCGTGCAGGTTGGCGCTGAACGTGCCGAGCAGCACCTTGTCGGGGCGGTAGGCGGCCGAGGCGAAACTGAGCATGGAATGGGGCCCCGGGATGGGGCCGTCCGTCTCGACGTCGGTACTCACGTAGATTTCGGCCATCGTTCCACTCATCATAGGGAGATCGATACCCAGTCATTCTACCAGGCACGCGGCCGAAACGGTGGCCCGCCCATCCGAGGTGGAGAGAGAACGTGCGATGGACGAGCAAACCCGGCTGTTCTTGTGGGTACTGGCGGGGGGTGGGCTCTTCGGCCTGCTCGGGGCGGCCTTCGGCGCCTTCACGGGCGCGCTGACCTGGACAAGCGGGCGGGCGAGCGGCACCGCCCTCGGGCTTGCCGTGGCCCGCGCCTTCGCGCGCGCCTCCGAACGAGAGATGTCGCCCGGGCGCAAAGGCGCGCTGATCGGCGCCGTGGACGGGCTCGTCTTTCTCGGGGTAGTGGGCGTCGCCCTCGGCCTGTTCGCCGGGCTAAACCGCCCGGCGGAGTGGGAGACGTTCCGTCCGGTGCTTTTGGGGGGTGCCTTGCTGGCCGCGGGCGGGGCCGGCTTCGGCGTGCTCGCCTATGCCGTGGTGGCGGGGGGGACGCGCGCCGTCGCGTGCCTGTTCGTCGGCGGGATGGTGGGCGCCCTCGTCGGCCACGACCTCGCCGGGGTAGGGGGCCTGGTCGTCGGCGCCGTCAGCGGCGCGGTCGCCGGCACGGTCGTTGCCTTGACCTTGCGCGCGTGACGATCACTTCCGGGCCCGGCGGGCCTTCTCGAAGCGGATCAGGCGCGTGACGCACTCCTTCAGGGCGGGGTCGCAATTCTTGCCCTTCGCCGCCGCCCGGATCGCCCGGACGAGCTCGGGCTCGTTTAGCCCCTGCCGGCGGAGGGCGTTGCACACCTCGACCCGTACCACCTCACCGTGCTTGCTCAGGACGACGTGAATGGCCCGCGCGCCCCTCCGGGCCCCCAGATGGCTCGCGCCAGCGCCCTCGGGCTTGCCCGTCTCCTTCTCGCTGCCGTCTCGGGCGCAGAGGGCTTTGAGGGCGAAGGCCTTCGCGTCTTTCGCCGAGGAAGGCACCGTCTCGACGAACACTTCGAGGTTGTAGGCGCGGGCGAGCAGGTTGATGGCGTGGGTGGACTCGCGCAGGCCGCGAACGCTGAGGCAGGCCCCCTCGTCCTCGATGCCGTAGCGGCGCGGGCCCGCCGGGCCGATCTTGGCGAGCGCGCTCCGGGCGAGGTAGCGCTCCGGCGCGGACGAGGCGTTGTTCAGGCAGGTCGTCAGGGTCGGGACCGCGTCGCGTGCGGCCGGGCCCAACTCGCCCAGGGCGCGAACGAGCCCCGCCCGCTCCTGCGTGGTGCGGGCGTTGGCCAGGGCCCGCGCCAGGACCGGGACGATTTTCTCGCGCGCCTCGCCGGAAGGCATCTGCCGGATCTGATCGCCCAGCACCAGCGCCGACGTCGGGACCGCCTCGGCGTGGGCTGTCCGGCTCTTCCGCCCGCCCGCCTGGGTCGTGCGTCGGGGCTCGCCCCGAGGGCCCAAATCCCGGTAGTCTGGATGCTGCGCGACAGCAAAGCTCGGGCCCGGGGCCGGCGGCGCGACCTTGTCCATCGTCGGCTCGGCGGGCAAAATGGCACTGGTCGCCACGTAGCTGCCCACGCCCGGCGGGGCCACGAGCTCGCTGGTGGCGTTGAGGGCGAGCTGATAGACCGCCGCCCGGTTGCGCAGGGCCCGCTGCGTGACGGCGTGGTCGGGCCCCAGGTTCTTCTCGGACAGCACGTGGGCCTTGGTCAGGTCGGCGTCCGCCCGAACGAGCTCCAGTTTCCCTTCCCCGACGGTGGAGAGCGCTTCGTCGCGCGTGGAGGCGGTGCCGGGCCCGGGCACGAAGGCCAGATCGTTTCCTGGCTCGTCCTCCGCGGGGGAACGGAGCACCTCGGGCCGGGGCACCAGCAGGCCGAACGCCAGCAGCAGGCACGCCGCCACCACCAGCGCCGAGCGCTGCCGGGCCGCCGCCCAGAAGGTCGCTCGCTGCTCGCGAGAACGCCCCAGAAAGCGCGTCGGGCTCTGCCTGGGGAAAGGCGAGGCGGCCGGGCGCGCCTTCTTCTCCGTCTTCCAGGGAGCGCTCGGGAACGGCAGGAGAACAGGGCTTGGGGGGGAGGCGACCGGCTCGAAATCGCGCAGCACGTCGCGGACGAGGTCGGTCAGCTTGCGCAGTTCGGGCAATTCTTCGAGGGCGTGCTCCACCTGCTGGCGCTCGACGCCCTCGACCTCACCGGCGAGGTAACGGCCGAGGGTGGTGTTATCGACGTCGCCCCAGGCGCGCTGCTGGGCCTCGCGGCAGGCACGCAATTCGGCTGCCACCCGTTGCCACTGACCACCGGCGCTGGTGTCGCTGTTCATGCTCGCGCTCGTCGGTTTGAAGGCTGTCGCATGCCGAAAAGAGCCGGTCACTCTCTACAGACGGCTCCTTTCGGGCGACGTGCAACAAATAATGAGCCGGGCGCGAATTTTCTCGGACGTCGCGGTGGCGGCCCACCCATTCAGCCGCCCCGCTTGCGAGGCGCGGCGCGTCGCGCGCTTCCGAGCGCCTCATCACAGGTCGCGCTTCCGCGTCTGCTCGCGCGCCTTGCGCAGCGCCTCCACCACCCCCTCGCGCGAGCGCGCCACCGGGGCCGGCGCTAACTCCACTATCTCCGCCGCCGGCGCCGCCTTCGGCCTGGCGCGGGCCCTCGTTTCGCCCGGCTCGCGCTCCTTCTCCAACTTCGCCGGCCTCGCAAGGTTCGCGGCCAGCAGCCCCGTTCGGCGTTCCAGCACCTCCAGCAGCAGCACGAGCAGCGCCGCCCCCAGCAGCCAGGGGGCGATCGGCACCAGGCGCGGCCGGCGCGGCAGTTCCTTCCAGATGCTCGGCAGTTCGAGCCGTTCCTTGCCGCCCGTCGCCCGCGCCAGCCGCTCCAGCGTCAACTGCCCGCGCTCGCCCTGCGCCGGGCGAAATTCGGGAGAGTACGGCAGACACACCGGCGGCAGCGCCACCGGCCCGTGGCCCGGAACGTCCACCGTCGTCAGGGACGTTTCTTTGCTTTGCAGCGGCACCTCCACAGTCAGTTCGTCGGCCCCGCTCCAGCGCAGCGCCGACCGCGCCAGTCGCGGGGCCTCTCCCGGCAGGGCCCGCAGCGTCGTCGTCTTCGGCAGCTCGCCGAACGGCTCGCGCCGGCGGTCCGGCGCCAGGTGCAGGCGCACCACGTTCACCCCCTCGCGCGTCTCCTGCGTCAACACCATGTTGTCCGGCAGCGCGTCGCCCTTCCCCGCCGCCCAGCGCCCCAGGCTCGTGTAGTATTCGCCCACCCGGTCCCAGCGCGCCATCGCCCCCGCATACTTCCCGTCCGCCTCCCCCGTGTAGCAGACCACGCGCCCCAGCCCCGTCCGCCACGACGCCGTCACCGGCGCCTTGTACGTGTCCGTCGTCACCGTCGCCAGCGTCGCCTCCGGCTTTAGATAGGTCAGGTTGTACCCGCCCACCGAGAGGCCCACGGGGCTTTTCCACGCCTCGCCCGTCAAGAGGGTCAGCCCCGGCGTCGTCCGCACCACCGTCTTCTCGTCGATGAAGGTGTTGCGCGCCACCACGAACGTGTCCTGCGCGAAGAGTCGCGGGAGGTCTTCCGGCTTGTCGCTGAAGAACGCCCGCCCGCCGCCCCGGCGGGCGACGTCGCGCAGCAGGTCGGCGTCCACGTCGGTCGGCTTGCCCAGGCCGATCGCGCTCACCGTGATGCCGGCGCGCCGGCACTCCGCGAGCACGTCCTGGTAGAGGTGAGGCCGCTCGGCGTCGCTGGCGTCGGCGAACAGGATGATGTGCTTCGTCCCCGACTTCGCCTTCCGCACCATCGCCAGCGACGCCACCAGCGCCTCGTAGACGTAGATCCCCCCGCCCATCGACTCGATGCGCAGAATGTCCCGGCGCACGCGGTCCTTGTCCTTCACCAGGGCCAGGTCGGCGATCGCATGCGCCTCGGTGTCCACCGCCAGACAGCCGAACTCGTCCATCGGCCCCATCAGGTCGAGCACCGCCGCGGCGCCCAGGTTGGCCAGGTCCATCTTGCGCTTGCCCCCACCCACTGCGGCCGCCATGCTCCCCGAGCGGTCGAGCGCCACCACGATCGCCATCGCCAGCTTGCGATGCTCGTTACGCAGTTCCATCGACACAGGCAGGAGTGGGTCGAGGGCCGACTTGTAGTAGCCGCCCGGCCCATAGGAGTGCTGCCCGCCCGTCATCCACAGTCCCCCGCCGCCGTCTTTCAGCCACGCCGCCAGCGTGTCCAGCCCGGCCGCGCCGATCTTGTCGGCCGGGACGTTCTCCAGCACCACCGCCGAACAGCGCGAGAGCTCCTCCAGCGTCCACCCCACCGCCTCCGGCCGCACCACCTTGACCGCCAGCCCGCCGCGCCCCAGCAGGCGCGCCAGCCCCGAGCTCTTCGCGTTGGTGACGTGAAGGATCGGCTTTGGGCCCTTCACGCCGACCAGCACGCGCGCCCGGTTGTTCTCCGGCACGGGGTCGGGCGCCGAGCCGATCACGCGCAGTTTGTACTCCTGATTGCCCGCCTCGATGGCCCGGTCGCGGAAGGTGAGCCGTTGCAGCCCTGCCTTCATGTCGCGCTCGCCGACGGAGAGTTGCCGCTCCCCGCGGCGCAGCTCGAACGTCACTTTCTGATCGCGCGGCACGTGGGCCCAGGCCGTCAGGAAGAACGACTCCCCTTGCCCCACCGAGGCGGGAGCGTCGATGCGCGCGATGGCGAGGTCGTCTTCTCCCTCGCGCTGGAGCGAGCGGGAGTCGATGGCCACGCCGCGCCCCGCCGCCCCCGGTAGCACGAAGGCGGGGTCGCGCCCCGTCCAGCGGCCGTCAGACACGAGCAGCACGCGGCCCGGCGAGCCCTGCGGGACCAGCGCCAGGGCTGTCTCCAGCGCCTCGCCCACGTTGGAAGCGCTGTCGCCGACCTTGTTGACGAAGCCGGGGAACGGGCCGACCTGCTTCGCCTGCTCCACGGCGACGCGCTCCCCGAACGCGACCACGACGAGGCGATCTTCGGGGCTCTTTTCCGACTGAATGAGGTCGATCATCTCCCTGGCGCGAGCGTCGGAGCCGGTCGGCATCGACAGGCTGCGATCGACGACGACGACCACGGTGCCGGCCCGGCTCGGCAGGCGCAGCGCCAGTCCGCACAGGCCCAGCATGACGAGCGTCAGCCCCAGCACGCGCAGGGCCAGCAGAGTGCGGTTGGGCATCCGCCAGAACCACAGCGATAGCCCCAGAGGCACCAGGAGGAACAGCCAGATCGGGTAGAGCAGCGTCACGGCCTCGCCCTCCGCTCGCGCGCCACGAGATAAAGGTGAAGCGCCAGCACCGCCAGCGCCACCAGGAGCAGCGCCCAGGCGACGGGGCGATACTCCAGCCGCCGCGTGGTGTCGTCGAGCCAGTCGCCCCAGCGGCCAGAGATGCAGTTGCGCAGGTCCGACTCTTCCCGGCGCAGGGCGTTGCACGCGAACGACCACGTCTCGTCGCCAGCCTTGACTTCGTGCTTGCCCACCTCCTCGGCCCTCAGCCGCACCTGCTTGCCGTGGACCGGCAGCGACTTCACCTCTCCCGAAGGGGTGACGAGCTGTACCCTCTCCTGCGGCGAGGGCAGAGAGAGAAGAAGCGTTTCGCCCAGCCGCACGCTGGAGCGGTCGAGGCTGGGCAGGTCGCGGGCGCGCCAGTCGAGCACGTTCCAGATCAGGATGGGCCAGTCGGTCGTGTGTTGCAAGTTGGAAAGGTCGGGCCGCAAGCGCCAGCGCAACTCGTGCCGCCCGTCGCTGCCGGCGACGTCGCTGAGGAGCACCACGTTCCCGGCCATCACGAGCGGCGCTCCTTCCACGGGGCCCTCCTTGCCGGCGCCCCAGATGGCGCCGCGCAGGGACACGCCATCGGTGAGCGGGTGCGACCGATCGAGCACGAACGGCCCGGTGTAGGCCTCTGCCTGCTTGTCGGCGTGAAAGCGCACCACCCAGGCGCTGTCCGGCACGTCCTCCTCTTCGCGATCGGTGAAGACGAGCTCTGGCGGCCCGCCCGGGGCGGCCCGTCGAGAAGATCGGACCGCCCGTTCCAGCACCTCGCGCAGTCCCTTGTTGGTGACGCGCACGTCCACCGCCACCGGGTTGCGCAGGGCGGGGAGCAGGGACACCTCGTTGTCGAGGGGCAAGTCATCGTCGTCGAGACGCGCGCGCAGGGCGGGGGCGCCCGGCTTCAACTGTAGGATGATTCGGCGCGTTTCGCCGGCGTCGAGCGTCAACGTCGAGCGCCCGGCCAGCTCGGGCGGCTCGATGGTGAGGGCGGTCGTCCGGGGCTCGCGGGAGAGGTTGGCGACCTCCAGAAAGACGCGGTCGCCCGCGTCGCTGGCGGTGCGAGCGGCGGCGACAAAGGCGAGGTTGGAGCGCGGGCTGCCGAACGCCCACCACGCCAGCCGGCCGTGCTCGGGCACGGTGCCTTCGGGCGGGGCGCGGTCGGTGACGACGAGCAACAGCGCCAGGTCGCCTCCGAGCTCCGCGGCTAGCGACAGGGCGTCGTCGAGCGCGGAGCTCGGCGCGCGGCAGCGCCAGCCATCGAGCGCGTCGAGCGCCTCGGCCGTCGTCCGGGAAGCGTCGCCGAGCACCTGGGGCCGTTCGCCGGCGAGGACGAAGCGGATGGACGAGGGAGGGCGCTTGCGCAGTTCGTCGCGGAGGGCGGCGAGGGCGTGCCGGCGCGGCGAATCGTCCCCGCCTGCGGTCATCGAGAACGAGTCGTCGAGGACGACGACAAGGGGGCGAGCGGAGGCGCGGAGGTGGAACTGCGGATCGACGGCGGCGAGGACGAGGAGCAGGAGGGCGAGCGCTTCGAGGAAGAAGAGGAGCGGTGCGTGCAGGGGGCGGAGGCGCGTTCCACCCTGGCGCGCCTCGCGGACCTGGAGCCAGAGCATCAGGCTGGAGACGGGTTGGCGGCGGAAGCGATTGCGCAGGAGGTAGATGGCCACCAGCGCGGGCAGGGCCGCGAGGCCGATCAGCGCCAGGGGGTGGGTGAGGAGGGGGAGCATGGTTGGGGGCTCGTTGGGCGTTGGGTCGGGCGAGCGGCCTGAGTTGGGCAGTCAGGCGGTCGTCTCTCCGCAATTTGTTAACCCCTTGTGGGTGGCAGAATAAAGCCCCGGGTGGGGCCCTCTTCCCACTTCAGCTCACCCGACGATCGCGGGCGGGGCCCAATGCCGAAAACGGAAGGAAGCAGGCGCTTCCTGCTCGAGGGATTTTCTGGGCCCGGCCTTGTTTCGGCAAGCCTACCGGGCCGTAAACAAGGGACGCAAACGCCGCTGGGCGTTGCAGCCGGTCCTCTACGCCCTCCTCTGTCCCCACGACGTGCGCCCGCCGAGCGCAGGCTTTCGATTCGGGCTCGTGAGGTGTGCCCTCTCCTAAATCGGCCCCTCGCTCAGCGCCGGCACCAGCCCCGGCGCCCGGCTGTAGTGCTCCAGCATCTCCCGCAGGTCGCGCCCGTCCAGGACCTCCTTCTCCATCAACCGCTGCGCGATCGCCTCCAGCGCCGGCCGCCGCGCCAGCAAGACCTCGCGCACCGCCCCCGTCGCCTCGTCCAATATCTTGTGGACCTCGACGTCGATCTCGCGCGCCGTCTGCTCGCTGTACGAGCGCTCGCCGTCCAGGCCGCCCCCCAGGAACCCCGGCCCGCTGCGCTCCTGGTAGCAGACGCGCCCCAGCCGGCTCATGCCGAACACCTTGACCATGTTGCGCGCGATGCTGCTCGCCTGCTCCAGGTCGCTCGTCGCGCCGTTGCTGATCTCGCGGAAGATCAACTCCTCCGCGACCGTCCCGCCCAGCGCCACCTTGATCTTGCTCTCCAGCTCCGACTGCGTCACCAGGTAGCGGTCCTCGTCGGGCCGGCTCAGCACGTAGCCCAGCGCCCCCACGCCGCGCGGGATGATCGAGATCTTGTGAACGGGGTGCGTGTTGGGCAGCGAGCACGACACCAGCGCGTGCCCCGCCTCGTGGTAGGCCACGCGCTGCTTCTCGTCGGGGGTCATGATCCGGCTCTTGCGCTCCAGGCCCACCGCGATGCGCTCGATGGCCTCCTCGAACTCGGCCATGCCGACGCGCTCCTTGCCGGCCCGCGCCGCCATCAGCGCCGCCTCGTTCACCAGGTTCGCCAGGTCGGCGCCCACCGTGCCCGGCGTCAGGCTGGCCACGCGGCGCAGGTCCACGTCGGGCCCCAGCTTCACGTTGCGCACGTGGACCTTGAGGATCGCCTCGCGCCCCGTGATGTCGGGCCGATCGACCACGATGGTGCGGTCGAATCGGCCGGGGCGCAGCAGGGCGGGGTCGAGCGTCTCGGGGCGGTTGGTCGCGGCCATGATGATGACGCCGCGGTTGGAGTCGAAGCCATCCATCTCGACGAGCAACTGGTTGAGCGTCTGCTCGCGCTCGTCGTGCCCGCCGAGCGTCGAGCCGGAGCGCGTCTTGCCCAGGGCGTCGAGCTCGTCGATGAAGATGATGCACGGCGCCTTGGCCTCGGCCTGCCCGAACAGGTCGCGAACTCGCGAGGCGCCGACCCCGACGAACATCTCGACAAACTCCGAGCCGGACAGGCTGAAGAACGGCGCCTCCGCCTCGCCGGCGACGGCCTTGGCGAGCAGCGTCTTGCCGGTCCCGGGCGGGCCGACCAGCAGCACGCCCTTGGGGATGCGCCCGCCCAGCGCCTGATACTTCTCGGGCGTCTTGAGGAAATCGACCACCTCGCGCAACTCCGCCAGCGCCTCGTCGATGCCGGCGACGTCCTGGAAGCTCACTTCGAGGTCTTTTTGCGCGTAGAGCTTGGCCCGGCTGCGCCCGAAGGTGAGCGGCGAGCCGCCCCCCGAGACCCAGCGCATGGCCAGCACCAGCCCGACGGCGAGCAGGGCGAACATGAGCAGCGTCAGCAGGCTGCTGCCGATCGTGCGCAGGGCGGAGTCTTCCTCGGCCCCCTGGTAGGAAGGGCCAACCGCCTCGCGCAACAGCCCGTAGATCGCCTGGTCGCGCTCGAAGCCGGTGCGCAGGGTGCGAAAGGGAACGGTCTGCGTGTGCGTGCCGTTCTCGCCGCCGTCGGAGACGAGGTCGGTGGTGAGCACCTCGCCGCGCACGTCGGCCTGTGTCATCTGCACCTTTTGCAGACTGATGTGACCGTCGTGGCGCGTGACGCCGAGCACCTGCACCAGCTCGCCGTACTTCAGGGCGGTCTGCGCGGGGGAGCGCCCGAAGTGCCAGTAGACGAGCACCAGGCTGGCGCCCAGGAACAAGCCAACGACCAGCACGCCGAGCCAGGCCCGGCCGCGCTCCTTGCCTCGCTTCTGCACCGCATGCTCCCCTGACCGATGGGCGATGACCTCACTTTAGCGCGGTTGGCGGGCGGCGCCAATGGGGGAGCGGGCGCCCGGCCAGGGCTCCTCTCGGAAGGAAAAGCGCGCCTCGGCTGATTTTTCTTTCGTTTCGTGTCCTCGCGCGCCTCCGAACCGCAATGAGGTTGTCAGGAAGGGACAACGAACCGCAGAAACGACAACCGGCCGGCCCGAAGGGCCGGCATCAAACAGGAGACCTCTCATGAAGAAGTTTGCGTTGGGCCTGACGGCGTTGGCCCTCAGCCTGGCCCTGGTGGCGAGCGCCGAGGCGGGCCGCGGAGGCAGGGGGGGCAGTGGGGGCGGCGGGGGCAGCGGTCGCGGCCCCAGCTATCACGCCTCGAGCAATCGTTCCGCGGCCCCCACCAACTCGGTGGCGCGGTCGTTTTCCACGACGAGCAAGGGCCTGACCAGCTCGAACTCGGCCAGACTGAACACGACGAAACTGAACACGACCAAGCTGCCGGTGCCCAAGAAGGGCCTGAGCACCAACAAGGGCCTGAGCAGCAACAAGGGCCTGGGCGGCAAGAAGGGCCTGGGCAGCAACAAGGGCCTGAGCAGCAACAAGGGCCTGAGCGGCAAGAAGGGCCTGGGCAAGAACAGCGGGAAGTTCCTGGCCAAGGGCTACGGCAAGTTCAAGTTCCGGCACTGGAACCAGCGCTATGGCTGCTACCTGTTCTGGTCCCCGGAGTGCTCCGGCTGGTTCTACTACAGCCCGACCTGCTCCGGCTACTGCGCCTTCGAGGACATCGACGCGCTTCAGCCCGACGAAGATGACGAGACGCCGGACGTGCAAGGAGGCCTTCCGCCGGTGGTCCCCGGCGGCACGGACCGCCCGCAGCCGCCCGCGCCGGACGACCAGACGCCCCCGGCGCCGCAGGACGGCCCGCCCGCAGTCCCCGGGGACAGCCCCGGCGACAGCCCCGGCCCGGTCGGCGGCCCCTCGGCGGCCCCCGTTGGGCCTCGGCCTGGCCCGATGATGCCGCACGCCCACTGAGAGAAGTAGGGCCCCCGCCGGAGGCGGGGCTCACCAAGCATGCAGCCGCGGGGGGGGGGGGGGGCCCCCACCGGACCCCCCCGCCCCACGTCGGCCCCCCATACCCCCCCCCCCCCCCCCCCCCCCGGGGCGGGGCGGCCCCCCACCCCCACGCCCCCCCACGGCGATGCCCGCCGCCACCGGCGCCGCC
>JBBSEZ010000123.1:0-22994 GCA_038239195.1 Gemmatales bacterium
GTGCTACTTCCTGCGGCACGGCCAGGAGCTGGATACCGATGCCCTGCCCGCGGCGCTGGACGTCCCGCCGATCCGGCAAGCAATGGAGGTGCTCAAAGTGCTGTCCCAGAGCGAGATCGAACGCGAACGCTACGAGTCCGCTCTCCGAGCGGGGTGGGAGCAAGCGAGCTGGAAGGAGGAACTGCGGAGGGCCCATGAGGCCGAGCGCCTCGCCGAGGAGGCCGCACGCCTGACCGAGGAACGAGCCCGCGAGGCCGAGCGCCTGGCCGAGGAGGCAGCACGCCTGGGCGCGGAACGAGCCCGGGAAGAGGCTCGCCTGGCCCGCGAGCGAGGAGAGTTGCTCGGCCGCGTCCACCTGTGCCAGCGCTTGCTCAAACAGTCCCTCACGCCGCGGGAAGAGTTGCTGGCCCTGGCCCTCCCCGACCTGGCCCGCCTGGCGGATGGCCTGGAACAGCAACTCCCCGCCTGACAAGCTGACCGCCGGCGCTCACTCCACCACGTACTCCAGCACCCAGTGGATGAAGTCGCGCCGGTCCAGCGTGCTGACGCCAAGCACCAGGCGCCCGCGCTCCGGCGTCACCTTTGCCTCGAACGCGTCCCCGCTGCGCGCCAGCCGGCGCGGCCGGCCGCCCTCGATGACGTCCACGAACGACGCCCGACTCGCCTCGACCCGGAACACGTATTCCTCCCCCGCCCGGAGTTTTTTCTCCAGGGGCACCTGGCGAAACACCAGGCCCACGTCGGGGTGCGGCATCGCGCGAACGAGGGGGCGGAAATCCGGGCCCAGCGCCTTCCGGCGCGCCTCGCCAGCGCTCAGGGCGCCCAGCCGAATCAGCGTCCGCACCGACTGCGCGTCCGCCTTCCCCAGCCGGCCGAACTCCTCCCGCGACACCGGCGGGCGCAGCAACTGCCATTTCGCGTCCACCGGGAAGTGCGAGAAGACCAGCGCGTCGGGCTCGGCACACCAGAAGTCTTCATTCAGCCGCTTCAGGAACGTCCTCTTGACCAGGTCTACCCCGCCGGCGCCCCACGTCGAGTCGAGCAGGAACCAGCGCCCCTCGAGCTTGACCGCGTTCCAGGCGTGCGATCCCGAGCTCAACGGCGAGCGCCCCTGGCCGAGCACCACAACGGCCTCGAGCCCGGCCTGCTGGCACAGGGCCTGGAACAGGTTCGCGTAGCCCGCGCAAACGCAGCGGCGCCGCCTCAGGACGGCGGGCGCCCCGTTGTCCCCCAACCGCTTTTCCAGGAGCCCCTCCACGTCGTAGGCGATGCGGTCCGCGATCCACCGAAAGATGGCCCGCGCCTTGTCGCGGTCGTTCTTCGCCGGGCTCACCAGGTAGCTCGCCAGCGCTCCCAGCGAGCCCTCTGCCTCGGGAGGCGCCTTCAGAGCATGCTCGTCGATGGCAGCATAGGGCGAGGCGACCGACTTCCTCGGTTCGGTCGGCGGTTTGCCCGGTTCGGGGCCTTTCTTGCCGCGTTCGAGCTCGGCGAGGCGCTTCTCCAGCAGGGCAGCACGCTCGCGTTCCGCGCGGGCCTCGCGCTCGGCGGCGGCGAGTTGGGAGCGCAGAGGCGCCAGCTCGGCCGGCTCCTTCGAGGTTGTCGGAGCGCGTTTCTCCAACTCCGCCAGGCGCGCGCTTTGTCGGCGGGCCTTCCGCCCGGCCTCGGCGAGCGACGCCTTCAGCATCGTCGCCTCTTCGCGGGCCGCGTGGGCTTCCTCGGCCAGGCGGGCGCTCTCGTTGCGGGCGCCCTTGGCCTCGTGGAAGAACCACGCCACCGCCGTCCCGCAGCCCACGAGCACGACCAGGCCCAGGCACGTCAGCCACAGCAGAGGCCCTGTCCCGCCGCTGCGGGGCAGGGGAGGGGCGCTCTTCGGAGTCGGGGCCGGCGGGCCTGCCCTTGGTGGGGCCGGCGCCAGAAACGCCCCCCGGCAGGCCGCGCATTGCAATTGCTTCCCCGCCAGGGCGCTGTCGATCTGGAGCTCGCGCCGGCAGCCGGGGTTGGGGCACTTCACGCGGAACAGCATCGCGGCACCTCACCAGTCGCGCCCAAGGACTTCTCCCCCGTTGCGCGTGATGGCGGCGCGCAGCGCCTTCTCGGACACGCTCCGGCTCAGCGTGCGCACCGAGCCGTCGGCCAGCAGGACCGAATACGCGCTGCCGAGCCGACGGTGCCCGCCGAGCTTGGGCAGCGGGCGGTTCGGGTCGTAGGGCAGTTCGTCGGGCTTGGTCCACGGCACCGCCTCGGCCGCCTCCACCACCAGGATCGTGTTGGACAGGCCATCGGGAAAATCGCGGTACAGGTGCAGGCCGCGCAGACGCAGCTCGTCGCGCGAGCCGGGGACGATCAGGGGGCGCTCTTCCTTGCCGCGGGCACGCTCCTCGAACGCGGTCCCCGGGCCGACGAAGGCGCGGTAATAGGTGAGGCCGGGGCCGTCGTCCTTCTTGCCCGGGCGACCATACGCGAGCGGCATTCGCGAGAGCAGCGCCTTGTTGGTGGGGCTGTCCCACGGCTCGTCGAGGCGGAACTGCCGGAACAGGCCATCCTCGTAGAGGGAGGGCAGCAGGGCCACGCGCCAACTCAGAAACGCCTGGCCGTCCTTGGAGCGGATGGCATCGGGCGGGATGCCGCCGTAACGCTCTTGATGGGTTTGCATCCCGCTGCCGATGCGCCGCAGGTTCGCGTCCGCGAGCGTGCTCTCGCCGACGTCGAAGATCTTGAGGACGCCCAGCGCGATCAGGATCGGCCAGAGGACCAGCGCGACGGCGCCGGTGAGGAGGCCGGCCAGCGCCAGGCCGCCGCCCGTCAGCCGCCCCGGGTTTCTCCGCACTTCGGTCAAGCCGACCAGCCCGAAGACGATCGCCGGGATCGCCGTCAGCGCGCCGAGGCCGCACAGCACCAGCGACACCAGCCCGAGCACCAGCGCCGCCACCGCCTTGCCACTGGTGCGGACGGCGAGGTCGGGCACTGCCGGAGGGGCGCGTTCCCCCTCTTCCTCGCGAGCCCGGGGGCGCGGCTCCTCCTCCGCGTAGCGCGGCCGGCGGCGCTCCTCGTCCTCGTCGTAACGCGCCGGGCGCCGCCGGTCCTCGTCCTCTTCGTAGCGCGGCGGGGGAGGGGGGGCGGGGCCCGAGAGCGGCTCGACGGCCATGCCGATCGGCATGACGGGGCCCGAAAGCGGCTCGACGGCCATGCCGATCGGCATGGCGGGCGGGGCCGTGGGCGGGGCGCCGGGCACGCGAACGCGCTGCTGGCAGCTCGGGCAGGTCAGCTCCCGGCCACCGTAGTCGTCCCCGCACTGGAACGAGCGCCCGCACGGGCAGGCGAAGCGGATCATGGTCTGCCTCCTTGGGGAGGAAGATAGTCTACCACTCTTCGAGCGGCGCCGGAAGGGCCCCTCACGTCTCCGCCACCAGCTTGGCGAAGCGCTCGAAGTGCCCCTGCCACGCCCCCGGGTTGCGCGGCTCGAAGGGCTTGAGCTCGAACGAGCGCCGCACCACCTCGCGGGCGTCGGCCAGCGAGCCCAGCACGCCCAGCCCGATGGCCTGGACGAGCACGTTGCCGATCGCCGTCGCCTCCACCGGCCCCGCCAGCACGCGCCGGTCGCAGGCGTCCGCCGTCAACTGACACAACAACTCGTTCTGGCTCCCCCCGCCCACCACGTGGATGGTGTCGAGCCGCCGCCCGGTCAGTTCCTCCAGCCGCCCCAGCACCCAGCGGTAGCGCAGGGCCAGCCCCTCCAGGGCACAGCGCACCGTGGCGCCGACGCCATCGGGGACCGGCTGCCCGCTGCGCCGGCAGTAATCGGCGATGGCCGCCGGCATGTTCGCCGGCAGGATGAAGCCCACGTCGTCGGGGTCGATCACGCTGCCGAAGGCAGGCGCCTCCCCCGCCAGGCCTGTCAGCTCTTCGTAGGAGTAGGTGCTGCCGATGCGCTCGTAGGCGCGACGGCACTCCTGCACCAGCCACAGGCCCATGACGTTCTTGAGGAAGCGCACCGTTCCGCCGTGGCCGATCTCGTTCGTGAAGTTCGCCGACAGCGCCGCCTCGCCCACGAGCGGCGCCGACAGCTCGACCCCCATCAGCGACCACGTGCCCGAACTGATGTAGGCCCACGAATCGCCCGTGGCCGGCACCGCCGCGACGGCCGAGGCCGTGTCGTGAGACGCCGGAGCGACGACGGGCATCGGCCTCAGCCCCGTCTCCCCCGCCACGGAGGTGCGCAGAGGGCCGAGCACCGTACCGGGCGGGACCAGGGTGCCCAGCAGGCCCGTCGGCAGGCCAAGGCTCTCGAGGAGCGGGTAGGCCCACCGGCGCGTGTCGGGCCCGAGCATCTGGCTGGTGCTGGCGTCGCTCAGCTCGTTGACCTTGATGCCGGTGAGGAAGTAGTGGAACAGGTCCGGCACGAACAGCAGCGCGTGGGCGGCGTCGAGCAAGGGGGAGCGGTCGCGCTGGAGCGCGAGGAGCTGGAAGAGCGTATTGAAGCGCATGAACTGCACGCCGGTCTGGCGGAAGACCTCGGCGCGGGGGACGCGCGCGAACGCCATCTCCATGACGCCCTCGGTGTGCGGGTCGCGGTAGTGGCGCGGATTGCCCAGTAGCGAGCCGTCGCGCCCCAGCAGCGCGAAATCGACGCCCCAGGTATCGACGCCGACGCTGTCGATGCCCCCATACCGGGCCCCGGCGGCGCGCAGGCCGGTGAGGATCTCGGCGTGCAGGCGAAGCACGTCCCAGTGCATCGTTTCGAGCGTGCGCACCCCGCCATTGGGGAAGCGGTGGACGACTTCGAGCTGGAGCTTGGGGCCGTCGAGCAGGCCGAGGACCGCGCGCCCGCTCTCGGCGCCGAGGTCGATGGCCAGGAGCTTTTTCGGAGAGGACATCTCGATGGGTCCGTGTCGGGAAAACGCCAAGCCGCAAGGGGCGGGCCGCGCAAGTTCGCCGCTTGCGGCTTGGCGGGCACGTTGAAAGGCGCAGGCCCCTCCTCACTCTATTGGCACCCCGAGCGCGGACAACGGTGGGCTTGCCATTTCGAGGAGGGCCGGTAAAATGGCGGAGGATGGTGGGTGTAGCTCAGTTGGTTAGAGCGCCAGACTGTGGCTCTGGACGTCGCGGGTTCGAATCCCGTCACTCACCCCTCATAAATGGCCGCAAACCCAACATGGAAATGGGCTTGCGGCCATGCTTTTTTCTCGCGGGTGGCCCCGCGCGGCGCATCCCTCCTAATGCTCCGGAGGCCGCAAGAAGGAGCGCAACGAGGAAGGTGCCTGTTCGAGTTCGAGGTCATGGCCCCGTACCGCTGTCGCTCCTGAAAGCGGAAGCTACGACGCGACGATGGCGAGGTAGACCGCCATGCCCATGCCAAGGGCGGCCAGGAGAAAGCTGAGCACCACGGCGAGCGACCAGCGCGACGGCAGGCTCAGTTCGCCGCGCTCCAACTGGCCTATCAAATGGTGGTGGTTGTAGACGGAGATCAGCAGGACGACGACGCCGAGCAGGATCATGGCGGTGCCCGAGATGCTGTTGGCCTGCGCCAGCCGAGGGTGGGGCGCCACGTGGGCGGCGGCGACCTGCGCGATCTCGCGGAGGAACAGGCCGAAGCGCGAGATGACGAAGCCGAAGCCCATGAGCGCCAGGCTGGTCCGCACCCAGACCAGCAGGGTCGTCTCCACCTGCAACCGCAGCTTGAATTCCTCGGCGCTCACTTTGCCGTTGCCGCTATTCTCTCCCATTTCTTCCTCTCGCGAATGACGGGCGCCCTAGTTCTTGTGGCAAACGATGTGCCGAGCCTGGGGCGGAGGCCGCCGACTTTTGTCTAGACGCGCTCCTCGGCGCCTGAAAGAATGAAGGCCGAAGAGCGGAGGCTTTGGACGCAGGAAGCGAGACAGGCCGAGCCCCATGGGGGGGCTGCTTTCCTGGGGCCCTTTGTTCTCCCGCGAGCCCTCATGCCCTATTCTTTCCAGATCGTCTGGCACGAGCGGGCTCGCTTCCTGCCGGCCGTGCTGGCCGTCGCGTTCAGCGCGGTGCTCGTCGCGCTCCAGGGCGGGCTTCTGCTGGGGCTGCTCGCCCTCTCGTCGCGGCCGATCGACCGGACGCCGGCAGACCTCTGGGTCGGCTCCGAGGAAGTCCCCAGCATTGGCTTCGGCGCCCCGCTCGCGACGGCGTGCCGGTTGCGCGTGATCGCCCAGCCCGAGGTGGACGTGGCCGAGCCGTACCTGTTCGGCTTCGGCGAGTGGCACACGCCACAGGGCGGGACGGTGCAGTGCTACGTCGTCGGCTCGCGCCTCGAGCCGGGGGCCCTGGGGGCGCTGCGGGACTTGACGCCGGAGATGCGGGCCGGCCTCACCGAGCCGGGGACCGTGGTCATCGACGCCTCCGACCGGGCCAACCTCGGCCTCATGCGGGGCCTCGGGGAGGTCGCCGAGGTCTCCCAACGGCGCGTGCGCGTGATCGGGCTCGTGCGCGGGCCGAGGAGCATCGGAATGATGCCGGGCGTCTTCTGCTCGCTGCGGACGGCGAGCCTGCTGCTGCCCGCCCTGCAAGGCTGCCCGGGGCCCACGACGTACGTGCTGGCGCGCTGCAAGGACGCCCGCCAGGCCCCGGCCGTCGCCCGCCGCCTTCGCGAACAGTACCCCCAGATGACCACCCTGACCAGCGCCGAATTTTCCCTCCGCACCCGCACTTACTGGCTGACCAAGACCAAGGCCGGGACCGCCCTGGGGCTCTCCGCCCTGCTCGGGCTTTTCGTGGGGGCCGCCGTCACCAGCCAGGCGCTGCGCGCCGCCACCGTGGCGGCGCGGAGCGAGTACGCCGTGCTCAGCGCCCTGGGCATCCCACGCCGGCGGATGGCCGGGCTGATCGTCGCCCAGTCCTTCTGGGTCGGCGTGGCCGGAGTGGTGCTGGCCGTCCCGGCGGCCGCGGCGTTGGGGGAACTGGCCCGGGCCCTGGGCCTCGAGGTCCAACTGGCCGGCTGGGTGCTGGCCGGCACGGCGGCGCTCACCCTGGTCGTGGCGATGCTCTCGGGGTTGCTCGCCCTGCGCTCCTTGCGGATGGCGGAGCCCCTCGCCCTGTTGCGCTAAGGTGGGGCGCCCGCCCTGCATCGTCCCTACGCCGACCGATGCCCATGACGCGTTCTCAGCGACTGGTGTTCGGCTCTTTGATGCTCTCCGCCCTGGGGTGCCTCGTCGTTGCGGGGAGCGCCGGCCCCGGGGAACTGCCCGCGCCGGCGGGGACGCTGATAACGGCCGGGGGGTTCTTCGCCTTCAGCATCGCCCACGCCTGCTGGGGCCTGGGCGGACAGCGGGCCCTGGCCTTTTTCGGCATCGCGTTTCTGGGCAGCCTCGCCTTCGAGCTGGTCGGCACCGCCACCGGGTGGGTGTACGGCGCGTACCATTACACGGACCAGCTCGGCTGGAAGGTGTTCGACCAGGTCCCCTTGATGATCCCCGTCGGCTGGTGTGCCATGTTATACCCATGCCACGTCCTCGGGGGGGCCCTGGTCCGGGCCGATGGCCCGCGGCCCGGCCGCGGGCGCGTGCTGCCGCGTTCGGCGCTGGCGGCGCTGGCGATGACCGCCTGGGACCTGGCCCTGGACCCGGTGGCGGTGGCCAGCTCCTTCTGGGTGTGGCCCGGCGGCGGGGCCTACTTCGGCGTCCCCCTGCACAACTTCGCCGGCTGGTGGGCGACCGCCTTCACGCTGTATCTGCTCCACCACGGGGCCCAGCGGTTGTTGCCTCCCGCGGAGAGGCCTGCCCTGGCCCCGACGTTCGCGGCGCTGCCTCTGGTGGCGTATGGCTTGGTGGTGCTGACCACGTCGTGGGTGGCGTTTCGGTACGGGCTCCGCGGGCCCGGGCTGGTGGGTTGTCTGGGGGCGGGGGGGCTGCTGCTGGGGGCGCTCGGCGCTCGCAGCGTGGGTGCATGGGCCCCTGTCCTGGGAAGGAAGGGCCTCGCAGGACGGCGGACAGAAAATCGGGAAGACCCCTTGCTCTGACGGCCGCCTCTGTGATAATGTGTGATAGCGGGGCGGATGCGGGTCGATTCGGAAAGAACATCCCGTTGCGAGAGGGCGGATGGCCCACTCTCGGGACGTTGTTTCTCCTCGATCCATCACACGCCACTCTTTAGAAAGCTACGCGAATGGAACCTGCCTGCATCGTGGAATGCTACACCTTCGTTTTGATCGACATCGCGAAGTTGCCGATGCCGGAAAACGTGCGTCGTGGGGAGGTGGAAGTGTTCATCGACCGGGAGGCCGAGACGCTCCGCTACTGGAAAGAGCAGGAGACCGAGTTGGGCCTCTTCCGCTGGGCGTGGCTGCGGCAAGACCTGGGAATCGCCGAGTGGAACCTGGGGGAGTGGTTCGACCTCTTCCGCGACTTGCGGATCTTCTTCTACGTCCACCCCCCGGAGGGCGCGAACGGCCCTTCGATCCATCTGCTTGCGATCCAGGAAGACGGTGAAGACTTCCACAGACACGACTTGGGCGTGTTGCTGGAACGGCGCGAGGCCGTCCTCTCCCTGATCGAGGCCCGTGGGGGCCTTCCGTAAGCGCCGGCGTCCACTGAGGGCCTGAATCTTGTCGAACCAAGTGCAGAAGTTTCCTCGGGGCTTCCCCAACGATCACACGGGAGCACCTCCCAATGATCTACGGGCCCCGGAGGAGAACTACCAATGCTCCCGACGATGGACATTTACCTGAAAGATTGTCCGAGTGTTAGTGCCGTGCTGGATTCGTTTCTGAAGCTGGACAAGTCGGGACAGCAAGCCATCCGCACCAAGGTGGAGGTTGCTGTCGATCCCACCGTCAGCGCCGAGCAGCGCCTTGAGGCCGAAAAGGCCGTCCTCGCGCACCTCGGTCTCGAGAGCGGGCCCAAGGTCGCGGCCCGTGCGGTGAGCAGGGAGGAGCGTCTGTCGCCCGAGCAACGAGCGCTGCGCGAACGGATGGACCGGCAGGAGGTCGAGTTCTCGCGGCGATTGAGCCAACTGATGGCGGAACGGCAAATGACGCAGACCGAGTTGGCTCGGCTTGTCGGCGTTGGGCAGTCGGCGGTGTCGATGCTGCTGTCGCGCAAGTGCCAGCCGCAGCCGCGGACCCTCGGCAAGATTGCGGAGGCCCTCGGCGTAAAGGTCGAAGACCTCTGGCCGGGGAAACTAGGCCCGGGGAAGGGGCCTTAAGAGGGGCCGAGCGGGGCGGCGCCTTGAGCGTCGCCCCACTCGCCAGGTTGTCTCCAGTCCTCCAAGAGGGGCGGAGACGCGGCCGACGCGAGGGCATTGAAACGTCGAGCACTTGGTTCGTCGCGATTCAGGCCCGCAAGGAGCACCGTGAGGTGTGGCCGTTCAGAGGCCATTGAAACAAGGACACCTGGCCGATCCGCTCCGGTAACATCCTGAAAGCACCGTGAGGGGTGGCCGTTCAGAGGCCATTGAAACGGAGCGCCTTGAGGTTCTCTCCGGTGACTTTCGTCCCGCTGATCGCAGTGAGGTATGGCCATTAAGAGGCCATTGAAACTTCGAGCACTTGGTTCGTCACGATTCAGGCATCAGGGCCTGACTCGAGCGCGGCCTCCCGGCTCCCGCTTTCACGGCCGGAGGCCCAGGGGGCAAAGTAGCGCTGCCAGGTTGCTTCCTCCATGCTCTGGCGAGCCGTCGTGCGGGCGCGGAACGACCACGTCGCCCAGCGCGCGCGCTCGACGGGCGGCTGCCCGGGGCCTTCGCCCCTCACCGCGCGGCAGACCTGCTCGGCGGTCGCCCGATACGGGGATTGACAGAAGTGCGTCGCGAGCGTGGACCAGACCGTACCCAAAGGCAGCAAGCCGGCACAGCACGCCCGGCCCTCCTCCGTCGCCGTCCAGGGGAGCGACCCGGTCACGAACTGACCGACGCTCGCATCGAACAGGAGGGCGCCCTCGCCCAGCGCGGTGCCCACCCGGGCGGCGAGGCCGAGCCGGAGGCGCAGCAGCAGGACGGCGAACAGGTCGGGGCGCCCTTCGACGGGGTGCCAGGAAATCTCGTTCAGCACCTCGCGAACGACGCGGAAGTGGGCGGCAAGCTCGTTCAGGGCGTTCGGGGGGGCCAAACGATTGGCCGTGCGGCGGGGGAGCGCGACGAGCGCTGCGGGGGAGAGGAAGCGGGCCGGCCCGCGCGACCTGCGGTACAGGTCGCGGCCGAGGTTGAGCAGGACGCGGAAGGCCCACGTCTGGAACTTGGCCCGTTCGGGGCGGAAGCGCGCGATGCGCAGGGCGACGTGCGATGGCGCCTCCTGGCTCAGCCGCTGCGCGACGTGAGGGGGGAAACGACGGCCGACGCGTTCGGCGAGGTCGGCCGTCAGGCGGAGGATTTCCGTGGGGCAGAGGGTGTTCGGCCAGGGGCACGACAAGGTTGCGGACATGGTACGGGCTCCGACAAGCGTCGGATGGGAGCCACTCGCCGCGAGGGCGTTCCACCCGACAGACTTGTGGAGCGGGGCGGCGCGAGCCGAGCGGTTCGTCGCGGCTGTCCGAAGTCCGTCGTTTGGAGAGAGGGCCTTCTCTCGGCTGGCTTGCCCGGTCCTTACAGTCCGTTGCGGAAAGTTCTTGCTTCCTCTCTGTTATGGGTATAGAGTCGCTTTCTTTCGCGCATGGGCCGTCTTGTCGCTTTCACCAGACACGGCTGGGAGATCCAGGTTCGCGCGGACAAACGGGCTGGGCGCCGAAAAATCTTTCGGCGCGCTGACATGGGCTGGGAGGTCGTGCGTAGTGGAGAGTAAAGAGAGTCGAGCAACGCAGAACAGAACCTCGGAGAGACAAGCCCATGGCCGAAGAACTGCCCAAGGTCGAGCACCTCGTTCTGCTGGTGGGGGGCAATCCGTTGCCCAACGCCGTGGCAGGAATCCTGCTTGCGGCGGAGGGGGCGACGGTGACTTTGGTCCAATCGGCGAAGACTTTGCACTCGCCTGGCACTGGACCAATCGCTCAGCAACTCAAGGGCTGGCTGGCGAACAGGCGCCCGTCACTGATGATCGAGTGCAAGGAAGTCGATGAGTCCAATCCGGCGGCGATCTGGCGCGGCGTCTGCGAACAACTCGAGGCGGTCGGCCGTCCGCGAGTCGGCCTGAACTACACCGGCGGCACCAAAGCGATGGCCGTCCATGCGTATCGCGCCGCAATCGAGCACTGGACCAAGGAGAAGGGCGTCGAGCCCTGCTTCAGCTATCTCGATGCCCGCGCTCTCCGAATGGTCCTCCACCCCGCCGCGCCTACCAGCGCTTCCGAAGTCCGCCGGCCCTACGTCGCGCTGAGTGTCCCGATGAAGCTCGAAGAGGACCTCATGCGGTTGCACGGGTGGAAGCTGCAGAACAGCATGCGTCGGACGGCGATCTTGCCCAACACGGCCCTGGCGATCGCCCGAACCCATGCGGACACGAAGAAGACGATCGCGTGGAAGGAGTGGAAACAACGCGTCCTCTACGGCGCCCGGAAGAAGCCCCGGCAGCCAGTGCCCCTGCCTCGGGAGAAGGGCCTCGAAGCAGTTGCCGACGCGCTCGCGGCCGAATTGCCCCTCGACGGAAAAGGCCGCCTCGCCCCCACCGCGCTGAAGGATCAAGGGTCGGACGTCTACCTGTGGCTCGATGGTCTGTGGTTGGAGTCCGCCACCTTTGAGGCGATGCGCGCTTGCACATCGTCCTGCCGGATCAACGAGGTCACCATGAACGTGAAACCAACCCTTGGAAGGGAGGCCGCCGAGGAAGCGGGAGAGGAAGCCGAAGACGATGACGAGGGTGAGTTCGAGTTCGACGTCGCGGCGATGCGAGGCTTTCAGCTCTTCGGACTCACTTGTGCCATTCAGTCGAAGAAGCCGAAGTTGAAGCTCAAATTGTTCGAGGCGCACATCCGGTCGCGCCAGCTCGGGGGCGATGAGGCTCGCGCTGCTCTGGTCTGCACGAGTGAATCGCCTGAACAACTGGAGTTGGACGTTCATCGTGCAATTGACCCCGAAGGACGCACGCGCGTTTTCGGCCGCCAGCACCTGGCCGACCTGGCGACGCACCTCGAAGAGTGGATCTCGGAACAGTGCGGTGAGGAGTGACCGATGTATCTGGTGATCGTCGATACCGCCCAGATCCAGCCGTACATCGTCGGCAGCAACCGGCTCCGCGAAAACATCGGCGCCTCGCACCTCGTCGCCCAGGCGACCGGGGAGTGGGCCCTGCGGGCGGTCCCCAAGCCCAACAACGTCAAGTCGGACCTCACCCTCGACGATGACTTGTGCATCGAGGACGGCAAAGCCGGGCTCGCCGCGGAAGTGCTGTATGCCGGGGGCGGCAACTGCGCGATCCTGTTCCGAAACAAGGAGGCCGCGGCCGACTTCACGCGACGGCTCTCGCGCCAGGCCCTCGTTGAGGCGCTCGGGTTGCAGTTGGTGATTGGCGGCGCGTGCTTCGACTGGAATGCGCAGTCCCTGGTGGCCAGCCTGTCCGGCGCCAGAGAGCAACTCGCCCGCGAGAAGCGCCGGCGGGCCGTGTCGAGCCCTCTGCTTGGCCTGGGCGTGACGCGCAAGTGCGCCTCGACGGAATTGCCTGCCACCGACGAGACGAAAAAGTTCAGCCGCGACGCCAGCACGGTCTACCCCGCGTCCGCCGAGATTCACGGCAAGCTCGCCGTGGTCCGCCCGCAAGGGCGGGCGGCCGACGAACGTCTGCGCAAACAAATCCGACCGCCGCACGGCTACGACTATCCCAGCGAGTTCGACGAAATGGGGCGCAGCCACGGGCAGCACAGCTACATCGCCGTCGTCCACGCCGACGGCGACGGCATGGGCCAACGCTTCCAGAAAGTGGGCGATAACTGCAAACGGCCCGAGGACAATCGGCAGTTCATCCGCGGCCTCCGCGCGCTCTCAAAAGCCATCAACGACGCCGCGCTGGCCGCCTTGAAACAAGTGCTCGACTTGATGGTGCTGCGCCTCGAAGCTGCTCGAGGAGGCCGCAAGGTCGCTTTCTCGGATCGGGCCCTGGCCGAGCTCCCGCTCCAGTTCACCGACGAGGGCGGGCTCTATCTCCCGTTCCGCCCTGTCGTTTTCGGCGGCGACGACGTCACGTTCGTCTGCGACGGCCGCCTCGGCCTGGCTCTGGCCCTGGCCTATCTGCGCCGCTTCGAGAAGGAAACCGAAGCGCGGTCTGCCTGCCAGGGCCGTGCCACCGCCTGTGCCGGGGTGGCCATCGTCAAGGCCCATTACCCGTTCGCCCGGGCCTACGCCCTCGCCGAGGACTTGTGCAAGCAGGCCAAGGCTCTCCGGCGCGAAGTCGCTGAGGGCAACGACGACCGAGGCCGGTCCTGCATCGACTGGCACTTCGCCCTGGGCGGGCTCGCGGGCGACGTCGAGGAGGTTCGTCGGCGCGAATACAAGGTGGTCGGGCAAGGCGATCTGAACCTTCGCCCGGTGACGCTGCGCGACAACCCCTCCCTCGGGCACCGAGCCTGGGACGTGATCGCCCGGGGCGTTTCCGCGTTCCGCGGACCGGGCTGGGCCGGACGGCGCAACAAGGTCAAGGCGCTGCGCGAGGCCCTCCGCGAAGGGCCGGACGTCGTCAATCAGTTCCTGGCCCAGTTCAACGACGCCAAGCAGTTGCCCGAAGTCGAGCCATCCTTGCGGGATTGGCCGCGCCGCGGCTGGCAGCAAGGCGTGTGCGGGTACTTCGATGCCATCGAGTTGTCCGATTGGTTCATCTCCCTCGAAGAAAAGGACGTCCCATGACGCTCGCCCTTCGTCTGGCCCTGCTCAGCGACGCCACCTTCGGGCGCGGCGATGGCGTGGCCGGTTTGGTCGATGAAGAGGTGGAGCACGACAGCGCCACCGGCCTGCCGCTCATCCGCGGGCGCACTATCAAGGGCCTGCTGGTCGAGGAATGCGCCAACGTCCTGTTTGCCCTCCAACTACAGTCTGCGCCGGCGCTGGGACGGTTCCAGGGTGCCGCCCTGCTCCTCTTCGGCCGGCCCGGCAGCAGCCTCGACGACGACGGGCTCCTGCACGTCGGGATTGCCGAACTGCCGGAAGACCTGCGCCGGGCCGTGGCCGACGACGTTCGCCGCGGCAGTCTGCACTCCGCCGACGTCCTCGAGTCGCTGACGACCATCCGCCGCCAGACCGCCGTCTCCGACGAGACCGGCGCGCCGGACGAGGGCAGCCTCCGCTCTCAGCGCGCGGTGTTGCGCGACACCGCGTTCGCGGCCCCGCTGACGTTCGCGCGCCCGCCCAGCGAAGAGGCCCGCGGCCTGCTGGCGGCCTGCGTGCGGGCGTTCCGGCGCGGGGGCTCCGGGCGCAACCGCGGCCGCGGCCGACTGGCGGCGACCTTGTGGGAGGACGGTCAGGACACGACCGAGACGTGGTTCACCCATTTCCAGCAAGCCGTGGGCAGGGGGCAGGCATGAAGGTCATCACCTACCGGATCACGCTGCGCGAGCCCACGCTGGTGACGGCCCCGGGCGGCGACCCCAACGGGGCCACGGCCCTGGCCTACCTCCCCGGCGGCGTTCTGCGCGGTGCCCTCGTCGGGAAACATCTCCAGCAGCGCCGGCAGAGCGATTCGTCGTATCAGCTCGACGCCGCCGACCCCGAGGTGCGCAAACTGTTCTTCGACGGCACCACGCGCTACCTGAACGGCTACCTGCTCGTCGGCGAAGAGCGCTCGCTGCCGGCCCCCCTCTCCTGGCATCGGGAAAAGGGCGAGCCCTCGCCGCTGCGCGATTTCGCCGTGGAGGACATCCCCGAGAACGACAGCCGTCAGTGGCGGGGGGTGCCTGGCAAGTTCTGGGCGCCGGCCGGCACCGGCGCCGGCCGCCTCGTCGCCCCCCTGCGACACCTCGCCGTCCACACGGCGCGAAATCGCCGCCTGGGTCGGCCGCAAGAGCCGGCCCTGGCCCGGCCGGGCGAAGACCCCGGGGCCGTGTACCGTTACGACGCCCTGGCGGCAGGCCAGACGTTCTCCGCCGCCATTCTCTGCGAAGATGCCGCCCCCCTGCTCCCCCTGCTGAACGGCACGCTGGTCCTGGGCGGATCGCGGAACGGCGGGTACGGCAGCGCGGTGATCGAGTCCGCCGATGAGAAGGACGTTTCCTGGCGCGAGACGGGAGAGGTCGAGGGGCCGGCCCCGGAGGGCCTCCTGATCGTCACCCTTCTCAGCGACGCCCTCCTGCGCGACGCCGGGGGGCAGTTCGTCGCGGACGCCAACGTCGTGGCCCGGGCCATCGCCGAGCGCCTCAACGTCGAGCGCCTCGAACGGCGCGACGCCTTCCTTCGCGGCACCATCGTGGGGGGCTTTAACCGCAAGTGGGGCTTGCCGCTGCCGCAGGCCTCCGCCGTCGCGATGGGCAGCGTCTTCGCCTTCGAGCGGCCCGCATGCCCAGCGGAGCGGTTGCAACTCCTGGAGGCGCAGGGCATCGGCGAGCGCCGGGCCGAGGGGTTTGGCCGGGTCGCGATCGACGCGCACGTTCGCAAGAAGTGGGACGTTGTGGAGTCGAGCGAGCGAGCAACGGGCTCGAGGGTGCGGCTCGATCCCGAGACCGAGAGCGGGAAGGTGGCGCGCGGTATGGCCGAGCGCCTCTTCCGCCAGCGCCTGGAGGTGGGGCTGGCGGCCCGCGCTCAGGAGCTTGCCCGCAACGTCACGAGGCCGAGCCGAAGTCAGTTGGCCCGCCTGCGTCTGGTCCTCCAGGACGCGCTGCGCCAGCCGCCGGCCGACGGGCGGCAGCGCCTGAGGCGCTATCTGGACGACCTGCAAAATCGCCAAGCCGCCCGGAAGCAATTCGCCCGCGACCGCATCGGCACGCAGCCCCTGCTGGAATGGCTTCGCCAACGCGTCGATGACGCCAGCGAGGTCTGGAACGTCCTGCAAGCGCCCCGGACGGAGGTGGGCGGCATCGGCGTGGAGCGGACGGACCAGATGGCTTACGAGTACAACCTGCGTCTGGTCGATGCCGTCCTGGCCCGCGCTGCCAAGGAGCGCACCAAGGAGGACCGCTAACCATGCCCGCACCCAGTTGGTCGGCCGAGTCCTCGCGCGGCATCGTGGCCCGCATCGTCGTCGAGGGCGACCTGGTGTTGCTGACGCCGGCCCACTTCGGTAACGGCGACGGCGACGACCTGACCGACATGCCGCTCCTCGTGGACCCTCTCGACGGGCGGTCCCCTCTCTTGACGGGCGCCTCCATCGCGGGGGCCCTGCGCGGCCATCTGCGCGCCGTCCAACGGGGCCACCTGGCCCCCCTGCCCGCACGCGAGGACGAGCCTGCCGTCGCGGCAGAACGGCGCGGCGCGGCGGTGCTGCTGTTCGGCGGCTTCCGCGCCGACGACGAGGGCGAGCAGAGCCCTCTCATCGTGGAGGACGCGCGGGGCTCCAGCCCCGGCATCGAGTTGCGAGACGGCGTCCGCATCAACCCCCAGAGCCGCACCGCCGAGGAAGACAAACTGTTCGACCTCCAACTCTGGCAGGCCGGCACAACGTTCCCCCTGCGCTTCGAGCTTTTGCTCCGCGCGGACGAGCCCGCCCGCCTGAAGCAAGCGCTGGCCACAGCCCTGAACGGCTTCGCCGACGGAAGCATCACTCTCGGGGCCCGCAAGCGGCGAGGTTACGGCAAGGTCGAGGTCAAGGCGTGGCGCGTGCGCGCGTTCGACCTGACCACCCCCGCTGGCCTGCTCGACTGGCTCGAAGATGGCGGCAAGGTGGAAACCGATCTCTCGACCGCTCTTGGCGTCGAGCAGTTCCTCGATGACCGCCGCGAAGACTTCCGCCTCGACGCGGAGCTCTCTCTGGACGGCTCGCTGCTGATCCGCTCCGGCGGCGGGCGCGACGACCTGGGCCCCGACACGGTTCACCTTCGCTCCCCCCGTCCAGCGGGCACGACGAGTCGGGACGTGCCGATCCTGTCCGGCACCAGCCTGGCCGGCGCCCTGCGCGCCCGCGCCCTGCGCGTCGCCCGGGCGGTAGGCTCGGACGCCTGGGCCGGGCGGCTCGTGAACGACGTATTCGGCCTCGACATGGAAACGTCGCAAGAGCAGCCCCGGGCCAGCCGCCTCGTCGCCGAGGAGCGCGTCGTCGAACGCGCCACCACGGACCTGGTCCAGAACCGCGTCAAGATCGACCGCTTCACGGGCGGCGCCTTCCCCACGGCCCTGTTCAACGAGCAGCCGATCTTCGGGAAGGCAGACACCCGCGTGGGGGTCGGGCTGCGGCTGATCAACCCTCGCGACCACGAAATCGGCCTGCTGCTTCTCCTGCTGAAGGATCTGTGGACGGGTGACCTGCCGCTGGGCGGCGAGAGCAGCGTCGGTCGCGGTCGCCTCCAGGGGCGCAGCGCCTCGCTCGTCCGGAAGGCGGCAGGGCGAACGGACAGTTGGAAGATCGTCGCCGCCGCAACCGGGCTCACCATAGAAGGCGACCGCGCCGCGCTGGAGGATTGCGTGGCCGCGCTGCACCGCGACGCCCAGGGGCACACCTCATGAAACGCACCATCGAACGCAGGCCAGGCGTGGCCGAAACCGGGATGAACGTCGAGGGGTTGCCCGCGGCCGCAGACTGGCTGCGGCAGCAGGCTGTGGCCCACCAGCTGGTCTGGCTGCTGGCCCACGCGGACGACGGCGTCATCTGGGGGCGCCTCGACGGTGGCCGACTCCTCACCTCCCACGAGGCCGCCCAGGGCGACGAGAGGGCCCTGGCTTGCTGCCCGCCGTTGCGGGAGGAAACGCTGCAACAGGCCCGGCTTTTCGCGCAGCACGCCGAGTTGCTGCTGTGGCGTGACGGGGACAACGCCTGGCACGCTCGTCTGATCCGAGACGCCCGCGAAGGCGAACCGACGACCTGGGACGACGCCCTGGACGAGCGCCAGATGCTGTGGGGGACGCGCGGCACTCCTCGCCCGCACGGGTTCACCCTCCTGGAGGATGGCGCGCAGGGCCTTCGCCACGCCGTCCCGATGCAACTGCCGCTCGCTGAAGGCGGCAAGACGCGCCCGCCGCGGCTCGTCGTCCGGCACTACCTGGACAAGAACGATCCCTTTGCTCGCATTGTGGCCAGCCGCCTGGTTGGCCTGGAAGAGGAGGGCCTCTCATGAGTCGCCTGCCCACCCACCGCAACCCGACACAACAAGATCGGAAGGCCGTCGCCCCCTACAACTTCGTGCCTCTCCCGGAAACGGTCGTCGGGCCGGAGGGCGAGTTGCCCGACCACGACCGCTACCACGACGGCCGCCGTACCGGCCATTTCGACGTGACGCTGACGACGCGCTCGCCGCTATACGTGCGCTGCCCGTTCCGGCTCGAACAGTTCCTCCAACAGGAGCGCGGCGAGGACGCAAACGCGCCCTTCCGCCAACAGGTCAAGAACACACCGAAGTTTTTCCACACCGGCGATCCCGAGAAGCCGGTCGTTCCGGGCAGTAGCCTGCGGGGGATGCTGCGCGGGTTGCTGGAGGTCGTGAGCTACGCAAAGATGCAGTGGGTGACGGACCAGCAGTTGTTCTTCCGCACCGTGGACCGGACGGCCGTGGGGAAACACTATAACCGGCGAATGGTCAGCGGCAGCGGCACCCCCACCAATGGGTATCGCTCCCTGGTGGAAGGCGGGATTTGGCGCATTTCCCCGCACGGGCCTTGCCGGATCGAAGCCCGCGACACTGCCCGCATCGAGATGCGCCTCGTCGCCACTGCCTTCGGGCTGCCCAACCCCTCCAGTCTCTACCTGGGCGCTGGTCCCAACGCTTACCCGAACTGGGCTTACCAGCATCGCACCGTTTGGGCCCTGGTCGATCCAGGGGAAGCCAACCACCCGCACTCCAAGGGAAACTTTTTGCGCTACCGAAAGGCGACCAGTCTCTCTCTGGTGGCGGCCCCGGGACATCTCAAGGCCACGCTCGTCTTGACCGGCCCCATGCAAAACAAGCACATGGCCTTCCTCTTCCTCGATCCTCCGTCGCCCGCGTTTCTCAACGTGCCAAACGACGGGCTCGTGGATCGGTTCCACGACGAGGACCAGGTCACGCGCTGGCAAGGCATTGCTTTCCCCCAAGGCCAGCCCGCCGGCGCCAACCGCCCGCGCGACGGTCACCTCTGCGACGGCGAGCCCGTCTTCTTTCTGAGGGAAAGCGGCCAGTTGACTTTTTTCGGCCGCGCGCAGATGTTTCGGCTGCCCTACCGCAACCGGCCCTTCGACCTGGTGCCGGGGCCCCTTCACCAGGCCGAGCAAGTAGACTACGCCGAAGCGCTCTTCGGGTTCGTCCGGACGCGGAATGATTTGGAAGAACTGAGAGGACGAGGCGTACCGATTCCCGAGCAGGGCAGCAAAGGAAGGGCGTATGCCGGCCGGCTGAGCTTCAGCGATGCAACGCTCCTGCCTGGGGAAACGGACCTCTGGCTCGCTCCGGGCCCCCTGGTCCCCAAGATCCTGGCCACCCCCAAGCCGACGGCGTTCCAGCACTACCTGACGCAGCAAGAGCCGAACGATTCCAGGGACCTGGACCACTACGACAGCCCCCCCCCGCACGAGACGGTGATTCGGGGCCACAAGCTGTACTGGCACCAGGGGACGCGACAAGCGGGGCAACTGCAAGAGACCGATCCACAGTGGCTGGGCCAGGGGGGCGTGGTCCGACCGGACAGCACCCAACATACCCAATTTCGGCCCCTCAAGGCTAACAAACGCTTCAAGTTCCGGATCTACTTCGAGAACCTGTCCGACGCAGAGCTCGGCGCCCTCTGCTGGGCCCTCCACCCTCTCGGCGAGCCCACCAAGGACTACTGCCACAGCCTCGGCATGGGCAAACCGCTCGGGATGGGCGCGGTGAAACTGGATGCGATCCTGCACCTCACCAATCGCGGGGACCGCTATCGCAGCTTGTTCGACGGAGACAACTGGGCGACCGGCATCTCCGGCACCCCTGAGGTCCTTTCCGACCGCGGAGCCCTCAAACGCTTGACCTTGCCCTTTGAGGCGCATTTGCTCAGCATCCTGCGGCCGACCCCGGCGTGCGAACATCTCTCCGGGCTGCTGCGAATCGCGATGCTGCTGAAGATGTTGGAATGGCCCGGCCCATCGGGCAACCGCTACATGACCATCCAGCCGCAGAACGAATACCGCTATCGCCCCGTCTTGCCCGATCCGTCTTCGTTCGGCGGGTTGAACGGGTCCGCCGTGCCTCAAGCGCCCGAGCCATCTCCACCCGGAGGGGGCGGGCCTCAGCACTCACCGAAGCCGCCCGCGCCGGTCCAACAAGGGAAGCCGGGCAAGCGGCCTCACGGGGCGCCCGCGAAGGTGAAAATCATCGCGGAACGGGGCCAAGGCGCCTTCGCCGTCCAGGAAGAAGGCAAGTCTCCGGGGGTGCTCAATCAGGGCACGCCGCCTTCCAAGCTGCCCGTGCCCGGGACTGTCCTCGACGTCTTCGTGTTCAACGACGACACCCGCTCGCCCCAGTACCGCTGGGACGCTCCGCCCCCACCTCCCCAGAGAGGGGGCGGCCGAGGTGGCCCCCCGAACCGCGGGAGGAGATGACCCGCCGCCATCTGTTCCGCGAACCGACGCCCACGGCCCGACACGGACAAAGAGAAACCATGATCCTCCTCAACTTCAGCCACCCCCTGACCGCCGGCCAACTCGAGCAGTTCCCCGGCCCAAAGATCGACCGCGTCGTGGACGTCAAAACGCACTTCGACCCCGCCCGGCCCTTCGCCGAGCAAGCCCTCGCCCTGATCGACTCCCTCGGCTTCTCGGGCGAGCAGTGGCAAACCACGCCCCTGCTCGTCAACCCCCCCAGCCTGAGCGTGCTCGCCTGCGCGGTCCTGGCGGAGCTTCACGGCCGCATCGGCCACTTCCCGCCCGTGCTCCGCCTGCGGCCGGTGCCGGGGAGCGTCCCGACGCAGTTCGAGGCGGCCGAGGTCGTGGACTTGCAAACCATCCGCCTACAGGCGAGGGAGAAACGATGACCGCCTTCCGCGCCAAATGGGCCACGGCACAACCGTGGCTAGCCGCCGCCTGCGTCGTGCTGACGGCTAACTGGGCGGCCGCCGAACTCAAAGACCACATCGACCGCGTGACGCAGGGGAAGGACGTCGAGCCCCGCGGCATGCTCATGGTCTTGCTCTATCTGGCCCTGTTCGCCGTGACAGTCTACTGGCTCTACCGCCTGCGCAAGGTCCTGTTCCATCCGCGAACCCGCTTGCTGAAAAACGAGGCCCCTTCCCCGCGCGAGCACCTCATCCTTTTTCTGTCCGACCTGGATGTGAGCAGGGGACGGTACAACGGCGGCGTTCCGGAGGGCGTGGTGCTTACGGGCGATCTACAGAACGACCTGAATGCCCTGGTCGAACACAAGAAGCGAGGAACGACCTTCTGGCGGTGGGAGATGCCGCTCCGCGCCATCAAGCCTCACCTCGCCACCCTCAAAGTCCTGACGGTCCTCTGCTCGCCGGAGTCCGTCCGGCAAGTCCACTGGTTCGGGCAGATCTTGACCGGGACCTATGCGCGGGAACTGGCGGGCGTCGCGGTGGAGGTGTTCCTGAACGAGCAGCCGCCCCGGGCGATCTCTTGCCCGGCCTGCGAATCGGTCGCCGGCGGCTGGAAATTCGAGGCGTTCGACGCCCTCTCGGAGGCCCTGTTGAGCCTGCTGTCGCACTTGAAGAACCAGGGCGTTCGCGACGAGCAGATCATGATCGACTTCACGGGAGGGCAGAAGGTCACCAGCGTCGTGGCGGCCTCCGCGACGTTCAATCGGGCGATCAAGTCGCAATACGTTCAGACCAACCCGCCCTTCGACGCCGTGAGCTACGACATCCTCCTGACGCACTCGCTCACGGAGGGAATGGGGTGGTAGGCCCCGACCTCGCCGGGGAAGGAAAACCAGGGCGCCTGCTCCGGGGCGTTCGCGCCCGGCTCGCCTACCCCCCAAGCCCGAGGACCGGAAATCGGGCAGCCTCATCCCGCACGTACGAGGGCCGACCCATGCTCGTTCTACTCCACAGCCGCCGCACCCTCCGGCTGACCGGCGAGGGCCGGCTCCTGCCCTGGCTGGGGCCCGCCCTGCGCGGCCTGGTGGCCCGACGCTTCAAAGAGGCGGTCTGTCGCCTTTCCGCCCGCGAGCAGCAGGAGCGGCCCTACTGCAAGGGCTGCCCGCACATGCGCGGCTGCCCCTACGGCGAGACGCTCGAGGCGGGCCCGCCCGAACAGGCCGCCGTCTTCTCCGGCCAGGACGACGGGGCGCGGCCGGTGGTGCTGGCGCCCTATTTCCCCCTCCCCGAGCGCGCCCGGCCGGGGCTGGCTGTGCCGCTCCTGGTGACGTTTGTCGGCGCCGCGGCGGCGGCGCAGGTCGGGCCGTTCTGGGACGCGCTGGGCGAGGCCGGGCGCGCGGGCGGGCTGGGCGACGAGCGCGTCGGCTTCGCCCTGGAGGGCGCCGGCCCCGACCGCTGGCGCTGGCTCGACCTGCCGCTGGGCCCGGGCGCGGTGTCGGGGGCCCTGCCGGCCCTGCGCGTCGAGCTGACGGCGCCGCTGCTCCTGCGGCGCGGGGCGAGCGAGGGCGGGCGCCGCACGATGCTGACGAATCCCACCTTCGCCGACCTGTTCCGGGCGGGACTGCGGGCCCTCGGCGCGCTGTGCCGGGGCTACGGCGTGCCGGTCGAGGCCGACTTCGCCGCCCTGCGCGTCGCGTCCGAGCAGGTGCCGACGCTCGCGAGCGACTTCCGCCCGTTCCGCCAGAGGAAGTGGTCCAACCGCAGCGGGCAGGGCGGCGAGGTCCTTGGAGTGACGGGGGCCGCGGAGTTCGGCCCCGTGCCCGCGGCGCTGGCGCGCTGGCTCGTGGCGGCGGGGCTGGTCCACGTCGGCCTCCACCGCGTGGCGGGGGCCGGCGGCTGGCGCGTCGAATGGGCGCCTGACGGTGGGGCGACGTGGGAAGAGATGGAGTGAGCAAGGGGCCTCGTAGTGGTGGGGGGGTCTGGTGCGGCGCGGGCCGCCCGGGGCCAACACACGGGCACGGCGGAGGAGCACGCACCCA
>JBBSEZ010000124.1:0-22942 GCA_038239195.1 Gemmatales bacterium
CGTCATGGTCAGCCACGACCTCGATTCGCTGGCGCGCGTGTGCAACCGGGCCGTGTGGATGGACCACGGGCAGGTGTTGCGGGCAGGGCCCGTCAACGAGGTCGTGGACGCCTACAAGGACTCGGTCGTCCGGGGGGCCGCCCGGGCGGCCTGACAACCAAGGAGGAAGGATGAAGGATGAGAAGAAGGTTTTCGGTCTGATTCATCCTTCCCGAGGAGAGGAGAAGGTGCCCTTGAACGCGCCGCTGCGCTTCCACCCCTACCTGCGGCCGATGGTGTGGGGGGGCCGCCGACTGAGCGAGCCCCTCGGCAAGGAGTTGCCGACGACGGGGCCGTACGGCGAGTCGTGGGAGATCAGCGACCACGCCTCCCATCACAGCGTCGTGCGGGAAGGGCCGCACGCCGGGCGGGCCCTGCGCGAGCTGCTGGAGCGCGAACCGATTGCCCTTTTGGGCGAGGCGGGCGCCTCCTATCCGGGAGTGGGTGTCCGAGACACCCCCTCCCATCCAACGGGCGAGTTCCCCTGGCTGGTCAAGTTCCTCGATGCCTCCGACTGGCTGTCGGTCCAGGTCCACCCCGACGACGAGTCGGCGGCGCGCCTCTGGCCGGGCGAGCGCGGCAAGACCGAGGCGTGGTTCGTGCTCGCCGCCGAGCCCGGCAGCCGCGCCTACGCGGGGCTGCTGCCCGGAGTGGACGAGAAGGCGCTGCGGGCGGCGCTGGCGACGGGCCCGGAGGGAGCGGCTCGCGACCGACACCCGGTGGCGGAGTGTTTGCACAGCTTCGAGCCGCGCCCGGGCGATTGCCTTTTTCTGCCGGCCGGCACCGTCCACGCCGTCGGCGGAGGAGTGCTGATCGCCGAGGTCCAGCAGACGAGCGACGCCACCTTCCGGCTATTCGACTGGGATCGCAAGGACGCGCAGGGCAAGGCGCGGCAGCTGCACGTGGAGGAATCGGTCGCCTGCATCAACTGGGGCGCCGGCCCGGTTCATCCGGTGCGCGCCGAGGGCTACCCCGAGCGGAGGGCGCGGCGACCGGGCCGGTGCGGCAGCGGTTGGTGACGTGTCGCTATTTCCACCTCGACTACGTGCGCGACGAACGGCCGTGGTCGCTGGAACGAGGCCGCCTTCAGGTGATGCTGGTGCTGCACGGCCGCGGCCTGCTGCACGGGGCCGAGGGGGCCAGAGCGCTCTCGGTGGGCGATACGGTGCTCCTGCCGGCGGCCCTGAAAGAGGGAGAGGTCGAGCCGGTCGGGGCCCTGGGCGTGTTGATGGCGACCCTTCCCACCGCGTAGGGAACGCAAGGCAACCGCAACCCCGAGGAGCGACCGGATGCACTTCCACCCTGGCCCGATCGACGGCATCACGTGGCGGCCCCTGCGCAAGTACCACGACGATCGCGGCTGGCTGTGCGAGATGTTCCGCCACGACGAACTGCTCGCGGACTACCACCCCGTCATGGCGTACGTGTCGATGACGGAGCCGGGTGTGACGCGAGGCCCACACGAACACGTCGATCAGGCCGACTGCTTCTGCTTCCTCGGCCCGTCCACGTTCAAGATCTACCTGTGGGACAGCCGGGCGAGCTCGCCCACCTTCGGCGCCTCGCAGGCCGAGCTGGCCGGCATCGACCGGCCGATGCTGCTGATCGTGCCGGCGGGCGTGGTGCATGCCTACAAGAACGTGGGCGCCGAGCCGGGGATCGTCTTCAACTGCCCCAATCGGCTCTACAAGGGGCCCGGGAAGTCGCAGCCGGTGGACGAGGTCCGCCACGAGGAGCAGGCGGACAGCCCGTTTCGGATGGAGTGAGCCCGCGCTCGAGGCCTTGGTCTGGCGGAGGGCTCGTCCTGGCTCGGCTCGCTTGCCCAACGGCCCTCACCGTTCGATCTTGCAGCCCGGCAGCGCCTTCCGCAACTCGGCCACGGCCGCCGGGCTGAGGCCCCTGCTCCCCAGCCGCAGCGTTTTCAGCCCCGTCAACTTCTTCAGGTGGGGCAGGCTGTCGTCGCCCACGGCGGTGCCGCTCAGGTCGAGCGACTCCAGCCCGCTCAGGCCGGCGAGGTGCTCCAGCCCGGTTCGGAGGAAGCCGCACCCGCGCAGGTCGAGGCGGCGCAACTTCGTCAGCCCCGCCAGGTGCGCCAGCCCTTCCCCCTTCAAGCGCTGGCCCGCCAGGTCGAGCGACGCCAGGTTGGGCAAGGCCTTCAGGGGCGCCAGGCCCGCGTCGGTCAGGTCCGAGTTGCTCGCCGACAGCGACAGGGACGTTACCTCCGCCGGCTTCGCGCGCTGGAAGGGCCTGCCGGCGGGCCACAGCCCCAGCCGGGCGAGCTGGGCCAGCCCCTCGTTGCTGATCTGGTCGCGCGATAGCTGTACTTCCTTCAAGTTGGGCAACTTCTCGAGCTGGCCCAGGCTGGCGCCCTTGACCGGCGCTCCCCACAGGTCGAGCTTTTCGAGCTTCGGCAGCGCGGCGAGTGTGGCCAGCCCCGGGCCCTTGACCTGCGAGTAGTACAGGCTGAGCTCCCGCAGGTTGGTCAGCCCCGCAAGGGAGACCAGGCCCGCGTCGGTCACCTTGGCGGACCGCAGTTGGAGCTTGACGACCTCCGCCTCCGCGCGTGGCCGTTTTCCCTCCTTCTCCCCCGTGGCTTCTTCGAGCACGTGGAACTTGCCGCGCCGGGCCAGGCTCGCGAGCAAGTCGTCCGTGAGGGCGCTGGGGGAGAACCGGACCTGCTGGAGCCGGGGAAGCGCTCCCACGACCTCCATGCTTGCCGCGCCCGCCTTGGTCTCCGCCAGGTCCAGTCGTTCGAGGTTCTTAAGCGCCGAGAGGTGGGCCACGCCCTTGTCCGTCACGGGCGCCCCGTACAGGTTCAGGGCGACGACCGCCTCGGGGCCGTCGAGGGGCCCTGGCTTCTGCCCGGTGGCGCGAGACAGGGCGTGCAGCTTGCCCGCCGCCGCCAAGAGCTCCAGGGAGCGGTCGGTGATGGCCCGCGCCGGCAACTCCAGCCAGCGCAGCCCCGGCCAGCCGGGCAAGAGGTCGAGGGTGGCATCGCTGACGTTCGTGTTGAGCAGGCTCAGCCGTTTCAGCCCCTTCAGGCCCTCGAGGTGCTTTGCCCCCTTGTCGGTGACGCGCGCGTCGGTCACCGCCACGTCTTCGAGGGCCATCAGCCCGGTCAGGCGCTCCAGCCCGGCGTCGGTAACCGTGGTCCCGCCCAGGTGCAGTTTGCGGAGCTTGACCAGGCCGGCCAGGTGCTCCAGGCCGGCGTCGGTGATCTTCGGGCCGCGCAGCTCCAGCGCTTCGAGGTTGGTAAGCGCTTTCACGTTCTTTACGCCCTCGTCGGAGACGGCCCAGCCCGACAGGTCAAGCCCCCGCACGGCGGCCTGATCGGTAGCGCGCTTTCCGCCCTCCGCCGTCGCCTTGAACAGCCAGTGCAACTTGCCGAGGCTGGCCAGCTTCTCCAGGAGGGCATCGCTCGCCAGGGCATCGTTGACGCGCACCAGGCGCAACTTCGTCAGGCCCGTCAGGCGCTCCAGCCCGGCCAGCGTGACCTTCGTCCCGCGCAGGTTGAGTTCTTCGAGGTTGGTCAGCCCCGCCAGTTGGCCGAGGCCCTCGTCGGTGACCGGGGCGTTGCTGAGCGACAGGGAGACGACGGTGCCCGGCGTCGTGGCGCGCTTGCCGCCCGGGCCGCGCGCCTCGTCGAAGAGGCGCAAGGTGCCGGTGGCGGCGAAGCGCGCCAGCCAAAGGTCGGTGATCTTGCGGTTGGAGACGATCAGCATTTTCAGGGCGGGGTGGCCCTCGAGCGGGCCGAGGGCGGCCTCGGTGACGTCGGCGTTGTTGACGTCGAGCGTTTCCAGCGCGGGCAGGCGCTTGACGGCGGCCAGTCCGGGCCCCTTCACGCGCGTGTTGTCGAGGTTGAGCGTGCGGAGTGATTTGAGAGCAGGCAGCTGCGCCAGCCCGTCGTCGGCGATCCTGGCGTTCTTGAGATTGAGCGTTTCCAGACCGGGGAAGGCGCTGAGGTGCTTCAGCCCGGGGCCGGCGATGGCGGTATGGCCAAGGTCGAGGCTGCGGAGCGAGGGGAGGGGGGGAAGGTTGGCCAGTCCCTCGTCGGTAAGTTTCGTCGAGCTCAGGTCGAGGCTTTTCAGGGCGGTCAAGGCGCTGAGGTGCTTCAGCCCGGGGCCGGTCAGCGGGGCGTGGGCCAGGGAGAGGCTGTGGGCCTGGTTCGGCGCGAGGGCGGCGCGCTGCTCGCCCTTCTCGAGCCTGCGGCCGAGGGCGTAGAGCTTGCCGGCCCCGGCGAGGTGGCCCAGGCCGGCGTCGGTCAGCAGGGCCGAGCGCAATTCCAGGTGGTGCAGGAGCGGGAGCTTTCCCAGTTCGGGTAGGTCGCCCTCGAGAACGAGGGTGTCGCTCAGGTCGAGGAACACCAGCCGCGGCAGTCGTTCGAGCAGGACGAGGTGCTCGCCCTTGAAACGGGCCGGGGAAGTGAAGCGGACAGAAATGACCCTTTTGGGGGGGGTGGAGTAGATGAACTGCGCCCCCAGCTTCTCGAGCGATGCCTTCGCCTCTTCCTCGGACTTCGCCGTGTCCCCGGGGCCGTCCTTGCGGAGGGGCACCGCCTGTTCTTTTTGCGGCCCCGGCCTGGTCAGCCACCAGGCCAGCCCGCCGCCCCCGCCCAGCACGAGCAAGCCCACCACAACGACAATCGTTCGCCGGCCCATTCGCCTGTCCTCTCATCGTGCCGAGACGGTGGCATGGGGAGAACAGTCGTGGCCGGGGCGGAGCTACTCCGAAGCCCCGGCAATGTAGCCCGCCGCTCCGCGGCGGGCTACATTGGCACTGTCCTTGCATGCGTCCACGATGTTGTAAGGCAGATCGGCCAGGCGTCAACGAGGGCCCATCTCCGCACGTACCTCGGCGGCCGTCTCGCGCACCAGCGCGTCGGGATCGTCGCGCAGCGCGTGCAGCGCCGCCAGCACCTCGGGGCTCGCCGACTTGCTCAGGGCGCGGGCGGCCCCGGAGCGGACGCGCGGGTTGCCATGGCGCAACGCCTCGATCAGGCGCGGGATGGCGCGCCTCCCCATCTTGATGAGCGCGGCGGCACAGACGGCGCGGGTGCGCCCGTCCTCCTCCTCCAGCAGCTCGATCAGGGGCGCGATGGCGGCGGGCGCGGTTGGGCCGATCTCGCCGAGGGCGGCGGCGGCCCAGCGGCGCACCGACGTGCTCTCGTCGCGCAGCGCCTGGATCAGGGCGGGCACGGCAGGGCGCGCCTCGGGGCCGACCGCCAGCAGCGCGACGGCGCAGCGGCGACGGGCCCCTTCGTCGCGGTCTTCCAACCCCAGGGCCAGGGCAAGGACGGCGACGGCGGCCTCAGGGCCGACGTCGCCCAGGGCGATGGCCGCCATCTTGCGGACGTTGACGTCGCGGTCCCTGAGCGCATCCATCAGGGCGGAGATGGCGGGTCGGGCGCGCGAACCGAGGGCCCCGAGCTGCTTCGCAGCGTTCAAGCGCAAGGCCGCGTCCTTGTCCTTGAGCCGCTCGATACACTGTTGTACGAGCGGCTCCTGGAGAGTAGCCGTTTTCACCGTCGTGTCCTCCCGCGGGCGCGGGGGGCGCGCGCGGCTTCTCCAATCTGCTCGGCCCAACTCTAGCATGCGTTCGTCGGGTGTGCCCTTTTTCTCTTCCACGTCGGCGCCGGGTCGCGCATATCGAAAAACAGACGCGAACGAGGTTTGTTGAGGAGGGCCGGCATGGGCCCCGGCGCGGAGCGCGACGAATACCTGATGGCCCGGGTGGCGGCCGGCCAGTCCGAGCTGCTCGAGCTGCTCGTGCGCCGGCACGCCAGCGGGCTGCTCACGTTCCTGAGCCGCATGGCCGGCGACCGCCACCGCGCCGAGGAACTGTTCCAGGAGGCGTTCCTGGCCGTGTGGGTCAAGCGCCACCAGTACAACTACCCCCTGCCCTTCAAGCCCTGGCTCTACGCCATCGCCCTGAACAAGTGCCGCGCCGCGTTTCGGCGCGCCAGCCACGTGACGCTCCCCCTCGCCGAGGAGGACGCCCCCGCCGACGAGGGCGCCTCGCCGGGCGAGCGCGTCGTGGCCGGGGAGACCGCCGAGCTCGTCGCCAGGGCCGTCACGCGCTTGCCGCCCCAGCAGCGCGCCGTCGTCGTGTTGCGCGTCTGGGAGGGCCAGCCCTACGCGCGCATCGCCGAGTCCCTCGGCTGTAGCGAAGTCACGGTCCGCTCGCACATGCACCACGCCCTCGCCTCGCTGCGCCGCTTCCTCCAACCGATGTTCGACAAGACCAGCTCGCGCATCTTCCCCGGCGAGCAAGACTGAACCGCACGTGTGCGGCTCGCCCAGGAGAACGTTCATGTCCACCCCCGCCGACCACGTCCACGAGCTCGTGGACGACTACCTCCACGACCTCCTCACCCCCGAGGAGGATGATCGCGTCGAGCGCCACTGCAGCACCTGCCCCGACTGCGCTCGCTCGCTGGAGCAAGCGCGCCAGCGCCGACTGGCCCTGCGCGCCTTGCCGCCCGTCGAGGCCCCACCGCAGCTCGTCGTCGCCACCATCGACCGCGTGGCCGCCTACGACCGGCGCCGCGCGCTGGTGCGCCGGCGCGCCTTGTGGGCCAGCCTCGCCAGCGTCGCCGCCGCCGTCCTCGTGTTGAGCGGGCTGCACGCCTACTTTTACAACCTCAAACCGACCAGCACCGACGTCATGGTCCTCGGCCAGCAACAGCTCCTGGCGGGGAGCCACTCGTCGGTGCGCGTCCGCGTGGTGAATCGCGCCACGCAGGAGCCGCGGGCCAACGTGCCGGTCAAGGTCGAGCTGCGCGGCCCCAACGTCGAGCCCGTCAAGGTCGCCGAGACCACCACCGACGCCAACGGCAATGCCTCGCCGCGCTTCGTCCTGCCCGACTGGCAAGACGGCGACTACCAACTGTGCGTCATCGCCACCGTCGAGGACAAAGAGGAGGCCCTCATCCGCCCCATCGCGCTGAAGCGCTCGTGGCAGGTGATGCTGTCCAGCGACAAGCCCGTTTACAAGCCGGGCCAGCTCATCCGCCTCCGCTCCCTCGCCCTCCGGCGCCCCGACCTCAAGCCCGTCGGCAACGAAAAGGTGACGTTCGCGATCTCCGATCCCAAGGGCAACGTGATCTTCAAGCGCTCCGACACTCCGGAGAAGCCGAGCCGGACGAGCAAGTTTGGCATCGCCGCCGCCGACTGCGAGCTGGACACGGAGGTGATCGAGGGGGCCTACGCGATCTCCTGCAAGGTCGGCGACACCGAGAGCAAGTTGGCCATCGAGGTGCGCAAGTACGTCCTGCCCAAGTTCAAGGTCGAGGTGAAGCTCGATCGGCCCTACTACGCGCCAGGCGAGACGGTCAAGGTTCTGGTGCAGGCCAACTATTTCTTCGGCAAGCCCGTCGCCAACGGGGTCGTCGATCTGGAGGTGCGGACCAGCGACGTCGGCGAGCGCGTCTTGAAGAAGTTGCTGGGCGTGCGCACCGACGCCAAGGGGACGTTTGAGGTGCGCTTTCCCGTGCCGGCCGGCCTCGTCGGGCGGCCGGGGGACAGCGGCGATGCCCGACTGTCGTTCGTCGCCCACGTGACCGACAGCGCCGGGCAGGAGCAGTTCGCCCGCGCCGAGCGCCTGGTCACGCGCAGCCCGCTGCACGTTGAAGTCCTCCCCGAGGGCGGCTCCGTGGTCGCGGGCGTCGAGAATCAGGTGTACGTCCTCGTGAGCGAGGCTAATGGCGCCCCGGTGAGCGGGGCGCGAGTGAGCGTGACCGGGGCGGTGACAACAGAACTGCGCACCGACGAGAGCGGGTTGGCCGTCTTCACCGTCAAGCCCGACGGAACGCGGTCGATGGACGTGACCATCCGCGCACGCGATGGGAAGGGGCGCGAGGCCCAAGGCCCCCACATCCTTGCCTGGGCCGGCCACCCTTTGAACGACTTCCTCGTGCGCACCGACCGGGCCACCTACAAGGCGGGCCAGACGATGGAGCTGACCGCCCTGGGCACGGGGCGCGATCCCATCTTCGTCGATTTCCTCAAAGACGGCCAGACGATGCTGACGGAGACGATCGACCTCGACGGCGGGCGCGGCACGCGCTCCTTCGACCTGCCCGTCGATCTGTTCGGCACCCTGCGTCTGGTGGCCTACCGCATCAACCGCGAGGGCGTGCCGGTGCGCAAGACGCGCATCGTCTACGTTCGGCCGGCCACCGGCCTTCAGGTGCGCGCCACGCTCGACGCCGACGAGTATCGCCCCGGCCGCAAAGCGAAGCTGAACGTGTCGCTGACGGACGCCACGGGCAAGCCGGTGGCCGGGGGCGTGAGCCTGGCGGCGGTCGATGAAGCCGTCTTCGCCGTGCTGCCGCAGCGGCCGGGGATGGAGCAGACGTTCTACACGCTGGAGCAAGGGCTGCTCGAGCCGGTCTACGCCATCTACCCCGCCTGGGAGCCGAGGCCGGCGCCGCAAGGCAACCTCCCCGAGGCCGAGCGCGCGGCCCGGTTCGATCAGGCGCTGTTCTCCACAACGGCAAGCGCCGAAGGCGCGGGGGCAATCCAACGCTTTATGCGCGTGCGCGCCTTCGGCCGTCGTCCCACCGCGGCGGAGCCTACGGCGGCGCACACGCTGGCCGAGAACAGCTTCCCCGCCAAGGAGAAGCAGGTGGCGGCCGAACGGGCGAGGGCGCTGTGGCGCGTGGGGCTGGCGTGGGCGGCGCTGGTGGCCCTGGTGCTGGCGTCGGGCTACGTGGTGCTGTGGCTGGTGCGCCCGAAGCAGGAGGTGCTGATCGCGCACGGCGTCGCGCTGTGCTTCTTGCTGCCGATCGGTTGCCTTGGCGGGATGGCGTGGTTCCTGGCCGGTCGCTCGGCGAGCAAGTCTGCGTCCGCGGACGCAGAAATGGCCACAAGCGCCAGGATTTTCCGCAAATCCGGCGCAGCCCCCCTGGGGGCCGACTGGGACAGGGCCGCAGTCTTACTCCCGGAAGGCCGGCAGCCCGCTCCGGCTGGCCGGGTCGATCCCGAGGCCGAGGAGGCCCCGGCCCCGCGGGTGCGCGAGAGCTTCCCCGAGACGCTCCTGTGGAGGCCGCTGCTCATCACCGACGACCAGGGCCGGCTCCCCCCGCAGGACGTCGAGTTGGCCGACTCCATCACCACCTGGCGGCTCAGCGCCAGCGCCGTCAGCGGCGATGGCCGGCTCGGCGCCGTCCAGCTTCCGCTCAAGGTGTTCCAGCCGTTCTTCGTCGACGTCAACCTGCCCGTGTCCCTGACGCGCAACGACGAGGTGGGCGTGCCCGTCGTCGTCTCCAACTACGACAAGGCCCGCCAGACCGTGCGCCTGAAGGTGGAGGAGCGGAGCTGGTTTGCGCTTCTGAGCCCCGCCGAGCAGACCGTCGAACTGGGGCCGGGCGAGGTTCGCGAGCTCACCTACCGGGTGCGCGTGCGCGAGGTGGGCACGCACAAATTCCAGGTGGAGGCGCGCGGCAAGGGCGTGTCGGACGCCGTGAACCGCGAGGTCGAGGTGGTGCCCGACGGCCGGCGCGTCGAGACCGCCTTCAGCGGTTCGCTCGACAAGTCGGCGGACCTGACGCTGAACGTCCCGGCCGACGCCATCGAGGGGAGCGTGAAGGCGTTCGTGAAGGTCTACCCGTCCAGCTTCTCGCAACTCGTGGAGGGCTTGCAAAACATCTTCCGCCTGCCGACGGGCTGCTTCGAGCAGACCTCCTCGGCCACGTATCCCAACGTGCTGGCGCTCGACTACCTCAAGCGCACCGGCCAGCGCTCGCCGGACGTCGAGGCGAAGGCGCGGCAGTACATCCACCTCGGCTACCAGCGCCTGCTGGGCTTCGAGGTGCAGGGCGGGGGCTTCGACTGGTACGGCCGGCCCCCAGCCAACCTGACGCTGACCGCCTATGGGCTGATGGAGTTCACGGACATGGCGCGCGTCCACGACGTCGATCCGGCCCTGATCGACCGCACGCGCAACTGGCTGCTGAGCAAGCGCCAACCCGATGGCTCGTGGGCCCCCGAAGGCCGCGGCGTCCACGGCATCGGCGCCGGCAGGGACGACAAGGCTCGCCTGTCGCTGACGGCTTACGTGGCCTGGGCCGTGTTCGCCGACGGCAAGGCCGCCGCGCAGGCCTCGTCCACGCGCTCCTACCTCCTCGCAAAGCCAGCCGCCGAGATCGACGACCCAAACGTGCTGGCGCTGGTGTGCAACGCGCTGCTGGCGCTCGAGCCGAAGGGAGACGCGACGCCCTACCTGAACCGGCTGGAGGCGCTGAAGCAGACGACCGAGGGCGGCAAGTTCGCCCACTGGGACCTGCCGGCGGGCGGGCGGACAACCTTCTACGGAGCGGGCCCGTCCGGGTCGATCGAGACGACGGCGCTGGCAGCGCTGGCGCTGATCCAGGGCCAGCGCCACCCGGCGACGGCACGGGCGGCGCTGGCGTGGCTGGTGTCGCGCAAGGACCCGAGCGGCACCTGGTACTCGACGCAGGCGACGGTGTTGAGCCTGCGGGCGCTCCTGGCCGGGACCGGCAAGGCACTGGCGGGGGACGGTGCCCGCCGCCTCCAGGTGCGCGTCGGCGAACACGTCGAGGAGATCGCCATTCCCGCCGACCAGGCGGAGGTGATGAAACAGATCGAACTGTCCAAGCACCTCAAGGCCGGCGCTCAGACGGTGACGCTGACGGAGAAGACGCGCACGGGGCCGGGCTATCAGGTGACCTTGCGCTACCACCTGCCCGAGAAGAAGGCCGAGGCCCCCGAGGGCCCGCTAAGCATCGCGATGAGTTACGACCGGACGGAACTGGCCGTCAACGAGGTGGTGAAAGCGAAGGCGCGGGTGGTGAATCGGACGAAGTCGTCGGCGCCGATGGTGATGCTCGACCTGCCGATCCCGCCGGGCTTCGCCCTCAACCCAGACGAGTTTGCGCGCATGGTGCAGAAGGGGACCATCGGCCGATTCCAGGTGCGGCCGCGCACCGTCATCGTGTACCTGCGCGACCTCCCGGCCGAGGGGGCGCTCGAGCTGAGCTACGTGCTGCGGGCCCAGATGCCGGTCAAGGTGAAGGCGCAGGGGGCGCGGGCCTACGAATACTACAACCCGCACGCCCAGGGCCGCAGCGCCGCGGTGAGCTTCACGGTGACGGCGCGCGAGTGACAGGGGATTGACATTTCGCGCAAACGCCAAGCCGCAAGCGGCGGCCCCGGAGGTTCGCCGCTTGCGGCTTGGCGTTGCGCCGCCTCGGATTTTGCTCTTCCCAAGGGGGACGGGCCGCGTTATACGCCCCCTCGTCAAAGACGCGACGGCCGCCGCGAGACGCGAGCCGCAGTCGCCTCCAAGCAGCTTCCGAGCTCGGCCGTGTGCTGGCCTTTGCGGGAAACCAGCACTGCCCGCCCTCCTTGGGTAGAAGCACAACCCCCGCTGGGCCAAAGTGGTTACTGGGTCGGCCACTCCAGCGGGCGCTTCACGGCGGAGCTTTGTCGGACCGGGAGCCGGGCCTCGTGCCCGGCTCCCGGGGACACAACTTAGTTCTTAGTTCTTAGTTCTTAGCAAAGAGCGCCCAGGGACGGTCTTTGCTAAGAACGAAGGGCTAAGGACTAAGGGCCAATCGCCTCCGGCCCGCGCTCGCCCGTGCGAATCCGCACGCAATCCTCCAGCGACAACACGAAGATCTTGCCGTCGCCGATCTGCCCCGTCTCGGGGGTGCGGGCGGCGTGGACGATGGCCTCGACGGTCGCCTCGACGAACGGCTCGGTGACGGCGATCTCCAGCTTCAACTTGGGCAAGAGGCGCACCTGGATCTCGGTGCTGCGATAGACTTCGGTGAAGCCGCGCTGCCGCCCGCAGCCGCGCACCTCCGTGACCGTCATCAGATAGACGTCGCGCTGGGCCAGCGCGGCCTGCACGGCCTCGAGCTTCTCGGGGCGGATGATGGCGACGACCAGTTTCATGCGCTCGGTCCCCTTGTTCCCGCGGTGCGGATCATTGCTCCTCGACGTGGGCAATCACGGTGGCGCCGAGGCGGTCCTGGAGCAGCCGGAGCAGGTTGGTGCGGATCAGGCTGCGGTCGCCGCCGCGGAAGCGGAAGCGGTTGCCCTGCACCGTGGTGACGTAGGGGTAGATGGCTCGCAGCTCCTCCGGCGGCGGGCTGGTGCCGACCTGGCACAGTTCCGACCAGGCGTGCATCAGCGTCGCCTTGTCGGGGCCGGCGACCACGAGGGTGAAGCGCCCCTGGCCGTCGGGAGGCAGCGCCGCGGCGCGCGGCTCGGGCAAGGGGTGGTCGGGCATTTCTTCCCCCGTGGTGCCCTGATCGAAGCCGGCCTCGCCGTGTTCGGCGTGGTCGAGGCCTTCGTTCTCGGCGTCGGCGTCGAGACGGAAGCCCCAGACCACGTCGATGACCTTGACCAGCACCAGCGTGACGAGGAAGCCATAGGCGGCCGCCACCACCGCGGCGAGGGCCTGGATGCCGATCTGGTAGGCACGGCCTTCCTTGAAGAGCGTCTCCACCATGTCCTTGCTGCCCGTCGCGTTCTCCACCAGGGCCACCGAGGCGAACACGCCGGTGAGCAGGGCCCCCAGGAAACCGCCGATGCCGTGAACGCCGAAGGCGTCGAGCGAGTCGTCGTAGCCGAGCCGGGGCTTGAGGGCGACGGCGCCGTAGCAGACCAATCCAGCCATCAGGCCCACGTAGAGCGCCGAGAGCGGGGTGACGAACCCCGAGGCGGGCGTGACCGCGACCAACCCCGCCACCAGGCCCGACGCCAGCCCCAGGGCGGTCGGCTTGCCCTTGTGCAGCCACTCGGCGATCATCCAGCTCAGGGCGGCGCCCGCCGCCGCCACCTGCGAGGCGGTCAGCGCCAGGCCGGCGTGAGCGCCCGCGCTGCCGGCGCTGCCGCCGTTGAAGCCGAACCAACCGAACCACAGGAGCCCCGCCCCGGTCAGGGTGAGCACCATGCTGTTGGGGTGCATGGCGTGCTCGGGGTAGCCGCGCCGCTTCGCCAGCACCAGAATGGCCGCCAGCGCCGAGAACCCCGCCGACACGTGGACCACCGTGCCGCCCGCGAAGTCGAGGGCGCCCATCTTGCCCAGAAGGCCGACCGGCGTCGAGTCCGTCGAGCCGAGGGCCTTGGGGCCGAAGGCCCAGACCCAGTGGGCGAGCGGGTCGTAGACGAGGGTGGACCAGAGGAGGAGGAAGAGGCAGTAGGGCCCGAAGCGAACGCGCTCGGCGAGGGCGCCGCTGATCAGGGCGGGGGTGATGATGGCGAACATTCCCTGGTACGTGCAGTGAACGTAGACGGGCACCTTGCCGCCGAAGACGGGGTCGCCCGGGTTGATGCCGTGCAGGCCGATGAGATTGGCGCTCCAGCCGACCCAGCCCCCCTGCGTCTCTCCGAAGGCGAGGCAGTAGCCGATGAGGAGCCACTGAACGCCGATGAGGGCGAGAGCGACCATGCTGTGCATCATGGTGCCGAGCACGTTCTTGCGGCGGACCATGCCCCCGTAGAAGAGGGCCAGGCCAGGGACCATGAGCAGCACCAGCCCGGTGGACATGAGCATCCAGGCGGTGTCGCCGCTGTCGATGGGCTTCTCGAGCTTTTCGACCCGCCCGGTCAGTTCGGCGAGCGGGCCTTTCTTGTCCTTCGTCTCCTGGGCACGGACCGTCTCGGCGGTGAGGACGAACAGCGCACACGTGCCGAGAACCAGCAGGCCACGTCTCAAGGCTCGATCCCCCGATCCGGTCGCCGACCCCGGCGACGCGCGACAAGGCCGGGCGGAATCGGCCCCCGGGCCTTCCGCTTGGCCGATCCTCGATACCACGCTCGGGGAGAGCGAGCGCACGTGAAGATTTCGTAGCAATTCGGGCCCGCAACGGCCACGCCGTCGTGAGGCAGGTCGGAGGCCTGCCCCAAGCGGGCACTGGACTTGCTCTTCGGAGGAAGGATCAGGTACAACCTTTTCTCCCGGGCCGGGCCCCTTGCCGGGACCATCCACCACGTCAACCCCCCGGCCGTCGTAGAGCCCCCTCCACCCACGACGAGGGCCCGCGTTGTCGGGCAAGGAGACGTCGAATGGTCCCGCTCGATTACGTGCTGGCGGTGGCGGTGTTGACCGCCCCGCCGGGGACGGGCGACCAGCCGTTGCCGGCCAAGGAACTGGCGCACCTGCGGCCTGCGGTGCGGCAGGTGGCGCTGTCGTGGGAGCTCCTCGACTGGCGCGAGCTGAAGTACGTGCTGGCCCGCGAGGAGGACTTCGATGCCGACCTGGACTTCCTGCGCCAGCGCCGCCGCAGCCTTGCCGACGCCCCGCCGCTGACCGACAGCCTGCGCCTGCCCGACCGCAGTTTGGCGTGCGACTTCCTGGCCTTCAACCGCGCCTATCGCGAGCACCTCAAACGGCGCGAGACGACCGGCACCCCCTGGCCCGAGGCGGTGCGCGAGACCCTGCGCGAGACGGACCAGCTCTACGACGTCTGGGACGTGGTGCGCGACGCCCGCAGCGAGTGCTACTACGTCACCGTGCGCCGCCAGGCGCTGAAGGCGCTGCGCGACAAGATCGGCCCCGCCGCCTACGCCTCGGCCGCCTTGCCGCCCCACGTGCCCGTCTGGCGGTTCTCGCGCGCGGATTGAAGAAGAGGAATTAGCCACAGATGAACACACACGAACACAGATAAGACAGAAGGAAAGAGTCGGGAAGGCCCTGGGCTTCGCTCTCTCCTCTCTGCCTTTCTTTCATCTGTGGCTAATTCCTCTTCTATTTGTCTCGCAATTGGTCGGCGTACGCGTGGATGCGCCAAATCGCGTCGGCGACCTGATCGACCTCGGCAGCGATGCCTAGCAGCACCGGGTGATGGAGCACCATGGCGCAGGCGCCGGCGCGCTCGGCCTCGGGAAGCGGGCCGGCGCTGCGCCAGCGGCTCGGCGATCGGCCGACGTGCAGGGCGCGGAAGCCTTCGTCCAGGGCGATGCCCTCGGCGCGCGCCGCTGCCACGAGACGCGGGCGCGATAGCCCGAAGGCGGGCCCTAACTGGAGCCCGACCTTGTAGTAGGCCGGTTCGCCCTCCGCGACGTTCTGGAACGCGCGCAGCCCCGGCACGCGCGCCAGGCGCGCCGTCAACCGGGCGACGGCGGCGGCGCGGCGGGCGTGGCGCTCGGGCAGAAGATCGAGCTGCGGTGGCAGCACGGCGGCCTGGAGCTCGGAGAGCGGGCAGACGACGTTGCCGCGCACCAGGGCCAGGCGGGCCCGCTGATGGACGTCGGCGCGGCGCGTCAGGAGGGCCCCGCCGCGGCCGGCGCTGAGCAATTTCGACCCGCCGAAGCTCAAAACGCCCACGTCCCCCCAGGCCCCGGCCCGGCGCCCCTGCACGGTCGCCCCAACCGCCTGGGCGGCGTCCTCGATGACCGGCACGCCGCGCGCGCCGCATCGCTCCATCACCTCGCGCATCGGGACGAGCCCACCGTGCAGGTGGGCGACGATCGCGGCGCGCGTGGCGGGGCCCAGCGCGGCGTCGAGCCCGGCTGGGTCGAGGTTCCAGTTGTGCGGATCGACGTCGAGGAGGACGGGCCGGGCGCCGACGGCGTGAACGGCCAGGAAATTGCCGGGGTAGTCGTAGGCCGCCAGCACCACCTCGTCGCCTGGCCCGACCTTGAGGGCGCGCAGCGCCAGCTCGACGGCGAAGGTGCCGCTGCCGCAGACCAGCGCGTGGGCGAGACCGTGCTCCGCCGCCAGCCGCTCCTGGAGCCGCGCGCAATGACCGCCGTCGTATTTGCCCCACGAGCCATCGGCAAAGGCTGCCTCGAGGGCGGCGCGCACGCCTTCCTCGGGCAGGGGCCAGTCGGGAGGGCCCTGCGGCCGGACCGGCGCCCCGCCCAGCAGCGCCGGCAACGTACCCTCGACGCTCATGCCGGCCCTCGGAAACGAACGCGGTGGTTCCCCTCTCTTTAGACGAGGCTTTCGAGGAGATATTTCAGCTTCCTCACCTCGGGCTCCATCGCGAACGGCACGTCGGGGACGTCGCGGATGTCCACCGAGAGGACGCGCTGGTAGCGGTAGCGGCTGAGCTGCGAGACGATGCGACCGTATTCGACCTCGCCCTGGCCGACGCGCACCTGGAACTGGTGCGGCCCGCGGCCGGTGTCGCGCAGGTGGACGTGGCGCACGTAGGGGAAGACGTGGTCGTAGTTCTTGCCCTGGTGGGGCCCGGCCGTGAAGTGGCTGGGGTCGAGCGTCAGCCCCAGCCCGGGGGCCTTCTGGCACAGGGCGACCGCGCTGTCGGGCGTTTCCGTGTGCGTGCCGACGACCGTGGCGACGGTGACGAGGATGCCGTCGGCGTCGGCCAGGGCGATGAGGCGCTTGAAGCGCTGCACCTCGACGTCGAACGGCACCGACAGCGGCGCCGGCGCCAGCGTGAGCAGCGGCACGGACGAGATGCGCGCCAGCCGGCAGATGGCCTTGAACTGGCGATCGTGCTCCTCGACCGTGGGCGCGTCGATCTCGACGGAGAACGCGGCGGGGGCCAGGCCGGGCCCGTGCCGCAGACGCGCGGCCGCCTCGTTGACGTCCGCTGCGATCTCGGAGGGCCGCAGTTGGTTGCCGTGCTCGTGCAGGGCGACGTCGAACTTGCCGAATTGCAATTCCGCGATCGTCCGGAGGGCGTCCTCCAACGATTGGCGGCCAAAACAGAGGGTGGAACAAGCGACGAACACGGCTCCCTCCCTTCCGGCAAGAATGAGGCCCTCATGCGGGGCCTTGGGGCAGGCGGCTTATACAACGAGGTGCCCCTCAGGGGAAGCCCAAGAAACCGCCCCCCATTTCATGTCGCGAGCAGCCCGGGCGGCGGCCGTTTTTTTCTAGGGTGGCAAACTTAACTGGGTTGGGCGTGGGGGCGTAGAATAGAGATAGGATCGCCCGAGGAGGCAATCCCCATAGGCCCGCACCCGACCACGCCCGCGCCCCAACCGCGCCCAGGCCCTCACCCCTCTCGCCACCCACTGCCCTGTTTGCAAGCGTGGCCTCTGGGCCGACTACAACAACTTCCGCACCGTTACCACCCTCGACGCCGTCCTGCGACTCGCGCTCCAAGTCCGCCGCTGCCCCAACCCGGACTGCGCCCGCTACCACGCCCCCTACCGCCCCGAGGCCGAGGCCCACTTCGCCCTCCCTCATCACGAGTTTGGCCTCGACGTCCTCACCGTCGTCGGGCGACCCCGCTATGCCGAACACCGCAGCGCCCCCGAGATCCACCGCGAGTTGACCCGGCGCGGCCTCGCCCTGGCCCAGCGCACCGTCTCCAACCTGCTGGACCGCTACGACGAGCGCCGCGCCTTGGCCACCGCCGACCCCAAGCGCCTCGGCCCGCTGCTGCGTGAGCAAGGCCGCGTCGTGCTGGCCATCGGCGGCCTCCAGCCCAACGTCGGCCACGAAGTCTTGTGGGCCTTGCGGGACTGCATCTCCGGCGAGGTGTTGCTGGCGAAGGGCCTGCTCTGGGCCACCATCAAGGACCTGTCGGCCCTGCTCGCCGAGGTGCGCGACGCCCTGACCGTGCCCGTCACCGGCGCCGTCTCCGACGGCCAGGGCCCCATCCGCAAGGCCGTGGCGAAGACGTTGCCCGGCGTGCCGCACCAACTCTGCCACTTCCACTACCTGCGCGAGGCCGCCGAGCCCATTTTCGATGCTGCCGGCGCTTCTGGCAACATCTCTCGCACAAAGAAAGCCGCCGGGCGGTCGAGGTCGCCGAGCACTTCGCGGACGGGGCCGCTCCCCTCGAGGAGCAGGCCGAGGCGGGCAAAGCGGCGTGGAGGGTGTTTCGCACCTTGGAGGACGCGAAGGTCCCGTGGAAGGAGTTGGAGGCGGCGGACGCGGTGGCGATGGCCGCGAACCAGCACGCCCGCGAGGCCGCGGCGAGCGCGGCGGACGCGGCAGCGGCCTTCATGAGCGACGAGCCCGTGCCCTTCAATCGCTCTTACAAGTCGAAAGAGGTGTGTGACTTCTTGCGCGAGTTGTTCCCTCTCCCGCCCAGCAAGGCCCAGGCGCCGCCGCTCGACCCCACGTGGTTGACGTGGAACGATGGCATTGTGGTCACACTCGCTCAGGGCATCTACGAGAAGGGCGCCTTCGACCGCCTGCCGATCCTGGCCGACGTACTCGAAGAGGCGGGCTGCACCGACGCGGCGATCCTGAACCACTGCCGGAGCGGAGGCGAGCACGTGCGCGGGTGCGGGGCGCTCGATGCCGTCCTGGGCAAAACGTGAGGGGACACAACCGAGCGCCAGCGCCTGGAGACCTTCGCCCGCTCGGGCCTTGACGGCGGGCCCCGAGCCGCCTCGACGAACAACTCCAAACAGTGCTCTTGGCCGAATGTTTGGTCTTTGCCACGCCTGCCTTCGGCCCGACGGAAATTGGGCGAAGGCGAGCCCGGGGCACTGATGAGCGATTTGCGGGCGGTCGATAGGGATAGCGTCGGTCGTGGTGGTGAATGCGGGGCGCCGCCGAGGTCGGTGTGGTGCCGGACACGCGGGCCCTTTCCATGCAACTTCGAGACGTGATGATCGACAGGGCCCGCCTCCGGAAACGGGCGGTTCGCCGCCTTCGCCGGTTGGATCGGGTGGATTGGCAGACAGTGTTCGCCGTGGAAACGTACGGCCTGCACGTCGGCCTGCGGGTCGATCGGGCCGACGTGTTCCCGCAACTCCTCCCCGCTCTGCCGCCGGGATGGCGGCCGATACCTTACTCGGGTGTTGATCGCCTCTACTCCCTGCTGGCCGCGGACGGAGAGGGGCGCCAGGGCCCGCGCCCTTGCTATCGCCTCTTCGTCGATGCCCGCCGAGTCGCGGCGGTGCCCGACCTGATAGCCGTGAACGAGGTGTTGGAGCCCAGTCTTCAGTTGTACGTGGCAGAACACGCGCCGGATCGGGTCTTCGTCCATGCCGGTGTCGTTGGCTGGCGTGGCCGGGCCATCGTCATTCCCGGGCGCAGTTACAGCGGCAAGAGCAGCCTGGTGGCCGCTCTTCTCCAGGCCGGTGCCACGTACTATTCCGACGAGTTCGCCGTCCTCGATGGTCAGGGGCGCGTTCACCCCTACCCGCGGCGGCTGTCCTTGCGGCAGCCGGAGGGCCGCCCCTCCCTTCGTTGCCGCCCGGACGATTTCGGCGCCTGCGCGGGCGTCGAGCCGCTTCCCCTGGGGCTCGTGGTCGCAACGCGCTATCGGCCCGGCGCCTGCTGGCGCCCGCGCTCGCTGTCTTGCGGCGAAAGCGCCCTGGCCCTGCTCCGCAATACGGTCCCGGTGCGCCGCCGGCCGGAGGCCGTCTTGAATGTCCTGGAAAAGGTGGCGCTCGCCGCGCGAGCGCTCCGCGGAGTGCGGGGCGAGGCCGCCGACGCGGCCGGGGCGGTCCTGCTCGCGGCCGCCCGCGCTGGCTCGTGACGTGAAATGGCCCGAGGTAAACCGCTTGCTTCTGGAGAACACCCCGTGAAACCCCCCTTGGCCCGCCGCGAAGACCTCGTGGTCAAACAGATGGCGGATGAGACCCTCGTCTACCAGGTGCGTCAGCATCGGGCGCACTGCCTCAACCGGGCCGCCGCCCTGATCTGGCAGTTCTGTGACGGCACCCGGACGTTGACCGATCTGGCTGGCGTGCTCCGTCGGGAGACGAACCTGCCGGCCGACGAACGAGTGGTTGCCCTTGGCGTCGAGGAACTGGCCAAGGCGGGCTTGCTGGAAACCGATGTCCTCCCTTCGGCGGACGCGGCTCGCCTGTCGCGGCGGCAGCTCGTGGCCCGTCTGGGTGCCACCCTGGCCATCTTGCCGGTCGTGCTCTCGGTGACCGCGCCCAAGGCGGCGGCGGCGGCGTCTTCGCCCCCCGGGCCCGCCGGGCCGCCGGGGCCGCAGGGGCCGCAGGGGCCGCAGGGGCCTGCGGGAACGCCGGGCGCCAAGGGGGCTGCGGGAACGCCGGGCGCCACCGGCGCCACCGGGGCAACCGGGGCAACCGGGGCAACCGGGGCAACCGGCGCCACCGGGGCCACCGGGGCCACCGGCCCGCAGGGGCCGCCGGGCCCGCAGGGGCCGCCGGGGGGAGGCTTCTGACGTGTTTGGGGCAATCGACTGCGGCAAGATCGCTGCTCGACCTGGGTTCTTCCTGGATCGGAAGCCAGACGAAGGAAGGCCTGCCACCGCAGGGCCCCCGCCGGAGTGCATGCCATCATGTCATGGGCCTTCCCAGTCAGTTCTGCCGGGCGCTCGGCCCCGCTCGCCCTCCGGGGCCCTGTCCCGGGCGGCGAGGGGGCCAGCGTCAGGGGGGGGCCCCACACCCGGCAGGCCGGGGCCGAGACGGCGGCCATTCTGGCCGGGGCGTGGCGCCCCAAACCGCCGCCGTTGCGTGAGGGGCCAATCGCCCTCGAGGCGCTGGTGCCCCTTCTCATCGACACAGGAGGGGCGGGCCTCGCCTGGTGGCGGTTGCGCGATTCGGGCGTCGCGACGACGCCCGCGTGCCACGACCTTCTCCAATGCTATCGCCTTTACACGCTCCACGCCGCGTTGCAGGAGCAGCGCCTGCAAGAGTTGGTCCCCTCACTTCGCGCCGCCGGCGTCGAGCCGTTGCTGGTCAAGGGCTGGTCGCTCGCCCGGCTCTACCCCGTCGCGGGCCTGCGGCCCACCGGCGACGTCGATCTGTGCGTCGCGCCGGACCATCTCCCGCAGGCCATCGCCGCCCTGACGCGCCTCGACGGTGCATACGGCTGGGTGGACCTGCACCGAGGGCTGGGGGACTTGCCGGACCGCACCTGGGACCAGGCCTATGCCCGCTCCCGGCTGATTCCGCTTGGCGAGGTGGCCGTGCGCATCCTGGGCGCGGAGGACCAACTTCGGCAAGTCTGTCTCCATTTGTTGCGCCACGGGGCCTATCGGCCCCTCTGGCTCTGCGACGTGGCGGTCCTGCTCGAGTCGCTGCCGCGCGATTTCGACTGGGACTATTGCCTCCACGGCGCCCGCCGACGGACGGCCTGGGCCCTTGCCGTGCTGGGGCTGGCGTGCCGCCTCCTCGGCGCCCGGACGGATTGTCCGGCGGTGCTTCACTCGGCTGGCCGCCCCACCTGGCTCGACGCGGCCGTCTTGCACCAATGGGGCCTGGGTGCGGGCAGCATCCACTACACGGCGACGGCTACCTTCCTTGACCGCCCGGGCGGGTTGTGGCGAGCCCTCTGCGACCGCTGGCTCAACCTGAACTGGGTTGAGACGGTTTTCAACACCGGCCTACCGCCACTTTCTGCACTTCCGCCTTCCGTCATCCGGCCCTTGGCGTTCGTCGCGCGCGGCCTGCGCTACGCAGCGTCCCTTGTGGTCCCCTACCAGCGCCGCCCCAAGGCGATAGGCCAGTCCTTCGACCTCCATCCGGGTGCGTAAAGAGGAAGCCAAGCCCGTCGCGCTTACTTCCCTTCGCCCCTCTTCCACCCCGGCCCCCCGCCGAAGACCGTGTTCGTCCCCGCCAGCGGCAGTCCCGTGATGAGCGAGGCCTCCAGCGTGAGCGCCCGCAGGTCTTCCGGCTCCAGGTCGTGGACGTCGCGCTTGCCGCACGCCCGCGCCAAAATCTGCACCTCCGAGGTCGTCGCGTGCAGCCAGTTGGAGACGCGCTCGGCGGCAGCGTCGATTTCCAGCCGGGCCATTAGTTCTGGGTCCTGCGTGGTGATGCCGACCGGGCAGCGGCCCGTGTGGCAGTGGTGACAGGCATAGGGCGCTGCCCCGATGGCGTGGTAGTCCTCGACGTAGAGCGGCCGGTTGCAGTTCAGCGCGATGAGCGCCGCCGTCCCCACGTAGACGGCATCGGCCCCCAGCGCCATCGCCTTGGCGGCGTCGGAGCCGTGCCGGATGCCGCCCGCGATGATGAGGTTGACCTCGCCGAACAACCCCAACTCTTCCAGGGCGGCGCGGGCCTCGCACACCGCGGCCAGGGTGGGGATGCCGGTGTGTTCCTGAAGCAGGTCGGGCGAGGCGCCGGTCCCGCCCTCCATGCCGTCGATCACCACCACGTCGGCCCCGCACTTGGCGGCCAGCTTCACGTCGTCGTAGACGCGGGCCGCGCCCAGCTTGACGAAGATCGGCACCTTCCAGTCGGTCGCCTCGCGCAGCTCCTCGATCTTGATAATCATGTCGTCGGGGCCGAGCATGTCGGGGTGCCGGCACGGGCTGCGCTGATCGACCCCTTCGGGCAGGTCGCGCATCTTCGCGATCTCCGGCGACACCTTTGAGCCGAGAAGCAGCCCGCCCGTGCCCGGCTTCGCCCCCTGGCCGATGGTCAGCTCGATGGCGTCGGCCTGGCGCAAGTGGTGGACGTTGATCCCGTAGCGGCTCGGCAACACTTCATAGATGAGGACGCGAGCGTTCTCGCGCTCGGCGGGCAGCATCCCCCCGTCGCCGGTGGTCGTCGAACTGCCCGCCTGGCGGGCCCCGCGCGCCAGGGCGACCTTGGCGTTGTACGACAGGGCGCCGAAGCTCATGCCGGTAATCATCACCGGCATTTCCAGCTCGATGGGCCGGGCGCCGTGGCGGGCGCCGAGGACGGTCTTGGCGGAGCACTGCTCGCGGTAGCCTTCGAGCGGGATGCGCGTGAGGCCGGAGGGGATGAAGGTGAGGTCGTCGAAGGTGGCCCAGGTGCGCGGCCGCAGGGTGCCGAAGCCGCGGATGCGGTAGCGGCCCAACTCGGCCTTGGCCTGGATGTCCTCGATGATGCCGGGGGCGAAGGTGCCGCTCGGCTGAGGGGGAGGAGACGGGGGCGCGCTCGTTCGCTCGTTGACGCTGTCTGGCCGACCGTCGCTCACGGCGAAACCTCACGTGCGGGGAAGGGGGGCGGTAGCCGTTAGCGTCGCGTGGGAGAAGCGTTGCGGGCTCGCGCTTCTCCGCAGCGTCGCTAAACCGGGTGGGTCCCGGGGGCCCGGGCTGTTGTCGGGGCCC
>JBBSEZ010000125.1:0-22911 GCA_038239195.1 Gemmatales bacterium
AACGAAGTATTGGCCAAGCCCTTCCGCTGGACGTTCACCGGCCAGGTGCTGAAGGTCTAGAATCCGGGACGGTCGCAGATTTGGAAGGCTGGGCAACATCGCTCACCTGTGGTTGATGGATTCGGCCGGTCATGTACTAGCCCCCCCTGGCTGTCTTTCCCGGCCTTCCTCATCGGGCTTGACCGGCGAAACGGATAAAGTTAACCTAACCCCCCGCAATGGACGTCGCCCTGTCGAGGGAGGCCTGGTACGCGCGGCCTTCCTCGTTCTACTGGAGATCTCAAGGATGAAGCGACTCGTGGTGGGCCTGGCGGGCTTGATGCTGTTCTTTGGGGGCACGCGGCATGCGAGGGCCGATTTCATCGGCTACAACGTGACGGCCGGCACCGTGGGCAATCAGAACGTGGGGGGCATGGCCCTGGGGATGGACTTCAACGTCAACTCCCCCATCGTGGTGACGCAACTCGGGGTGTTCGACAGCGGGGCGGCCCCCCTGGCCCACATCCTGACCGCCCAACTGTACGATCGCACCACCGGGTTGGCCGTCACGCCCCTGGTTGTCTTCACGCCGGGCAGCGGCTCCGGGACGTTGGTCGGCGGGAGCCTGTTCTTGCCGATTGCTCCGATCGCGTTGGCGGCCGGTTTCCAGGGATCGATCGTGACGTCCCTCTGGGACTCCGCGCAGCCGAATTACAACACCTTCGGAGTGCCCAACTCCACCGCCACGACGGACACGGGGGGCGGCCTGATCTCCTTCGTGGGGGGGAGTCGGTACTCCGGCGGGCCCCCCGACGTGTTTCCGACCTTCATCGATGGCGGGCCCGCGAATCGGTACGACGCCGGGACCTTCGCCTTTCACTCGGCCACGCCGGAGCCGGGCAGCCTCGCCCTGCTCGGCATCGGCGCGGTCGGCCTGGGCGGCTACGCCTGGCGCCGTCGGCGGAGACATACCGCCCCGGTTACCGCCTGACCCGGGGCAACGGGCCCAACGATCGGTCGAGGCCCCGGGCCGACCCGGGGCCTTTTCGCGCGCCGGGCGCGGAAGCGCAGCAGGTTGGCGTCGTCGGGGCTTCAGGCGCCCAGGAACTGCGCCGCGACGTCGTGGAAGCCATCCATGATGCGGACGCAGCGCACGATGCGCGCCGGCAGTTGCAGGGGGGGGCGATCGTTTTCTTGCGGCAGCGACAGCCGGACCACGTCGAGCGTCACGGGCTCGGTCGTCACGAAGGCGACCCCGCTGCGCGACAGGTCGCGCGCGAACCCGAGCGCCGAGCCCCGCGGGCCCTCGACGGTGATGCGGGCCGTGTAGGCGATGCGCGGCGCGACGCGGCGCTCGTGCGGTATGGCCTGGCGCTGCTCCAGTCGGTCCACCAGGCTGGCGATCTCGTCGGTCGCCGGCGCTTCGGGGCCCGTGAGCCGCGCCAGCGCCTCGAAGCGACAGCCGACCTCGACGACGTTGTCGCCCAGGGAGTGCCAGTGGCGCACCTCGGCGGGGACGGAGACCGAACCGCCCTCGACGGGGATGGTGATGAGGACGCGGCCGCTGGTCTGGAGGCGCGACTGCAACAGCGCGATGCCTTCCTGCGAGATGTTCCGCGCCAGGCTGTCGTGGGCCGAGCCCCAATCGACGCTGCCGTCCGCGCCGATGGGGGCGACGCGCACCGTCTTCTGGAGCGCGTGGCGCGCGTGGGCCCGCTTCTCCTCGGCATCACCTTTGCGCACGCTGAGGATGGCCCGGCGGCCCCCGTCCTCCCAGGACACGTCATCGACGAACGCCCGGATCATGACCATCCCCCGGCCACTCGGCCGGGTGTTGCCGTCCTCTTCGTCGAGCCGGCGCAGGGCCTTCGGCACGTCGAAGCCTTTGCCCTGATCGCTGAGCACCCAGCGCACGGCCTGCCCGTCGTAGACCGAGCGCACGTCCACGTGGCGCTCCCCATACCGAGGGTCGGCGGAGCGCTCGGCGACGGCGCGGGCGAAGGAGTCGTCGCCGCGCTCCTTGAGCTCGGAGGAGATCTCGAGGTTGCCGTGAACGATGGCGTTGGTGAGCGCCTCGTGCAACGCCAGCAAGACGCGGCCCGCGCGCTTCTGGGTGAGTGCGCCGCACTGCACGGCCCGCCCGGTGAGGTGATCGACGACGGCCTCGACCCAGTCGAGCCGGCTGGGGACGCGCAGCCGATACTGTTCGCCGACGACCGCATCGGCCAGGTTGATCGCTTCCAGCGTTTGTTCCACGAACCAGGCCCTCTTGCGGGGAGACGAACCGGGCTCCATAGCGTTGGGACGGATCAGGCCCGGCGCGAACAACTCTAGCACGTGCGCCGGGGCGGCGAAGCGGCCTTGTTGTGCTGCGGTAATCTGGGTAGGATCGCCTTCTCTCTCCACGGAAGGTTGTCACCCGAGACTGTCGCCGTTCACGGAGGAACACCATGTGCGGGATCATTGGCTACGTCGGCACCCGGGAAGCAGAGCCGATCCTCGTCGAGGGGCTGCGCCGGCTCGAGTATCGCGGCTACGACAGTTCGGGCCTGGCGACCCTGGCCGTTACGGAAGGCGCGGGCGGGGCGGCGCCTGGCCCGGTCCTCCACCTCCGCAAGAAGGCGGGGCGCCTCAACGCCCTGACAGGCCATCTGCGCGAACAGCCCGCGCCGGGCTGCACGGGCATCAGCCACACGCGCTGGGCGACGCATGGCCCCGCCAACGACCGCAACGCCCACCCGCACGTCAGCACAGACGGCCTGGTCGCGGTGGTCCACAACGGCGTCATCGAGAACTACGCCTCTCTGAGGCGGCAATTGCAGGCGGAGGGGGTCGAGTTCACCAGCGACACGGACACGGAGGTCATCGCCCAGTTGATCGCCCACCACCTGTCGGGCCGCTGGGGCCGCCCGAGCTGGGAGCGCAACGGCACGAACGGCACCGGCAAGCCTCACCTTCTGCCCGCGAGCGAGTTGGTGGAGGCGCTGACGAAGACGCTGGCGCTGCTCAAGGGCACCTATGGCCTGGCGGTGCTGAGCCCCCTTTGCCCGGGGGTGGTCCTCGGCGCGCGCCTGGGCAGCCCCCTGGTGCTGGGCATCGGCCAGGGCGAGTACTTCCTGGCGAGCGACCCGTCGGCGATGGTCGGCAACACCGACAAGGTGGTCTATCTTCAAGACCATCAGGTGTGCGTACTGACGGCGGAGGAGTGGCACCTGCTCGACCAGGATCGCACCCGCGTCGAGGCGCTGGTCCACAGCATCGACTGGGAGGAATCGGACACCGACAAGGGCGTCTTCGAGCACTACATGCTCAAGGAGATCTACGAGCAGCCCGAAGCGCTGGAGAACGCCCTGCGCGGCCGGCTCGATGACGGCGACGCGACCGCCCACTTCGGCGGCCTGAACCTGGACGTACAGCGGTTGCGTCAGGCGGAGCGGATCATCCTGACGGCGTGCGGGACGAGCTACCACGCCGCGCTGGCGGGCGAGTATCTGTTCGAGGAGCTGGCGCGGCTGCCGGTGGAGGTGGAGTATGCCAGCGAGTTCCGCTACCGCAACCCGCCAATCGACCGCAACACCATCGTGATCGCCCTGACGCAGTCGGGCGAGACGGCCGACACGCTGGCTGCCCTGCGCGAGAGCAAGCGCAAGGGCCACCCGACGCTGGCGCTGTGCAACGTGGTCGGCAGCAGCATCGCCCGCGAGGCCGACGGCGGGGTCTACCTGCATGCCGGGCCGGAGATCGGGGTGGCGAGCACCAAGGCGTTCACCAATCAGGTCGCCGTCCTCACCATGCTCGCCCTCTACTTCGGCCGCCTCCGCCACCTCTCGAGCTTGCAGGGCCAGCGGATGATTCGCGAGCTGCGCGCGGTGCCCGACGCGGTGCGGCGGGCGCTCAACTGCGACGACGCGGTCAAGCAGATAGCGGAGAAGTACGCGCACGTCAACAACTTCCTCTACCTGGGCCGGCAGTACCACTACCCGGTGGCGCTGGAGGGGGCGTTGAAGCTCAAGGAGATCAGTTACATCCATGCGGAAGGTTATCCCGCCGCCGAGATGAAGCACGGGCCCATCGCGCTGGTCGATGCCCACACGCCGTCGGTCTTCCTGATGCCCCGCGGCCCGATTTACGACAAGGTGATGAGCAATCTCGAAGAGGTCAAGGCGCGCGGCGGCCCTGTCATCGCCATCGCGTGCGAGGGCGATGAGGAGGTGGCGGCGCGGGCCGACGACGTGATCTACATCCCCGAGGTGCCGGAGTACCTGCAACCGCTCGTCTCCGTCGTGCCGCTACAACTGCTGGCCTATCACGTGGCGCTCTTGCGCGGCTGCGACGTGGACAAGCCGCGCAACCTCGCCAAGAGCGTGACGGTGGAGTGACGTACGTCAGGCTTTCGAGCCTGACTCTGGAGCTCGCCTCCCGGCCGCAAGCGCACCTTCGAGTGCGCCTGCGGCGGGCGCGTTGGGGGACGTCGTGCGCGCCGCGCCGGCCCCGCCTCACCCAGCCATTCAGGCCCTCTGCGGAGAAAGTGGGCCAGAGACCGTTGTCGGGAGGCCCAGGCCGGGCTACCGTAACGGGTGGGAGCAAGCAGTTCCCCGGACGAGCGCTGAGGCGGAGCATCGGCCCGAGGGCAACCCGGGCCCCGGAACGGCGACGAGGCGCACCTCCAGGAGAACGTCATGGACAAGTCAGCAACTCATCGTCTGATCGCCCGGCTGCCGCACCTGCCCAAACTGTCGGTCGTCGTCGCCTGGGCCCTCGCGGTGCTCCTGGCGCTGGCCTGGTTCACCGTCTGGCCCCTGCCGGCCTTCTGAGAGGCTGTGAATTTATTCCAGATCACCCCGTCAGCGGACCATCGAATAAGGACTTACGGCGATGATCGGGGATTAATTCACAGGCTCTGAGCCGGCAAAAGTTGCTACGCGCCCTCTCACTCCGGGGCTGCTGTGCTCGGCCTCGCGCGAGACCGAACCGATTGCGCCTGCGCCCGTCTGCCAGGCGGAAGGGCGAGTCGGCGAGCGCGAGGTTGACGACGGAGGGGAAACGCCTAAAATCCAGGGTGTGCAAGGGACAGGTAGCTCAGTTGGTAGAGCGAAGGACTGAAAATCCTTAGGTCCCCGGTTCAAGCCCGGGCCTGTCCACTCCAGAAAGCCCTAAGTTCCACAAGGACTTGCGGTTTTTTCCTTGCAGGCGCTACCACGGAGAGAGGTCACTTTCCGGCCCGAAAAGATCTTCGACGTCGTGCGAAAGGGCTTGCGCCCTACCCTTTTTTGGCTCGCGCCTTCGGCGGCCCGGTCCGGTCCGGGCGTCGAAGCAGTCGTTGGTGGGGACGTCGGGCTCGAACACCCAGCTCAGCGAACCCGACTGCTTCGGCGGGCGTTTCTTCTTTTTCCTCGCCCTGACCTCACTTTCTCAGGCAGCAGTTCTTGAACTTCTTCCCACTCCCACAGCGGCAGGGGTCGTTCCGGCCGATCTTCACCTTGCCTGCGGGCTTGCGTGGCAGGGGCAGGCGAGGGGCCGGAGGCTGGGGCAGTTTGGCAGGCGGCGGGGCCGCCGCGCTCTTGCCGACCAGCTTTTCGAGGGCGAACAGCATCAGGGCCCTGGGGTCGCCCTCGAGCTCCTTCACCCGGCGCCGGTGTTCCTCCTTCTCAGCCTTCTCGGCCGCCCGCCACGCGTCGTACTCGGGGAACCGCTCGCCCATGAGCGTGCAGGTTTCCAGCAGGTAGTTCCTCAGCCCTCGGCTCGCGAAGTCGAGCGGTTGGCCCACGAGGAGCGCGCGGGCCGCCACGATCCCCTCGTTGGCAAAGTGGGAGAGCAAGGCCTCGGCCAGGCACACGCGGATGTTGTCTTCCTTCTCCTGCCGCAGCAGGGAGAGACACTTCTCCACGGCCAGATCGGAGTGGACGTTTTCCAGGGGGCCCGTGGCGTAGAGCCGGAAGTGATGTTCGGCCTTGGGGTACGCCTCGGCCACGCTCTCGAGGACGGCGGGCGTGCCAATCCTGGTGAGCGCCGCGGCGCACTCCTCGTTGAGCACGTCCCCGCCGTCCTGGAGGAGCTTGGCCACGATCGAGGGCACGGCGGAGCTCAACTGCGCTTGCCCGGCCAGGCGCACGGCGAGCGGCTCGAGCCAGGCCAGGGGATCGTTGTCGAAGTCGGTCACCTTCTGCGCCAGGATCGCATGGGCCTTCACTTCGCACTCCCGGCCGTGACGGGCCAGGGCCTCCACGATGCGGTGGGCGTGGCCCAGGTTGACCTCGTTGGCGTACTGCTTGTCCTTCGCCGCCTCGCAGAATTCTTCCAGGCGCTGCCAGCAGGTGGCGACGTCCCAGGACAGCATCCGCAGGCGCTCGGTGAAGGCCGTCCGCAAGTGGGCCTGGAAGTGGCGGGCCTCCAGGACCGCTGCCTCCACGGGCAGCAGGAGGGCGGGATCGGCCTCTACCAGGACCATCGACAGGTTGTAGGCGTAGTTTTCGTGCTCGTCGCAGCGCTCGTCGTTCAGTTCCCGAATGACCCAGGCGATGGTGTCTTCCGTCTGCCGCAAGCCCCTGGACGCGCCGACCAGGTGGTAGGCGTCCTGCCTGCCATACGTCTCGACCGCCCGCACGACCAGCGGCATGAGGGAGAGGTCGGGGGAGTGGGACTTGCCGAAGTACGTCGTCGCCCGGTCGCGAACTTCGAGGTCGGGGTGGAGGATCGCTTCCCTGATCTTGTCTTCGGACAATCGCATGACGGTTCCCCTGTTCGAGGAGGCGAGGGCCCCACCTCCCTTGTTTTCGGACGGCGGCACCCGTTCGTCGAGGGGCCCTCAGAGCTCGGCGGTTTCTTTCTTTGCGTACGTCCGGGCCGGGATCACTCCCGGCGCCCCCCGTGCGCCTTCAACCGCCCGACCGCCGCCTCCGCCGCCCCCGTCAGTCGCGCCCCCGGCGCCCCCTTCGCCCACGCGCGGAGAAGCCGCCGCGCCTCCGCCGTATCGGCCCACTCCAACACCTCGACCGCCCGCAGCGCCCGAAGCTCTTCCGCCGTCGGCCCTTTGTGCAGTTCGGCGAGCAACCTCGCCGCGCGAAGGCGCGGCTCGAGGGAGCCCGGTTTCTTCGCCGCCACCCGGAGCACGGGGGCGGCCCGGCCGCCAAGCGCTCGCAGTTCCTGGGTCGCCTTGTCGCGGGCATCGAAATCCGCACTATCGAGATCGGCGATCAGTCGGGCCAGGCGCTTCGGATCAACCGCTTCGACCGGCTCGATCGTTTTCTCGAACAGAGCGACCGCCTCGGGTGGGCTCGCTAGCAACCGTCCCTGGGCGCGAAACGCCGGCGCCGCCTTGAGCTGGAGCAAGTCGGCCCACGCGGCAGCAAGCGCGCCGGCCGCCCGAGGCCGGGGCGGGCGCACGTTCCACGCCAGGACGGTCGTGTCCAGGCTGCCGGAGAGCAGCCTCCCATCCCGGGCGAAGGCCAGGCGCGTGACCCGGTCGCGGTGGCCGCGAAACTCGGCCCGCACCGACCAGGTCGCGACCTCCCACAGGCGGATCGCGCCGTCGGGCGAGGCCGTCGCCAACGTCCGCCCGTCGGGCGCGAACGCCGCGCCCTGCGCGCCGATCGGCAGGCCTTCGGGCAACGCCACCACGCGCCGCCCCGTCGCCACGTCCCAGACGTAGACCTGATTGGCGGGGCGCTTCGCAACTCGCTGGATGAAGGGGGCCAGGGGGTCGCTGCCGGTGACGAGGGACCGGCCGTCAGGCGAGAACGCCAGGCCCTCGACGTAAAAGAGGTGGCCCGGCAAATCGTGCAGTTCCTTGCCGGTGGCCACGTCCCAGAGGCGGACGGCATACGCCCCGAGCAAGGCGGTGGTGTTATCGGCTCGCTGATACGTCACCGCAAGCGTCTTCCCGTCGGGAGACAGCGCACTGCTCCACAGGTAATACGGCCTCACCTTCTCGCCCTTGCGGAGGGCGAGGAACGACCGCTGTTCCTTGCCCGTCGCCACGTCCCAGGCCCGCACCCGGCCGTCGTTGAAATCGACCGTGATGAGGGCCTTCCCACCCGGGGCGAAGAACAAACGGTGGGCCTCGCCCTTGAACGCCGGAAACCGCTCGACGAACCGGCCGGCGCTCAGGTCGTACAGGCGGAGGCGGCTGCCGGTGACGCTCGCTTTCCACCGCCCCGGCAACTCGTACTTCACGCTCTCGTCCGGGGTGGGCCAGGCGAGGAATCGGCCATCGGGGCTCAGCGCGATGCCGCGCTGCCACGTGGCACTCAGCCGCCGCAGGTGGGCGCCGGTGCGCCCGTCCCAGACGTGAACGTCGCCGTCCTGGCCGCGCGCGACGACCCGTTTGCCGTCGGGCGCGACCAGCACCTGATCGACGGGGCTCTCCGCGCCCTCGGGGGTGAGCGGCCGGCCCGTGGCAGCGCCCCAGCGGCGGATTGCCCCGGCGACGGCGCCGGTCAGCACCTTGCCGTTGGCCGAGAAGTGCAGGCCGATGGCCTTGCCGTCCAGGCGCAACAATTCCTTCCCGTTGGAGACGGCGAACAGCCGCGTGGAGGAACCGCCCGAGGCAGCGACGGTGAGCCCGTCCGGGGCGAAGGCGACGGAGCGGACGCTGCTGCCGTCGGGGAAGGGAATTTGTCTGCGTTCCTTTCCACTCTCCACGTCGAAGAGCCGGAGCAGGGGCTTCGGCCGGGCGCTGTCGTCCCCCGTGGCCAGCGCCTTGCCGTCGGCGGAAAACGCCAGGGAGCGCGTGCCGCCGCGAGCGGTCTCGAAGCGGCGCCGTTCCTTGCCGGTGGCGACCTCCCACAGCCGCACGAAATGGGTGCCCTTCTCGCTGTCGTACCCGCCGCCCGCCAGCAACGTGCCGTCCGGCGAGAAGGCGACCGCGAACACGACGCTCTGGTGCCGGAACGTCCGGGCCACGGTCCCTCGGTCCAGGTCGAGCAGGTGAATCCCCTTGCCGTCGGCCGTGGCGACCGCCAGCGCCTTGCCGTCGGGAGCGAAGGCGATCCACTGCGTGATGGTGCGCGGGTTGGCGGTGGGGCACTCGATCTTCTGGAGCTCCTTGCCGGTGCGGCGTCGCGGACGGAGACGGTGCTCCCCTCCTTGGTGGCGAGCTTTGTCCCGTCGGGGGAGAGGGCGACCGCCTCGTTGAAGGTGCCCGCTTTCAGCACGTAGAGCTCCCGGCCCGTCGCGAGGTCGAACGCCCGCACGCAGCCAAATACGTGGTTTCCGCTCGCGGCGACGGCAACCTTCTCGTCGCGCGAAACGGCCAGGTTCGAGATGGGGGTGCCGTGCCGGTAGCGGGACGTGCCGAAGCGCAAGACGCTGTTGGCGGGGAGCGGGTCTTCGTCGCGAACGGGGGGCGCCGCCGCGCGCAATGCGGGCCCTTTGGGGGTGGGCCTCATTGCGACCTTCCCTCCCGAGGCGAGCGCCAGGCCGGCCAACCCGGCGAGCATCAGCGAACAGAACAGCAAGGGAGGAAGGAACCGGCGCGGCGCCTCCGGCGCGGCCAGCGCCAGCACCGCGGCCGGCAGGGCCTTCGACCACGGGGCCGCGCCCAGGGCGACCGCCCGCGCGAACAGGTCCGCCGGCACGGCGACCGCCGTCAACGGGGCGCGGGCCAGTGCCGCCGGCGCCAGCCCGCGCTCCGTGAGCCGCGCGGCCAACCGCTGCCGGCCGCGCTCCAGCCGCCCCTTCACCGCGCCGTCGGACCAGCCCAGTTGCCGGGCCGCCTCCTCGCGCGACAGCCCCTGGACACAGCAGAGCAACACTGCCAGACGGTCCTTTTCCGGCAACCGGGCCAGTTCCTCATCGACGACGCACATCAATTCCCGGCCGCTGGTCTCCGCCACCGGATCGCGCGAGGACGTGGCCGGCAGGGCCTGGGCCGCCTCGCGCTCGATCCGCCGCGCGTCCCGGGCCCGTGCCTTGCGCGCCTGGCGCAGCGCCACCGTGTACAACCAGTTCGCCAGCGGCGCCTGGCGCCCGAGCCGTTGCGCGGCCCGTGCGAGCGCAAGGAACGACGCCTGGAAGACGTCGTCGGCCTGCTCGCGATCGACCAACTGCCGGCGCGCCACGCTCAGGACCGGCCCGCCGTAGCGTCGCACCACCTCCGCGAAGGCGTCCTCATCCCGGCCCTGGGCGTACCGGGCGAGCAGTTCGGCGTCGGTGGGGGCACCGCCGACCAGCGCCTGGAGATAGCGGACCACGCTCGTCTGTTTTGTACCGGACCTCATGGCGCGACCTCCTGACCCGAGACACCTGGCTACCCTGGTACTTCCCGGTCGGAGGCTGGCGGCACGGAAATCGACGGCGAGGCTGCTCCCACGCGCCCTCCGGCCCGTGCAGGCGAGGAGGGCGCTGGGCGCTGCGTCCCGGCTACTCCTTCGTCGCCGGCAGTTCCTTGACCTCGATCTTCCGGAACTGGACGACCGAGCCGGGGTCGTGCTGCTGCAGCGCGAAGTGCCCCTTCTTGTAGCGCCACTTCGGGTCGCGCCACTCGACCGTCTTCTTGCCGTTGACGAGAATGGTGATCTTGTCGCCGACGGCGATCACCTCCTGCGTGAACCACTCGTCTGGCTTGTGCGGCGACTTGAGCACCAGGTTCTCCTTGACCTTGCGCATGTCGCCGCTGGAAGGGTAGAGGCTGCCCGTGCGGACGGGGTCGCCGTGCGTGGCGTTGATCTGGGCCTCGTAACCGGCCGGAAAGCCGCCCCCGAACTTCGTGCGGAAATACTGCCCGCTGTTGCCCTTGTCGTTGATCTTGGCCTCGACGCGGAAGTGGAAGTTCTCGTAGTCGCCGCGCTCGCTGAAGAGATGGCTCGCCGGGCCGCTGCCGATCAGCACGCCATCCTCGACCTTCCACTTGCCTGGGCCCTTGGGGAACGTCTTCCAGCCGGTCAGGTCCTTGCCGTTGAACAGCGGCACCCAGCCGGTCTCGTTCACCGCCTTCTTCTCTTCGCCCAACCCGGGGCCAGCCAGCCCGGCCAGCCCCGCCAACAACGCACCCACTGACAGTAGACGTCGCATCATCCCGGCTCCCTTGAAAAGGCCTGTAATCGACCGGGGGTCAATGTAGGCTGCGCGGCGCGCGGCGGCAGCGCCGGGCACTTCCCTCACCCCCCAACCCCCTCTCCCAGAACGGGAGAGGGGGAGAGGAAACGGCGACCGTGGAGAGAAAAGCTCGCCCTCCCCATCTGGCTCCCCCTCTCCCTCCTTGGGAGAGGGGGTTGGGGGGTGAGGGAAGAGTGGCCGCCCGCGAGGCGCGCCCCGGAAACCCATCTACCCCTCTTCCGGGAAATCCAATACCAATAACGCTAGGCGGCACCGGAGGCCGCCGTGGGCGGAACCAGAGAGCGACAGGTCGCGGGGAGCTCAAACCATGACAGGTGAAGGGACCAGGGAGCGCGAGGCTCAATCGACCTCCGCACAGACCAACGGCGCCGCCGAACACCTCACCAACGACAGCGACCAGGCCAACGAGGACGCCCTCGAGACGAGCGAATGGCTCGAATCGCTCGACGCGGTCGTCTACCTCGAAGGCAAGGAGCGGGCCACCAACCTCCTCGGCCAACTCGGCCAGCATGCCGAGCGCAGCGGTGTTGCGGTGCCCTTCTCGGCCAACACGGCCTACGTCAACACCATCCCCGCCGAGCGGCAGCCTCCATTCCCTGGCGACCGCGCCCTCGAACGCAGCATCAAGAGCGTGGTTCGCTGGAACGCGATGGCCATGGTCGTCCAGGCCAACGAGGCCGACAAGACCATCGGCGGGCACATCGGCACCTTCGCCTCCTCGGCCACGCTCTACGAGGTCGGCTTCAACCACTTCTTCCGCGGGCCCGACGCCCCCGGCGGGGCCGACCTCGTCTACTTCCAGGGCCATGCCTCGCCCGGCATCTACGCCCGCGCCTTTCTCGAAGGCAGGCTCTCCGAGAAACAGCTCAAGAACTTCCGCCGCGAGCTCGCCGAGGGCGGGGGGCTGTCGTCCTACCCCCACCCCTGGCTGATGCCGACCTTCTGGCAGTTCCCGACCGTGTCGATGGGCCTCGGCCCCATCATGGCCATCTACCAGGCGCGCTACAACCGCTACCTCGAAAACCGCGGGCTCAAGCCGGCCTCCGATCAGAAGGTCTGGTGCTTCCTCGGCGATGGCGAGATGGACGAGCCCGAGTCGCTCGGCGCCATCACCCTCGCCTCGCGCGAAAAGCTCGACAACCTCGTGTTCGTCATCAACTGCAACCTCCAGCGCCTCGACGGCCCCGTGCGCGGCAACGGCAAGATCGTCCAGGAGCTCGAGGCCGCCTTCCGCGGGGCAGGGTGGAACTGCGTCAAGGTGCTCTGGGGCAGCGACTGGGACCCGCTCCTCGCCGCCGACAAGAGCGGGCTGCTGATAAAGCGGATGGACGAGGTCGTCGATGGCGATTACATGAAATACGCCGTCAGCGAGGGGAAATACGTTCGCAAGGAGTTCTTCGGCAAGTACCCCGAGCTGCTGGAGTTGGTCAAAGACCTCACCGACGAGCAGCTCGCGGGCCTGAAACGTGGCGGACACGACCCGGTCAAGGTCTACGCCGGCTACAAGGCCGCCGTCGAGCACAAGGGGGCCCCGACGGTGGTCCTCGTCAGCACGGTCAAGGGCTACGGGCTGGGCAAGTTCGGCGAGGGCATGCTCAGCATCCACAACATCAAGGTCTTCAAGGAGAAGCAGAAGGTCCTGCAGCACTTCCTCGCCCGCTTCAAGCTCCCCCTCTCCGACGAGCAGGCCAATCGCGCTCAGCTCTACAAGCCCGCCGACAGCTCCCCCGAGATGAAATACCTGCACGAGCGCCGAAAGAAGCTGGGCGGCTACCTGCCGACGCGCTCGACGAAATGCCCCACGTTGACGCCGCCCGGCAAGGACTTCATCGACCACTACAGCAAGGGCGCCGGCAAGCTCACGCCCTCGACGACGCAGGTGTTCGTGGACATGATCGACCGACTGCTCAAGGACAAGAAGGGCCTGGGCAAGTACGTCGTGCCGATCATCCCCGACGAGGCCCGCACCTTCGGCATGGACCCGCTGTTCACGACGTACAAGATCTACTCCAGCGTCGGGCAGAACTACAGTCCCGTAGACGACGAAAGCGCCTACGCCTACCGCGAGGCCAAGAGTGGCCAGATCCTCGAGGAGGGCATCACCGAGGCCGGCTCGATGTCGTCGTTCATCGCGGCCGGCACCGCCTACGCGACCCACGGCGTGCCGACGATCCCGTTCTTCATCTACTATTCGATGTTCGGCTTCCAGCGCATCGGCGACCTGATCTGGGCCGCGGCCGACCTGCGGGCGCGCGGGTTCCTGCTCGGGGCCACCGCCGGCCGGACCACGCTCAACGGCGAGGGGCTCCAGCACGAGGACGGCCACAGTCACGTGCTGGCCTCGACCGTGCCGAACCTGATGGCCTACGACCCCACCTTCTCCTACGAGTTGGCTGTCATTCTGCGCGACGGCATCCGGCGGATGTACGGCGAGGGCGCCACGGAAGACGTGTTTTATTACATTACCCTCTACAACGACAACTACCCGATGCCTCCCATGCCCGAGGCCCCGTCCCGCGAGGCGGTCGAGGAGGGCATCCTCAAGGGCCTGTACAAGTTGCGCCCCTCGACGCTCTCGACGCGCGGCCCCAAGGTCCAACTCTTCGGCAGCGGGCCGATCCTCATCCAGGTGCTTCGGGCCCAGGAGCTCCTGGCCCGCGAGTTCGGCGTGGCGGCCGACGTCTGGAGCGTGACCAGCTACAAGGAACTGCGCCGCGACGCCCTCGAGGCCGAGCGCTGGAACTTCCTGCACCCGACGGCCACGCCGAAGAAGTCCTACGTGGAGCAAGTCCTGGCCAACGAGGAGGGCGTGTTCCTGGCGGCGAGCGACTACATGCGTTCGCTGCCGGAGATGATCGCCCGCTGGGTGCCGGGCGGGCTCTACCCGCTGGGGACCGACGGCTTCGGCCGCAGCGAGACGCGGGCCAACCTGCGGCGCCACTTCGAGGTCGATGGAGAGTGCATCGCCGCGGCGGCGCTCTACCAGCTCAGCCGCAAGGGCGCGATCAAGCCGGCCGCCGTGCAGGAGGCGATCGTGAAGCTGGGCATCGACCCGGAGAAGATCAGCCCGCTAGGGGCCTGAAGAGAGGAAAGCGATGGCGAACGAGATCAAGCTGCCCAAGCTGAAAGAGAACGTCGAGGCGGTCGAGGTCAACGAGATCCTCGTCGCTTCCGGGCAGGACGTCGAGAAGGACCAGCCGTTGATGGTGGTCAACGCCGACAAGTCCAACATGGAGGTCTCCGCCCCCGTCGCCGGGCGCCTCGTCGAGTTCCGCGTCAAGGTCGGCGACGAGCTCAAGATCGGGCAGGTCTACTGCGTCATCGAGGCCAACGGCGAGGCCGTCGGCGGAAAGGCCCCGGCCGCCAAGGCGGAGCCGGCGAAGAAGGAGCCGGAAGCTCCCAAATCGGCCCCCGCGGCGAAGAAAGAGCCCGACAAGAAGGAGCCCGACAAGAAGCCGGCGCTGGCCCCCAATCGCGCGCCCGCCGCAGCGCCGGCCGCCAAGGGCGACAGTCGCCCCGATCTCGTCCTCGCCGGCCCCGCCACGCGCTGGCTGGCCCGGAAGCTGAACGTCGATCTGCGTTCCGTGCGCGGCAGCGGGCCGAAGGGGCGCATCACCGAGGACGACGTCAAGTCTCAGTTTGGCGGAGGAGGGCTGGTCGCGGTCGGGGGGGGCGTGCAGGCCCCGCCGCTGCCGAACTTCGAGGAGTTTGGCGAGGTCGTCCGCGAGCCGCTCAACCGCGTGCGCAAGCTGACGGCGCAGAAGATGAGCCTGTCGTGGTCGCTCATCCCGCACGTGACGCAGAACGACGTCGCCGACATAACCGACCTGGAGGCGTTCCGCAAGCAGCAGGAAGGGAAGGGGCTGAAGCTCACCGTGACGGCGTTCGCCCTCAAGGCGTGCGCCATTGCGCTGAAGCAGTTCCCGACCTTCAACAGCACGCTCGACCTCGCGGGCGGGGAACTGATCCTGAAGAAGTATTATCACCTCGGCGTGGCCGTCGATACCAAGGGCGGCCTGCTGGTGCCGGTGATCCGCGACGTGGACAAGAAGGGCATCGAGGAGCTGGGCAAGGAGCTGACGGAGACGGCCGACCGGGCACGCCAGGGCAAGGTGGACATGAGTGGGGGCACGTTCACGATCACCAACCTCGGCGGGATCGGCGGGACCGGCTTCACGCCGATCGTGAACCATCCCGAGGTGGCCATCCTGGGCCTGTCGCGCAGCCGGATGCAGCCGACGGTCCGCGAAGGCCAGATCGTGTCGCGGCTCCTCCTGCCGCTGTCGCTGTCGTACGACCACCGCGTGATCGACGGCGCCGACGCCGCCCGCTTCGCGCGCCGCGTGGCCGACCTGCTCGAGAGCCCGTGGCTGATGCTGCTGCATGCGTAGAATAAGGAGACGGGCAGGACTTGTTTCCTGTAGGACGGCTCTCCTGAGCCGTCCTACTGATCTGGACGGCTCGGGAGAGCCGTCCTACCCATATGCTCCTGCCGGTCGCCGAAGCGGGGTAAACCACACGATGGCTGAAGCGAAAGAAACGGGCCTGGTCGTCCTCGGCGCCGGCCCGGGCGGCTACGCCGCGGCGTTCCTGGCGGCCGACCACGGCATCAAGGTCGCGCTCATCGACGCCGGGGCCCGGCCGGGCGGGACGTGTCTGCACGTCGGCTGCATCCCCTCCAAGGCGCTCTTGCACGCCGCCAAGCTCATCACCGACGTCCGTGACGGCGCCCAGGTCGGCGTCACCTTCGGGCCGCCAAAGATCGACATCAACGGGGTGCGCGGGCACTGGCAAAAGGTCGTCGATACGCTCTCCCGGAACCTCGTCAGCCTGGCGAAGGCGCGCAAGGTCGAGTTCGTCACCGGCCGCGGCAAGTTCGTCGATGACCACACCATCCAGGTCGAGGGCGGGGGCGCCTATCGCTTCGAGAACTGCATCATCGCCACGGGCTCCGTGCCGACGCGTCCGCCCGCCTTCAACCTGCCCACGTCGCGGGTCATGGACTCGACGGGGGCGCTCAAGCTCGAGGACCTGCCGCCGCGCTTGCTCGTGGTCGGCGGGGGCTACATCGGGCTGGAGATGGGCTACGCCTACGCGGCCCTCGGCAGCAAGGTGACGGTGGTCGAGCTGACCGACGGCCTGCTGCCGGGCGTCGATCGCGACCTCGTCCAGCCGCTCCAGAAGCGCCTCGTCAAGCTGTTCGACAAGATCTTGCTCAACACCAAGGTCGTGAAGCTGGAGGAGGTGCGCGAGGGCATTCGCGCCACCCTCGAAGGCGAGGGCATCACGGAGAAGGAGCAGGTTTTCGAGCGCGTGCTGGTGTCGGTTGGCCGGCGGCCCAACAGCCGCGACCTGGGCCTGGAAAAGGCGGGCGTGGCGCTCGACGACAAGGGCTTCGTCACGGTGGACGAGCAGCGCCGCACCAACGTTCAGCACATTTTCGCGATCGGCGACGTGGCGGGGGAGCCGATGCTGGCGCACAAGGCGACCTACGAGGGCAAGATCGCCGTCGAGGTGCTGCTGGGCCATCCGGCGGTCTACGACGCGCGGGCGGTCCCCGCGGTGGTGTTCACCGACCCCGAGGTGGCCTGGTGCGGGCTGACGGAGACGGAGGCGGCCAAGCAGGGCCGCAAGGTGAAGGTGCTCCACTTCCCCTGGGCCGGGTCGGGGCGCGCGCTGACGCTGGGCCGGCCGGAGGGGAAGACGAAGTTGCTCGTCGATCCGGAGAGCGAGCGCGTCCTGGGCGTGGGCATCGTCGGCGTGGAAGCGGGGGAACTGCTCGGCGAGGCGATGCTGGCCATCGAGATGGCGGCGTCGGCGCGCGACGTGGCAATGACGATGCACGCCCACCCGACGCTGACGGAGACGATCGGCGAGGTGGCCGAGGCGCTGTACGGCATGTCGGCGCATCAACTGCCGCTGCGCGAGAAGGTGAAGGCGTGAGGCCGGTTCGCCGGAGCGTTCCGGCGAATCGCGGCGAAACAGCGCGAGAGAACGGCCCGTGGGACGGCTCTCCCGAACCGTCCTGCCGGGTAGAGGACGGCTCGGGAGAGCCGTCCTACGAGGAGTGTTTTCCCCGCCGAGCGCCTTACAGTTGCGGCCCCTCCAGCGACGGGCCCGACGAGGGCGCCGGCGGGGGGACAGGGGCCGGGGCGGGTGTCGGCGTCGCGCCGATCGGCGGGGCCGTGGGCGGTTCCTGCGTCGAGGGCGTGGGTGGCGTCAGGGCGGCGGGGCCGGGCGGCAGGGGCCGTGCCAGGTTGGGCCGCACCGGCACGGGCGTCACCCTCGGCGGTTGGGGCGTCGAGCCCTCCCGCGTGCTGATCGGCGGCGGGACGCGGTCGCTGGGGGCGACGGGCGGCTCCTTGGTCGTGTTGAGCGGCGGGGGCTCGTTCTTGTTGCCGGTGTTGCGGTAGCCGGCCCAATGATAGCCGAGCAGGGCGCTGCGGGCCTGGATGCGCACGCGCATGGACGCATCGTTAGCCAGCGCCTGCTCGAGCGCCATGCCCGCCTGCTGCGACACCGGGCGCAGCTTTCCGAGGCTCACGATGGCCTCGGCCCGCACGACCGGCCTCTTGTCGTTCTGGAGCACCTCGATCAGGGTGGGCACGATCTGGGGAAAGGCGGCGGGGTCGTACTGGCGGAGCTCCTCCGCGGCCCGCGCCCGCTTGTGCTCGTCGCGGTCCGCCTTGACGAGGCCGATGAGCTCCGGCACCCGCTCGGCCGGAGTGGGCTTCTTGTTCTTGCCGCGGTTGAAGAGGATGCCCGCTTGCGCAGGTTGGGTCAGAGTCGGTAGCAACACCAGGAAAAGGAACAGTCGGAATCTCATAGTTGGCTCCCGTGTGGCAGGTCGAAGCCCTCGGGTCAAGCAAGTGCCACGCTAATCGCTCTAGATCAAGGATCGGCCGGCTCGACGGTGGAAGTGCGGGAAAGCTGGGTGAGGGAGAGAACGACTGGGGGGCCGGGCGCGATACGGGCGCCACAGTTTTCCAGAGGAGGTCGGCGTGTCCGTTCTGTGGGGAACGATCTTGTTGGGCGGGTTTTTCCCGCTGTACGGCGCGTGGCGCGCGGCCGCAGGCACCACGCTCCGCCCGGCGATAATCTGGGCCGGTTGTGCCTGGGGCGCCTGGGTGGCAGCGGCGTGGAGCGAGGGACCGCTGCTCACCTACCTGGCGCTGTGCCTGAGCGGCTGTGCCGGGGTGGCCGTGCTGGGGGCGCGCCGGCCGGGCGTCGGCGCGTGGAACTTCGTGGTGGCGGGGCTGCTCGCGGTGCTGCTGCGGCCTCTGGCGGAGGGGCTGGGCGAGTTGAGGCTATCCACCGCGCACCTGCTCTTCCTGGGCGGAGCGCTGGCGGTGCCGGTGCTGAACTACCTGCCGACCCGATTCTGGCTGGCGGCGCTCCTGCTCGCAGGGGCCTGGGGCGTCGAACTGGCACGACTTGAGGGGGCAGAGCCCGAGGGCCTCATTCACTGGGTTGGGCGGGCCTTGCTGGCGGCCGCGCCGTGGGCGGCGCTGGGCCAGAATGCCTTTCGCCGCCAGCTCGGCGAGGTCGATGCGCTGTGGCTGGCGCATCGCGATTCCTTCGGGGCGTTGTGGGGGCTGCGCGTGCGCGAGCAGTTCAATCGCGCCGCCAGGAACGGGGGCCTGGGCGGCGAGCTGAACTGGGGCGGGCTGCGTGGCAGCGCCGGGGAGGAGGAGAAGGCTCTGGGGATGATGCGCGCGGTGCTGAAGCGGTTCGGGCCGGGGGATGAGCCCCCGGTTTAGCGACGCTTCGCAGAAGCGTCGGGCCGGTCAGGGGGCTTCGGAAATCGTGCTGGTCCGCAGGGGGATCACGCCGGGTGATGGAAGCCAATAGGTGAAGATCGTCATTCAGGGCGATGAGCCAAGACCGGCCCGATTGTGAAGATTCGATGAAACCCCCGCGGATCACCGCGAGCGATCCTTCCCGCGGGTATAGCAGAGGGCTTGTGCTCCCGAGGAGACGCAGGCCCCGCGAAGGGTGGCATCAGGCAGGCTGTCCTGCACAGAGGGCACCGGCCGACGCGAATGCCTGGAACACCACCATGCCCTGCGGGAGCCAAGCCTTTCCAACTCCTCCGCAAGACGGCACGAAGTGAGGCAACCATGATCCCGGACTGGGAAACCACCGAAGTGTTCTTCTCCGCCCTGCTGCCGGTCCGGCACCCCGACTTTTGGTCGCGGTTTGCCGGTCTCCTCGCTGGGACTGGCGTCGAGCCCCGCTTGCTGGCCGGCACACGCGACGTCTGGGCCCGCGACTTCATGCCCGTGCAGGTCGCGGCCAGTGAGTTCGTGCTGTTCCAGTACAGGCCGGACTACCTCCACGACAACGCCGAACTCGTCACGCCCGACGAGGCCCGCCAGGCTGTCCCGCTCGGCGCCAGGCTCTGCACCTCCGACATCAACCTGGACGGCGGCAACGTCGTCGCCAGCAGCGACAAGGCGATCCTGACGGAGAAGGTCTACAAGGAGAACCCGGAGCATGCCCGGCCGGCGTTGCGGGAAGAGCTTGCGGCCATCCTCCGCGCCAACTGCATCTTCATCCCCAAGGAGCCCTACGACGTGATCGGCCACGCGGACGGCGTCGTGCGCTTCATCGACGAGGAGGTGGTCGTCGTCAACGACTACCGCGAACTCGATCGGGGCTACGGCGCCCGCCTGGAGGCGGACCTGCGTCGGCACGGCCTGACCGTCGAGCGGTTGCCCCACTTCCGAACCGACGAGGTGGTGGACGGGATCCCGTCCGCGGCCGGGAACTACGTCAACTTCCTGCGAGTCGGGAAGCTGGTCATCGTGCCGGCCTACGGCGTGCCGCAGGACGACCTGGCCTGCGAGACGCTGGAGCTGCTGCTGCCCGGGGCCAGGGTCATGCCGCTGCGGTGCGGCGATCTGGCCAGGGAAGGCGGTGTGCTGAACTGCGTGGCGTGGGCCATCCGGACGGAACCAACGCGTTCTTCGCCTGCCCGCCTTCCCGCGGGCAGGTGATCGTGCGATACTGCGGCGTGGCCGCCCCCAGGGGTCGGCTTCCCTCAACAAGAGCCGGAAAGATGATCTGCTGATGACACCGGAACGACCGCTTCCCTACGGGACGCCAGACCTTGACCCGGAGGTTCACGGGGACCGTGGTCCGCCGCGTCGCGTCCGTTGCTACGTCCGCGGCTGCAACCACGTGCTCCGTCCGGGGAACGATCTCTGTCCGGTGCATGGCATTCGCTGTCATCACTCTGGAAAGAGCGTCACCTACTCATACGCCGACGTGCGGCGAAACATCATCGTCGATTCCGAACTTGTCGCCGCCCGCGTCGTCGGCCACCCTTTCAAGCACGAGAGCGACCGGCTGGGGCTGGAGAAGTCCGAGGACACCCTCACCTGGAACGTGTTCCGATCATTACAAATGGCCGGTTGTCTGCGGGAGGTGGCCAGGCTGATCGTCAACGAGGAAGTCGCGGAGGAACCTCGCCTCTACCTCTGGGGGCTGTGCCTGACGGACGACACGTTGGAGCCCTGGCCACTCCTCGTCGCGGCCCGCGAGCGGTTCGAGAGCAGCCTGCCGGTCGAGCGACCTCTGACTGAGCCGGACGTCGCCCTTTACCTCCCCGGCCGATACCTTATCCTGATCGAGGCCAAGTTCACCAGCCCCAACCCCGCCTACGAGGACGGGCCGCGACGGAACGCCACGTCGCTGACAAAGAATGAGTTGGTCCACATCTACCGAGCCGACGCCCTCCGGATACTCGACGCGGACCTGGCCAGGAAAGCGAGCAGGGTCTATTACCAGCTATGGCGGAACATGGTGTTCGCGGAGTGGATGGCACTGGCCGACGACAGCGGCACGCACACTTATCACGCCAATCTGACGCGGGCGGGCCGCGAGGAGGACAGTTGCGACGAGTTCCGGAAACTCGTTCGCCCCGCCTTCGCCGACCGTTTCGTCCACCTCTCCTGGGAAAACATCTACGGCGTGACGGCCGCGAGGTCGGACCTATCGAGACTGCGGCGATATCTGGAGATCAAGTCGGCTGGGTTGGTTCCGGCGTTTCAGATCGCGAACGAAAAGTAAGATCAGGAGAGAACAACGATGGCGAACGGGATCGTGTGGTACGGCGAGCGGGGCGTGGTCAACGCCCTGGTTACAGAATGGGCCGCAGGGGACGGCGGCCCGGCGGAGGCGGTGCGCACCCTGCTCCAGAAAGCTGTCCGCTGGTGTGGCGACACGCCAAGCTGGATCGCGGACATTTCCAAGGTGACCTTCCTCATCGAACTCGGCATGGGACAGTTCGGCAACCCGGACCTGATCCTGGTTTGCCACACTGCACCGGCCGAGTCGCCCTACGTCGTTTTCTTCGAGGCCAAGCTCGTGATGTTCCTCGAAAGCGCCATGAAAAACGCTGGATCCATGGCCGCCTTGGGGTACAACAGCAGCATCAACGGCCAGTTGGTCCTCAGGCACCGCCTGATACACGCTCTCAGTATTTGGTGCGGCACGGGGCGTCTCGTTGAACCGGCAAACCTCTACGAGGCCTACCGGCGCTCGCCCCAGGATGGCGGACTGGGAGACCCGGCCCAGTCGCCCCGGCACCTCGACAAGACTTCGGTCCACAAGTTGCTTCGGGAACATGGCGTCTACGGCCCGGGGCTGGAGCGCTACCACCTCGTGGCATGGACGTGGGACCGCGAGCCGTTCTTCGGGCACAACTGGACCAACAGTTCGTACCTCATGCCGCGGTTCCTGGAGCCGACGGGGCTGGATGCCTGGGGAGGTATGAAGGCCCGTGTCGGCTGGATCGGCTTCTGCGAAATCGAGAACGACCACAGTCCCGGTCCGGCCTACAAGGCGGCCGTCGCCACCATGCTGACGAAGCTTACACCACCGGAACGCGACCAGCAGGCCGAGGTAAAATCGCTGCGCACCGACAACTTCCGCAAGTTCGGGAAGGCGACGATGGGCCTGGTGGCCGAGCTCGAAGCCCTTGCCAGCGATCTTTTCGGGCGGGGCTCCGTCGAACGTAAGAAAGGCAGCAGCAGCGTGAAGATCGCCGGTCAGGTGCGAGTCAAGTTCATCCCCTGGGAGCCGGGAGATTCGGAGCATGTCCTCCTCGGGCTTCGGGCCACCCTGGCACCGAAGGGATGGTGCGAGCACGATTTCAAAGGGCCTACACTTGTCGGGGGCGGGAACAGAAAGCCGTTCTTTCTGCTCCGGCTTCCACACGAGACTGCGGACGCCCTGACGGTCGCTGGCGAGATTCTCCAACTGCTGCAAGATCGGTTCCGCGAACTCGATTGCCGTGTCGAAGGCGGGAAGGACTGAAGGCGTGGACACGCGGTATCACACCCCGCGCGTGCCCGGACAATCGTTCGCCTTCGGCCGGAACAGCGCGTGCATCTACTCCAGCCCCACCACCACCAGCGGGGCGCAGGTCCGGTGCGGGGAGAGCTTCTGGTCCATTCCGCAGCGGGATTACGCTTAAATACCAAGTGCTGAATTTGCCAGCAGTTGTGGTTCGGTGGCCTCTCGAAGTGGGGTTGCGCTTACTTGGAATCAGGCACGGCGCGGGCCTGGCGACCGCACGCCGGCAACTGTCACTCCCGACACCCTTCCGCTTAACCGCTCGGGCCGCCACAATCTGCGAAGCGTCGCTAAAAACGCCGCTCAACCGAACGCCGCCACGACGACCGTGGAACGGCGGGGCCGCGTCAGCGTTTCTCGCGCTTGTAGGTGACGAGTGGTAATCGGCATGCAAAAGGGGCCCACATCGGCGAGGAAAACGGGACCACCAGGGTTCAAGGGTACACCTGATGAAAGCCGGACGATCCGGCCCTCCAACTACTTGCTCTTGTCTGCCTCGACCGCTTTCGAGTACGG
>JBBSEZ010000126.1:0-22581 GCA_038239195.1 Gemmatales bacterium
CGTCGGGGGCCTCCGGGGGCGGGAACGGGTTGTTTCGTATCTCCTGTTCTGCTACCGCAGGCCCTTTTTGTCCACCCCCTCCCAACTGCAACCCCTTACGCACTAACCGCGTTCGTCCCCGCGCCCGGCCGGTTGCGCCCAAACGAAACAGTATGTTCCGTTGAGGCAAGGGAAGTGGACGCTGGCGTTCGACACGAGAAAACCAATGGCGTCGTGGCGTGTTAAATTTGAGGGTGAGGTTCCCATCGCAATGATGACCCAACCCGCCTCATATAGCAACCCACTGGTGAATCGCGACTTGCAGGAAGCCGCTTTGATCACGCTAGCCTTTCCGCAGGTGGATCGGCCTAAGAAGAAATGAAGGAGGTTCGCTTCGTCCGGCGATTCATTGATTCGTGCAGGCTCAGGCAAGCCCTGGTGGGCCGCCAATCCTCGACTGACAGGTTGCTTCCGCCGGCTGGGATCTTTTCGCCCGTGGAGCAGGCTTCCAGCCTGCCAATCCCTCGATGACAGGCAAGATGCCTGCCCCACGCGCCCAACGGGAAGATCCCAACCCTTCCGCCAGAAGGTAAAGCCAAGGAATCGGTTTCAGCGAGGCATGCCCGTCAATCGAAGAATGACGGAACACTAGATGCCAAGGGGGCGGAGATGTGCTGTTGAGTGAGTCCAGAGCGAACGCTAGAATGCCGTGTTCAGCCGTTGGTGGGCGCTGTGTCTCATGAGTGCAGCCAAGTAATCGTTTCACGGTTGTCGCCCGTCCGCACGGAGGAGAGTGATCGATGCGTGGTTATGGTAGGGGGGGCTGGTGGTGGAGGGCAGGGCTCGGCGCTGCACTTCTCGGTTTGGCACTTCTTGCTGTGCGTTGGTTCTGGGTTCCGTCGCGGGAAACGCCGAAACCTCCCCCCGCGGCTAAATTGCCCGGGCACAAAATGCTGTCGCTGAACAAAGTCAGAGCACTCGAGAAAGCAGTCCGTGCTAGCGAGACCGTCGCTATCGTGAGTTTCGTGCCAGACCCGGGAGACGTACAGCCTGCCGATCAGCAAACCAATGGCTCCGTGGCTACCTCGGCCACTCGTCTAGGTCGGCACAGTCTGGCAGGGCAACACAATGAGGTTCTACATGTTCGAGGAGTTTTCCGGGTAGTCTTGCGGTTGCAGAATGCTTTTCGCAGCTTTGGGTCGCTCAACGAGAACGTGTTGGTGGGTTCTCGCCGGCCCGATTCGCCTTACCGACGGTTGAAAGTCCTCCTCGCAGCGGAGCCTGCCCGCCCCCTGTGCTTGCTTGCTGTCGGTACGAAACGGTCCTCGCACATCCTCGACGCGAACCTCTCAGGCCCGCTCGCGGATGGCGATGGCGAACGCATCCAAGAATTGGTGAAGCAGTTCGAAAAGCCTCGTCGGGCCTTCACCGTCGAGTATTCTGAGTCGCTCCTCGACTCCCCCAACCCCTGGCTCGTCTGGCTCGGACTGGCGAAGTTACAAAAGCACGACGCCGTCACCGCCAGGCACTTTCGCAAGGTCATCGAAGACCGCCCCACTGCGGAGACGAGTCAACTATTCGAGGCGATGCTCGATCTGGCCTTTGGGAATGGCCCTTGTCATGCCGATTTCATGCCGGAGCTCGAAGCGCTGCTGGGGTTGCCCGAGAAGCAACTTGTCATCCTCCACGAACTGAAGCCGTACATCGAGATCAATCCCGATGACGCCGCGAACACGATGGACCTCCCGAGGTTCCGAAACTGGTTGCTCGCCTACAAAGGGCGGATCGCGGGACAAGACGGGGTTGCCGACGTTCGAGAAGTGATCGACCAGTTACTGGCCTGGTATGCCTCGCGAGGCGCCCGGTCGGAATCGTGAATGCCTCCGTCCCTTGGCCGAGGGCAAGCCGATGTGTTGGGCTCGCAACTTGCTGACCTTGGGGGTGCCCTGCGCCTGTCTCCTGCTGGCCTTCCTGGGCGCCCGCGGTGAGGAGGCGCCGCGGCATCCTTTGGCCGATGATCGCCACCTTGCGGTTCGCATCCACCTGGACCTGCCCAAGCCCACCTTTGAAGACTTGCTCGACGCGCTCGAGGAAGCCACCAAGCTCAAGATGACGGCCCCCGACGAGTTGAGCGACCAGGTCGCTGTCTCCGGGTTTACGGTTCAAGGGGCTCCCGCCTGGCAGGTCATGGACGAGATCGCCCGCACCATGACGATCGACGGGCGCTGGGAGAAGACCGAGAAGGGCTACCACCTGACCGGCAAAGCCAAGTTCGCGCCCGAGCAACCCATCGCGGCGCCGCCCCCACCCCCGCCGCGCTTCCCTGTCACTCGCGTGGTCCTGGGCCTCGCCGCGCTGGCCCTGCTGGCCGGCGTGCCCTTCCTCGTCCGTTACGTCCGTGCCCGCCGCGCGTTGCGGGCTGGCGTGGCCGGCAAGAGCGCTCCGCCCGCCGAAGTAGCCGATGCGCCTCCGCAGGGCTGATCCGGGCAGGCCCCGCAGGACCATCGCCCCGTTCCTCCCTTGCCGTTGTCTCTCCTGGCCCGCGCCCCAAGCATCAGAACGAGGTCGGTATGCTTCGTGCTTCCCAACGCCACGGCCGCGCCTTCACCCTGGTCGAACTGCTCGTGGTGATCGCCATCTTCGCCGTCCTGATCGCCCTGCTCCTGCCCGCCGTGCAGAAGGTCCGCGAGGCGGCCAGCCGCATCTCCTGCGCCAACCACCTCAAGCAGGTCGGCCTGGCCTTTCACCAGCACCACGACGCGCAGGGTTGCTTCCCCAGCAACGGCGGCTGGGACGGCAAGCAGACCATCCAGGCCACCGACGGCTCCGCCATCAAGGTCTACACCTGGGACGACGTCATCCCCCACCCCTACTACTGGGGAGACGGCGCCCCCGACCGCGGCCCCGCCGACCAGACCGGCTGCTGGGCCTACGCCCTCCTTCCCTACATCGAGCAGGAGGCCCTCTTCCGCTCCGCCGACTGGGCCAAGCCCGTGCCCCTCTACCACTGCCCCAGCCGCCGCGCCCCGCTCGCCGCGCCCGCCACCAACGACGTCCATGCGCTCTACAACGGCGGCGGCTGGAAGTGGGCCAAGACCGACTACGCGGCCAACTATTTCGTCGTCCTGCCCCGGCCGAGCTGTCTGCGGATCGTGGAGATTAGCGACGGTACGAGTAACACCCTGCTGGCGGGCGAGAAGGCCATGAGCCCGACCAACTACGCGAGCGGCACCTGGTTCTGGGACGAGCCGTTCTTCACCGGCGGCTCCGACAGCACCGCGCGCAAGGACGTTCTGCTGCTCAAGGACTCCAAGGGGCTCGACGAGGGCGAGAAGTACCGCGAGAACTGGGGGGCCGCCCATTCCGCCGGCGCCAACATGCTTTTCGCCGACGGCTCGGTGCGGCACGTGCGCTTCGGCACGCCCGCTGACGTGGTGGGGGCACTGATGACGCCCGCTGGCGGCGAGGTGGTCCCCGTGCCGTTCCGCCTTACACCTTGGGCCGCGTGGGGCACGCCCGGGCAGCCGCCCCGCCCGCCCCACGGCGGAAACGATGCTAGCCTGCCCTGGACTGGAGCGTGCCGCGTGGAACACCCCGCCCCCCTGCTGTCCGTCATCGTCCCCGTCTTCAACGAGGAGCGGACGGTCGAGGCGCTCCTCCGCCGCGTGTGCGACGGCCCCTACCCCCACCCCCAGAAGGAGGTGCTCGTCGTCGATGACGGCAGCACCGACGCCACGCCCGCCCTGCTGGCCAAGTGGAGTGGCCGGGAGGGAGTGCGCGTGTGGCGCCACCCCATCAATCGCGGCAAGGGCTACGCGGTGCGGACGGGCCTGGCGCGGGCGCGCGGGCGGATCGTGATCGTGCAGGATGCCGACTTGGAGTACAGCCCCGAGGAGTACCCGCTGCTGGTGGAGAAGCTGCGCCGCGGCGAGGCCAGGGCCGTCTACGGCTCGCGCTACCTGGCGCCGGCGCACCCGCTGCCGTGGGATCGCTACCGGGTCGCCGTGGCGCTCTTGAACGGGCTGGTCTACCTGCTGTACGGGCAACGGCTGACCGACGAGGCGACCTGCTACAAGGCGTTCCTGGCCGAGTTGGTGCCGGCGCTGGACCTGCGGGCCGAGCGCTTCGAGTTGTGCGCCGAGCTGACGGCGAAGCTGTGCCGGCTGGGCGTGCCGATCGTCGAGGTGCCCATCTCCTACCGTCCGCGCACGGTCGCGGAGGGCAAGAAGATCGGCTGGCGCGACGCCTGGCAGACCTTCTGGGCCCTGCTGCGCTGGCGCGTGGCACGCTTCCCCAGCCGTCGCGCCGACGCCCACGCCCCGGCCGGCGAGGAGGCGCTGCCTCTGGGCGAGGCCGTGGGGTGGGGGGCGAGCCTGGCCGTCGGGGCGCCCCACTCACACCGATTGGGGGCGCCCGGCCCCGCAGTGGTGTCGGCAGGGGAGGAGGCCACGTGTCCGACACAGGCCCGCTGAGCGCCGACGCGACGCTCGCCCGGGCCCGGTGGGGCGCCGGCTGGCTGGCCTGTGCTCTCCTGGCCGTCCATGCCGGGCTGCTCGCCTGGGGCGCGACGAGGCACAGCCCGTCGATCGACGAGGTGGGCCATCTCGCCGCCGGCCTGAGCCACTGGCGCACGGGGCACTTCAACCTGTATCGCGTCAACCCGCCCCTGGTCCGGCTGGTCGCCACGGCCCCGCTCGCCGCCCTGGGGCTGCGCGAGCCCGAGGGCAACCTCCCGCACGAACCGCCGTACCGCCCCGAGTTCGTCCTGGGCCGCGCCTTCGTCAGCGAACACGGCGAGCGGGCCTTCTGGTATTTCACCGTGGCGCGCTGGGCGTGCCTGCCGTTCTCCCTGCTGGGCGGGGCCGTCTGCTACCTCTGGGGGCGCGACCTCTACGGCCCCCGGGCCGGCCTGCTGGCTGTGGCCCTGTGGTGCTTCTGCCCGCTCGTGCTGGCCAACGCCCAGATGATGACGCCCGACACCGGGGGCGCCGCCTTCGGGCTACTGGCTTGCTACCTGTTCTGGCGTTGGTTTCGGGCCCCCGGCTGGGCGGGGGCGTACTGGATGGGCCTCGGGCTGGGGACCGCCCTGCTGTGCAAGACGACCTGGGTCTTCCTCGTTCCGCTGTGGCTGCTGAGCTGGCTGGCGCTGCGCGCCGGCCAGCGCCCCCTGCCGCGGGAGTGGGCGCGGCAAGGGGGGCAGGTCCTCGCCGGCCTGCTGCTGGCCCTCGCCGTCCTCAACCACGGCTACCTCTACGAAGGCTCGTTCCTCCCCCTCGGCAGCTACTCTTTCACCAGCAAGCCGCTCACGGTACAGGAGGATGGCAACGCCAAGAACCGCTTCGCCGGCACCTGGGCGGGGGACGTCCCCGTGCCGCTGCCGCAAAACTTCGTCGCGGGCATCGACGTGCAGAAGCGCGACTTCGAGTCGCGCTACTGGTCGTATCTGCGCGGCGAGTGGCGGCAGGAGGGCTGGTGGCATTACTACCTCTACGGCCTGGCGGTGAAATGGCCGCTGGGCACGTGGGCCCTGTTCCTCCTGGCTGCCGGCACGGCGGGCTTCATTCGGTTTTCCTCCGCGACCTGGCGCGACGAGGCGCTGGTGCTGATGCCGGGGCTGGCCCTGTTCGCCCTGGTCAGCTCGCAGACGGGCTTCAACCACCATCTCCGCTACGTCCTGCCGGCCCTGCCGTTCTTCTTCATTTGGATGGGCCGGCTGGCCCAGGGAGCATCGCTGAAGACGGCGCCGCTCCGCTTCCTCGTCGTCGCGGCGGCCCTGCTCTGTTCGGTTAGCAGCAGTTTGAGTGTCTACCCGCATTCGATGTCTTACTTCAACGAGGCGGCCGGCGGGCCGAGGAACGGGCACGCCCACCTGGTGGACAGCAACATCGACTGGGGGCAGGACCTGCTCGAGCTGAAGCGTTGGCTGGATCGGCACCCGGAATGCGAATCGCTGGGCCTCGCGTACTTCGGCTGCGTAGACCCGCGCGCGGCGGGGATCGAGTTCTCGTTGCCGCCCGATGCGCCGGAGGGCCCGCGCCCCGGCTGGTACGCGGTCAGCGTCACACTGCTGCGCGGCTACCGCTTCAGCGTGCCCGACGGCAAGGGCGGGCTGCGCTACCTTGACGGGCCCAGCTACTCCTACTTCCTGCGCTTCGAGCCGGTGGCCAGGGCGGGCTACTCGATCTACGTCTACCACCTCGGGCGGGAGGAATGCGATCGCGTCCGGGCCGACCTGGGGCTCCCGCCGCTGGAAAGATGAACCGAGGACGACCGAAAAAGGGCCCACCATGAATCGTCGCGGGAAACGGGCCTGCTGGCGCCTGTTGCTGTTCGCCGGGCTGTGCGCCTTGCTCGGGGGCTGTAGCAAGAAGTCTGCGGACGGCAGCAAGTTGAGGGCCGCCATCGAGGGCCTCTCGGCCGAGTCGGACACGATCGACTGCCGGGAATTTCCCGGGCTGACCGATGCGGACATGGCGCGGCTGGCGTCGATAAAGCGCCCCGAGCAGTTGCGCACCCTGATCCTCGACGACACCGGGATCGGGGACGAGGGGCTGAAGAAGCTGCCGCGAATGACGAACCTCACGATGCTCTCGCTGTCGAAGACCCGGGTCACCGACGCGGGGCTCGACCACTTGCAGAACTTCCCGAGCCTGGGATTTTTGCGCGTGGACGAGGCGCGGATCACCGACGACGGCATGCCGAAGATTGCCCGGGCACGTGGGCTGAACAAATTGTCTCTGTGGAAGTGCCCGATCACGGACGCCGGGTTGGCGCAGTTGAAGGGGCTGTCGCAGCTGGAATGGCTGAGCCTCGATCAGACCGGCGTCACGGACGCGGGGCTGAAGCACCTGGCTGCGTTGCCGAACCTGAAGTACCTGAGCGTGTGGAAGACGGGCGTCACCGATGTCGGGGCGAGCTACCTGGCGAAGGTTCGGCCCGGGTTGAAGGTGAATCGGTGACGGTCGGGGCCTCGGGCCATAAGGGGTCGGCCGGAGGGAAGGCCGATCGCGGTGCTGAAAGCGTGGCACGCAAAAAAGGCCCCATCTGCCCTCTGAAAAAGGCAGGTGGCTCTGGTAAACTGCGCCAGGGGACGGTCTCGCCCTGGCGCGGTGTCGCTCGAAGGCGCCCAAAGGGAAGTGCCTCGCCGTCACCCGACGGTGCGGACGGTAGCCGTGGGCCCGTCACCCAACGGTGCGGTCGGGCGGCGCGCCCCACCAACCGGCCTCGGCGCGTTGTCGCTCGAAGGCGTTCAAAGGGAAGAGCCCAGCCGTCACCCAACGGTGCGGACGGTGGCCGCGGAGGCGACTCGATGCGGCGGCTGGGCCGCGAGAGGGTGGCGGCCGTTGACCTTTCCTCTGCACCGGGGATACAATTCCTATTGAGTCGGAGCGGCCGGCGCCCCAGGAGGCACCTTCACTCAGGGCGTCGGCGAGCTCGGCCGGTGAGGGCGCTCGCGCCCCTCGACGGGCGCGGTGAGGCGGGGCATGCTGGGCGCAGGGGATGAGGCCCGGAACGATGGCCCCTTGCGTGCGGGAGGAGCAAACGTGCGGACACGAATCGGCGTTTGGGTGGCCATCCTCGCGGTTTGCGCGGTGGCCGGGGCCCTGCCGGCGGCCCCGGGCGACGAGCCGTCCATCCAAGTTGTGTTCCTGCGCGAGCGGGACGGCAAGCCGCCCTTGAAACATGTCACGCTGAGGCTGACGCTGGTGAACCGGCAGGACGTACCAGTGTGGTTCGTGCTGCCCTACTGGGGCGATAAGCGGTTGTCGAAGCAGGGCGTCTTCTTGAACGAGGATCCCACGCTGATGCCGTTCGGGGGCGGCCGATACGAAGGGCAGGGAGGCCCGGCGACGCGGTTGGACATGATCGTCCGGGAGGGATTCAAGGCGTTTCGCCTTCCCGCGAAGGGGCGACTGGTGCTGGACGGCTACGACGTCGCGTGCTGGAAAAAGGTTAGCGAGATGGTCGTGGTAGAAGCCAGGGAGCTGAAAGTGAACGGGAAGACGCCCCTGGAGAAGTGGCTGCCGTACGAGACGACGAGTGGGAAGGACGTGCGAGTGTCCGCGGCGACGCTGGGGGCGGGGGGAAGGAACCTCGATTGGGACGCAAAAAGGTTCCGGAAGCGGGACGACTACCGGAAAGAGGTCGTCGCCTCGGTCAAGGCCGAAGGCGTTCGGAGCTGGACGGTGCGTTGGGGCGAGTGAAGTTTCTCGGAGCTCGTGGAGCGCGGCGCGGCAGTCAACAAAAAGAGGTCCTTCTGCTCTCCGAAGAGGGTACGGCGCTCGGGTAGACTGCGCGAAGGGCAGGTCGATGTCCTCGACGGCGCCCGCCTCGCGCGAAAACCCGGCCCTCGCGAAGTGATGCGTCGCCAGCGGGCTTGTCGCCCACGGTCGGCCGGTGGCTCGCAAAGCGAAGCGGCGCACCGTCACCACACCGGGTTAACGGTGGCCGGCGGGCCCGTCACGCGCGGGGGCTAACGACTCGAAGGTTGCCGTGTCAACGATTGGGCCATCAAGAGGAGGCCCCGAACCACTTTTCTCGCCAGCGCTGGGCTCGAGCCGAAACGTCAACTGCGCCCCACCGCGACACCTCTTCCCCGCTCCGGGGTTGAATGGAAATGGGATTTGGAGGTGCTGGCACCCGACATGCACGAGCCGTGGTATCGAGAAGGACTGCGCTTCACCTGCACCCGCTGCGGGCACTGTTGCACCGGCGAGCCGGGCTACGTGTGGGTAGGCGACGACGACCTGGCCGCCCTCGCGGAACACCTCGGCGAGCCGGCCCATCAGGTGCGAGCGCTCTACACCCGCGAGGGGCCGCGCGGGCGAACCTTGCGCGAGAAGCTCAACGGCGACTGCGTGTTCTTCGAGCGCGGCCAGGGCTGCACGGTCTACTCGGCCCGCCCGCCCCAGTGTCGCACCTGGCCGTTCTGGGAGAGCAACGTCGAGTCGCCCGAGAGCTGGCAGCAAACGCGCGACGTCTGCCCGGGCTCGGGGCAGGGCGAGCTCATTCCCGCCGCAGAAATCGGTCGGCGCTTGAAGATCATCGTGCTGTGACCGATAATCGAGAGAAGCGAACGATTCCTCCCTGGCGCCGGGCCGATCAGCCGCGGCGATGGTTTCCATGACCGCAGTCCTCCATGTCCTCTGTCCGGGCTGCAAGGTGGCGCTCCAACTCCCCGCAATGGGTGCGGAGCAGGCCGTCCGCTGCCCGCGCTGCCATGCCGTCATGCGCGTCAAGCCGCCCGCCCCGCCTTCCCCGCGCATCGTGGTTCCGCCGCCCCTTCCGCCCGCCAGGCGCTCCGTCGCGCCCCCGCCAGCTCCCACCAACCGGGCCCGCAACACGCCGCTCCGGCAACCGCGCCGCCAGCCGAGGGCCGAGCCCGCCCCAACGCCTCGCGCACCGGCGCCCCTCGGGAAGGGGGGAGCGTGGAAGGTGCCCGCCCTGGTCCTCGCCGTTTTTCTCCTGGCCGGCACCGCGGGCGCCGCCGGCTGGTCGCGCATCAGCGCCGTGCTCGTGCCCTCTTCCCCTGCGTCCGCTGCGCCGCCGGACACCGTGTCCACGCCGAGCCCTCTCGCCCCCCTGGTGGTGGCAGAGAAGAAGGCCCCCGCCGGCAAGGGCCCCGCTTCGACCGAGCGCCCGGCGCCCTCGGCCAGCCATCCAACGTTCGCCAAGGACGTCGCCCCGCTCGTCAACAAGTACTGCATCCGCTGCCACAGCACCCTGAAGGCCAAGGGCGGCGTCGCGCTCGACCGCGACAAGGACGATGGCGCCGTCCAGAAGAATCGCGCCCTCTGGGAGCGCGTTGCCGACAACCTCCGCTCCGGCGAGATGCCGCCCGCCGGGGCGCGCCGCCCGAGCGCCGGCGAGATGGAGGTCCTGAACGCCTGGCTCGACGGGGCGCTCAAGGTCGATTGCAACCTGCCCCGAAGCCCGGGCCGCGTCACCGCCCGCCGGCTCAACCGGGCCGAGTACAACAACACCGTCCGCGACCTCGTCGGGGCCACGTTCCAGCCCGCCAACGACTTCCCGGCCGACGACGTCGGCTATGGCTTCGACAACATCGGCGACGTGCTGTCGCTGCCGCCGCTGCTCATGGAAAAATACCTCGACGCCGCCGAGCAGATCATCGAAAAGGCGTTCCAGGCCCCCGAGCTGCGCCGCCGGATCATGGCGCGCCCGCCCCGCGAGAAGGGCGCCCTCCGCGAGAACCTCCGCCAGTTCATCACGCGCGCCTATCGCCGCCCGGTCGCCGAGGCGGAGCTCGACCGCTACTTGCGCCTGCACAAGTCGGTGCGCGACAAAGGAGAGTCGCCCGAGGTGGCCCTCAAGACCGCGCTCCAGGCGGTGTTGGTGTCGGCCCACTTCCTCTTCCGCATCGAGCAAGATCCGCCGGCGGGCAGCGACGCCCGCGCGCTGAACGACTTCGAGCTGGCGAGCCGGCTGTCCTACTTCCTGTGGAGCAGCATGCCCGACGAGGAGCTGTTCAAGCACTGCCGCAACAAGACGCTGCGCAGGCCGGGCGTGCTCGAGGCACAGGTGCGCCGCATGCTGACCGACCGCAAGGCGCGCGCCCTGGCCGACAACTTCGCGGGGCAGTGGTTGCAGACGCGCAACCTGGCCAGCTTCAATCCCGACCCCAAGCGCTTCCCGACCTGGAACGCGCCCCTTCGCAACGCGATGGTGATGGAGACGGAGCTCTTCTTCCTGCACGTGGTCCAGGAAGACCGCAGCGTCCTCGACTTCATCAACGCCGATTACACCTTCGTCAACGAGCGCCTGGCCCGCCACTACGGGCTGACGGGCGTGACCGGCGAGAACTTCCGCAAGGTCGCGCTGACCGGCACGGCGCGAGGCGGGGTGTTGACGCATGCCAGTGTGTTGGCGGTGACGTCCAACCCAACGCGCACCTCGCCGGTGAAGCGCGGCAAGTGGATACTCGACAACATCCTCGGCACCCCGCCGCCCCCGCCGCCTCCCGACGTGGAAGAACTGGAGGAGAAGGGCGAACTGAAGGGCACCCTGCGGCAGCGGATGGAGCAGCACCGGGTCAACCCGAGCTGTGCTTCGTGCCACCAGCGCATGGACCCGTTGGGCTTCGGCTTCGAGAACTTCGACGCCATCGGGGCGTGGCGCGCCCGCGAGGGCCGACACCCCATCGACGCCTCCGGCGTGCTGCCGGGCGGGGCGAAGTTCAATGGCCCCGTCGAGCTCAAGGCCGTCCTGGCCAGGAAGAAAGACCTGTTCGCCAAGTGCCTGACCGAGAAACTGCTCACCTACGCGCTCGGCCGGGGCGTCGAGCGCTCCGACCACTGTTTCGTGGAAGAGATCGCCGGCAACCTGGCGAAAGGCGACCACAAGTTCTCGCGGCTGGTCCTCGAGATCGTCAAGAGCGACCCGTTCCAAAAGCGTGCCCGAGGGGGAAAGAAATGAGAGACCATCTGCTGCTGTCGCGTCGGACCGTGCTCCAGGGGGTCGGCGCCACCGTCGCCCTGCCTCTGCTGGAGGCGATGATGCCCGAGACGGTCTTTGGCGCGCCCGCTGCCACCGCTGCCACGGCCCCCAAGCGCATGGCGTTCCTCTACGTGCCCAACGGCAAGCACATGCCCGACTGGACGCCGAAAACCGTCGGCGCTTCCTTCGAGCTCCCGGCCACACTGAAGCCGCTGGCGCCTTACAAGTCGGACATGCTGGTGCTGACGGGGCTGACCTGCGACAAGGCCCGGCCACACGGCGATGGGCCCGGGGACCACGCCCGCGCCATGGCGGCCTTTCTGACGGGCGCCCAGCCGCGCAAGACCTCGGGGGCCGACATCCGCGTGGGGCTCTCGGTCGATCAACTCGCGGCCCAGCGCGTGGGCAAGGCGACGCGCTTCGCCTCGCTGGAGGTCGGCTGCGAGGGCGGGCGCACGGCCGGGAATTGCGACTCTGGCTATAGCTGTGCCTACTCCTCGACGGTGTCGTGGCGCACCGAATCGACGCCCGTCGCCAAGGAGGTCAACCCGCGCCTGGTCTTCGACCGACTCTTCGCGGGCGGGGGCGCCCCGGGCACGGGCAGGCGCGACCTGCTGCGCCGCAGCGTCCTCGACTTCGTCGCCGAGGACGCCCGCGGGCTCAAGGCCCGGCTCGGAGCGGCCGACCAGCGCAAGCTCGAGGAGTACCTGAGCGGGGTGCGCGAGATCGAGCAACGGCTGGCGCGGATGGACAAGGTGGAGGTGAAAGGGGCGCCCAAGGGGGCGGTGCGGCCGAGCGGAATGCCGCGGGGCTACGAGGAACACCTGCGCCTGATGGCCGACATGCTGGTGCTGGCGTTCCAGGCCGACCTGACGCGCATCGCCACCTTCGTCTTCGCCAACGAGGGGAGCAATCGGCCCTACCGCGACATTGGGGTGTCCGAGGGGCACCACGACCTCTCGCACCACGGCCGCAACGCCCAGAAGCAGGCCAAAATCCAGAAGATCAACCTCTTCCACGTCTCGCAGCTCGCCTACCTGCTGGGCAAGCTCAAGGGCGTGCGCGAGGGCAGCGGGACGTTGCTCGACAGCTGCATGATCGCCTACGGGAGTGGGAACAGCGACGGCAATCGGCACAACCACGACGACCTGCCCCTGCTGGTGCTGGGCAAGGGCGGCGGGACGATCAAGCCGGGCCGGCACGTCAAGTATCCGAAGGACACGCCGCTCAACAATCTGTGGCTGTCGATGCTGGACCGGATGGGGGTGCGCGTGGAGCGCTTCGGAGACAGCAAGGGGCGGCTGGCGCAGCTCGATGCGTGAGTGAGCGCAGGACTACTTCGCACGATGCCCATAGGGGGGCCCGCGGGGCCCTGCGGGCTGTCGTGTCCGGGAGGGGAACGATGACAGCAGTGACGGCATCTGGAGCGCCGCACGTGTTGCTGGATGACCAGGGGCGCGCCTGGGTGGACGACACCAGCATCAAGGTCATCGAGGTGGCCCTCGATAAGCTGGGGTACGGGATGAGCCCCGAGGAGACCCACCAAGAGCACTACGGGCGTCTCTCGCTGGCACAAATCCACGCCGCGCTGGCCTATTACTACGATCATCAGGCCAAGTTCGATGCCGAGATCGAACGCCAGGTCAAGGAAGTGGACCGGCTGCGCGCGGCGAGCCTCGATTCCCCCGCCCGGCAGAAACTGCGGGCCCTTGGGAAAGTGCCTTGACGCTTCAGATTTACATGGACGTGAGCGTGCATGGTGCCATCGCGCGGGGGCTCCGCCACCGTGGTGTGACCGTGTTGACGGCACAGGAAGACGGGACCGACCAGCTCGATGACCCCGCCCTCTTGGATCGCGCGACGGCACTCGGCTTTGTGTTGTTCACGACCGACACCGACTTCCTGATTGAGGGCGCGCGACGGCAGAGAGCAGGGGAGCCGTTCTCGGGCATCGTCTTCGCCCACCAGCAGCAGGTTCCGGTCGGACGTTGTATCGATGACCTCGAAGTGATGGGTACGCTGCTCGATCCGCCCGATATGATGAACCGGGTGGAGTATTTGCCCCTGTGAGGGCATGTTCGTTTCTCCGGGGCCACGCATGCCCATCCCCTTGCGCCGCGCCGTCTTGGAGCTCTATCAGGCCGTCGATCGGGACGTCCGCCTTGCCGGCCCCGTCTGCGTCTCGAGCGGTCGCTGCTGCCGCTTCAAGGAATACGGCCACGTCCTCTACGTCAGCAACCTCGAGGCCGAGGTGCTGCTCGCCGCCGCCCCGCCCTACGACGCCGGCGCCGTCACGCCCGATTTCTGCCCCTTCCAGCAAGGCAACCTCTGCACGGCGCGCGAGCCGCGCCCGCTCGGCTGTCGCGTCTACTACTGCGACCCGAATTATCAAGAAAAGGCCGGCGAGCTCACCGAGGCCTACTTGCGCCGCCTGAAGGAACTGGCCGACGCCCAGGGCGTCGAATGGCGCTACGCCCCCTTGCACTACTTCCTGACCCACCCCGAAGACGCCACGACCGGGCCCGACGCCTTCCCCGCCGGGGAGAGAGTGGCAGACGCACCCACTCCGTGAAAGGTCGCGCCCGCGTCGTCCACAAGGAGGACCGCTGCCATGATTCGCTTGCGCTGGTTGCCCCTGTTTCTCTTGTTGTGTTCCCCCGCCGCCGCCGCGGACTGGCCACAATGGCTCGGGCCAACCCGGGACTGCGTTTCGACCGAGACGGTCAAGCCGTGGAAGGGCGAGCTGAAGGTGCTTTGGCGCAAGCCCGTCGGCCCAGGGCACAGCTCGCCGGTCGTCGCCGGGGGCAAGGTCTATCTGCACGCGCAGGTGCCGGGCAAGGAGGAGGAGGCGATCACCGCCTTCGACGCCGTGACGGGCAAGAAGGAGTGGAGCACCCCCTACGCGCGCGACAAGTTCTTCAGTCCGTTCGGCACCGGCCCGCAGGCCACCCCGGCGGTCTCGGGTGGGCAGGTCTTTTCGTTCGGTTCGACCGGCGTGCTGGCCTGCTTCGACGCCGCCAAGGGCGAGCTCCAGTGGAAGGTGGACACCCGCAAGGACTTCAAGGCCAAGGCGCTCTTCTTCGGCGCCGCCTGCTCGCCGCTGGTCGAGGGCGCCAACGTCCTCGTCAACGTCGGCGGCAAGGGCGCTTCGGTGGTGGCATTCAAGAAGGACAAGGGCGAGGTCGCCTGGAAAGCGCTGAACGACCCGCCCAGCTACTCCTCGGGCGTCGCCTTCGGCAACGGCCCGGAGCGGCAAGTCGTGTTCCTGACGCAGAAAGGCATTCGCTCCTTGAGCCCAAAGGACGGCACGCTCTTCTGGGAAATCCCGCTGGTAGACAAGCTCAACGAAAGCTCGACGACACCGGTCCGCGCCGGCGACGTGCTGCTGGCCAGCTCCGTCACGTTCGGGATGCTCGGCGCCGAACTAGAGACGAAAGACGGCAAGCCGTCGGCGAAGCGCATCTGGCACAACCCGAAACTGACCTGCTACTTCTCGACGCCGATCCCCGTCGGCAAGGAGCACGTCTACGCGGTTACCGGCGTGGCCTCGCTGCTCAGGCCGTCGTCGTCGCTCCACTGCGTCGAGGTGAAGACGGGCAAGGTGCTGTGGACGAAGGAGAAGGTCGGCAAGTATCACGCCGCCATGTTGCGCACGGCCGACAACAAGCTCCTCATGCTCAGCGACCTCGGCGACCTTGTCCTGATCGACCCCAACCCGAAGGCGTATCGCGAACTGGCGCGGAGCAGTGTCGTCAAGAAGGAGCAAATCTGGGCGCACCCGGCGCTGTCGAACGGGCGCGTCTACTTGCGCGACGAGAAGGAGTTGATCTGTCTACAGTTGCCGGAGTGAGGCGGGGCCGTGCTCATTCCTGGAGCGCGGCGCGGACGGTCAGCGCGAAGCCGGGGATGACGTCCTCGACGGTGAGGGTGTCGTCCTCGGCGTAGGTGCGCGGCTCGACGTCTCTGCGGCGCTCGATCACGTTGCGGTTGATCGGATCGACGATCCAGACAAGTCGTGCGCCTGCGGCAAGGTAATCGTCGGCCTTGCGGTTGAGGGCGGCGAGCGTGTCGTTCTTGCTGCGAACTTCGACGATGAGCTCGGGGATGGTGAGAAGGTAGCCCTCCGGAGAACGACGGAGGGGCAATGAGGCATTGGCGATGAACGCCGCGTCGGCGCCCAGCACGTGATCGGGCCCGGTCGCGAGGATGATGCCCACCTCCCCGCGCGCCTTCCCCAGCCCGCGCCACTCGCCCTGAACCTTGAACGCCGCGGAGAAATTGGACTCTAGCGCGCCGTGAACGTCGCCGGGGGGCGGCATGGTAATCAACCTCCCGTGGTGCAACTCGTAATCGACAGTCCCCGAGGGCAACTCGGTCGGCATCATAGCCAGGTCGGCAGCAGTGAACAGCTTTGGGACGACTTCCCACGAGGCAGGCAGAGATGGAGCGACCGGCACGGCGTTGCTCATGAGGGCCTCCAAGTTGATAGGGCACGTAGGATCCTACACTCCCGGCCGCGTTCGCTCAATTGATCGTCCGCCCCAGCGGTCCCGCCAGGTTCCGCAGCGATGCCATCAGCTTCGTGAAGCCCGCGAAGTCCAGCGACTGCGCCCCGTCCGACAGCGCCTTGCTCGGCTCTGGATGCACCTCGATCAACAGCCCGTCGGCCCCCGCCGCCAGCGCCGCCAGCGCCATGGCGGGCACGTAATCGCGCTTCCCCGTCCCGTGGCTCGGGTCAACGAGGATCGGCAGGTGCGAGAGTTGCTTCACGGGCGGGATCACCGACAGGTCGAGCGTGTTGCGGCTGTGATCGGAGAAGGTGCGCACGCCGCGCTCGCACAGCACTACGTTGTAGTTGTTCCCCGCCATGACGTACTCCGCCGCCATCAGCCACTCCTCCAGCGTGGCGCTCATGCCGCGCTTCAGGAGCACCGGCTTGCGGGCCCGCGAGACGCGGCGCAGCAGGCTGAAGTTCTGCATGTTGCGCGTGCCGATCTGGATGACGTCGGCCGCCTCCTCCACGGCGTCGGCGTTGTCGGTGTCCATCAGCTCGGTCACGACCCCGATGCCCGTCTTCTCGCGCGCCTTGACGAGGATGTCGAGCCCCTCCTGGCCCATGCCCTGGAATGCGTAGGGGCTGCTGCGCGGCTTGTAGGCGCCGGCGCGCATCAGGTTGATGCCTTCGCCGCGCAGGAACTCCGCGGTGCGCAGGATCATCGCCTCGTTCTCCACCGAACACGGGCCCGCGATGATGGTGAACGTCCCGGGGCCGATGATCGTTTGCGGCACCTTGACGTGGGTGTCGGCCTCGTGCATCTCGCGGCTGGCGAGCTTGTAGGGCTTGGTGACGCGCAGCAGCTCCAGCACGCCCGGCAACACCTCGAGCGAGCGCGGATCGACCGCGCTCATGTTCCCGGTGATGCCGATGGCCGTGCGCGTCGCCCCGGGCAGGGCGTGCGGCGTGAGGTTCATGCGGCGGATGGCGTCGAGCACTTGCTCGATCTGCTGGCCGGTGGCGTGGCTGTGCATGACGACGAGCATGGCAGTCTCTGATGGCGGGCGGAGAAAGCAAATCGCATCAACTTATGGTATCGCGCTCGCCGGGCTGGTAACATACCGCGCTGTGGCCGGTACGTGCGCTCGCCACGCCCTGCCCGGTCGCGCCGTCCTCTTTGGTCCCACCGGAGACGTCTCATGTTTCGTCGTTGCCTCGCGCCCGCTTGCCTGACCGTGCTGCTACTGGTCGCCTTCTTCCCCGCGGGGAACGAGCGCGCCGCCGTTTCCGCGCCGGGGCCCAAGGCAGGGCCGGCCCAGTGGGCGCAATGGCGCGGGCCCGGTGGGCAGGGCCACAGCGACGACAAGGCCGTGCCCCTCAAGTGGAGCGAGACGGAGAACGTCGTCTGGAAAACGCCCCTGCCCGCCGGCGGGCAGTCCACGCCGATCGTCTGGGGCGACCGCATCTTCCTGACCGCCGCCAACGAGCGCGGCTCCGAGCGCTACGTCGTCTGCGTGCGTGCCGGGGACGGCAAGCTCCTGTGGAAGGAGACGGCGGCGAAGGACGTGGCCTTCGAGGCCACCCACGCCTGGAACGGCTACGCCTCGGCGTCGTGTGTGACCGATGGCGCTCACGTTTACGCTTTTTTCGGAACGGCAGGGCTGTTCTGCTACGATTTCGAGGGCAAACAGGCCTGGAAGCACGAGTTCGGCTCCTTTGCCAACATGGGCGGCTGGAACACGGCCGCGTCGCCTTTCCTCTTCGAAGACCTGGTGATTCAGAATTGCGACAACGACCGCGGCCCCAAATCGGCCCCGCAGGCGCTGGTCGCCCTGGATAAGAAGACCGGCAAGGTGCGCTGGGCCACCCCGCGCAACCAGGGTCGCGGCTTCAGCACGCCGCGCCTCGTGACGGTCGCGGGGGGCCGCGTCGATCTGGTGCTCAACGGCCCGCTCGGCCTGTGGGGCTACGACCCGCGCACCGGCAAGGAGCGCTGGCACTGCCGCCGCACCGCCGGCAAGGACATGATGCGCTTCGGCGAGCCGATGCCCGTCGATGACGGCGAGCGCCTGTTCGTGCTTTCCGGCCGGCCCGGCCCGTGGCAGATCGTGAAGATGCCCGGCAGCGGGGACGTGACGGGAACGCACGTCGTCCACCGCGGGCAGCGCAACCCGCACCGCGACGTGTCGTCGCCCATCCTTTGGGAGGGCAAGGCCTACGTCGTCGATCGCGACTCCAGGCTTACCTGCTTCGACGTCAAGTCGGGCAAGGAGCTCTACACCAAGCCGCTCACCAACCGCACGAGCAAGTCGCTCGCCTCGCCCATCGCGGTGCGCGGCAAGCTGCTCTTCCTGCTCGACGACGGGACGACCGTGGTGGTCGAGCCCGGCGCCAAGTTCGAGATCGTCGGGCGCAACCGCCTCGGGCGGGGAAAAACGCTCGACTTCGGCGCTTCCCCCGCCGTCGCCAACGGCCGGCTCTACCTCCGCTCGCAGGCCCACCTCTACTGCATCGGAGAGAAGGAATGATCCGACCAACCCGGGCCCTCTGCGCCCTCGCCGTCCTCTGTGCCTCGGCGGTCTTCTCGGCGCCGTTCTACCCCGACAAGGGCAAGTTGCTCGTCCTGCGCGACGAAACCGGCAAGGAACGGCCGGTGCGCAACGCCGCCGACTGGGCCGTGCGCCGCGGGCACGTCCTTGCCGGGATGCAGGAGGTCATGGGGCCTCTCCCCGGGCCCGAGGCCAAGGTGCCGCTCGACGTGAAGGTGATTGCGGAGGTGAAAACGCCTCGTTACGTACGGCGGAAGCTGACCTACGTCGCGGAGAAGGGCGATCGGGTGCCGGCCTACCTGCTGGTCCCCGTCGGCCTGAAGGGCAAGGCCCCCGCCGTGCTGTGCCTGCATCAGACCGTCGCCATTGGCAAGGACGAGCCGGTCGGCCTTGGCAAGCGCGAGGAGATGCGCTACGCCCTGCACCTCGTCGAGCGCGGCTACGTGGCGCTGGCGCCGGACTACCCGAGCTTCGGGGAGTACGCCTACGACTTCGGCAAGAGCGCGTACAAGAGCGGCAGCATGAAGGCCATCTGGAACAACGTGCGCGCCATCGACCTGCTCGCATCGCTGCCGGAGGTCGATGCCAACCGAATCGGCTGCATCGGCCATTCGCTCGGCGGGCACAACGCGATGTTCACCGCGGCGTTCGACACGCGCATCAAGGCGGTCGTCTCCAACTGCGGCTTCACCAGCTTCCCGAAGTACTACAAGGGCAACCTCAAAGGCTGGACCAGCGCCCGCTACATGCCGCGAATCGCCAGCGCCTACGGCTCCCGATCGGACAAGGTGCCGTTCGACTTCCCCGAGGTGGTGGCCGCCATCGCGCCGCGCGCCTTCCTGGCCAGCTCCCCCGTGCGCGATCACAACTTCGAGGTGTCGGGGGTGCGCGACTGCATCGCGGCGGCGCGGCCGGTGTACGAGCTCCTCGGCGCGAAGGACAAGCTGGCGGCAAATTATCCAGATTGCGCGCACGAGTTTCCGCCGGAGGTGCGCAAGGTGGCGTATGCGTGGCTCGACCGCTGGCTGAAGTGAGGCGAGGGCACAGGTCGAAACGCCAGGCAAGAACCGTCTTGCCTGGCGTTTCGCCCTGCTGTTCTCCCGGCGTCACCGCTTCGTCTCGGGCGGCAGGGCCATCGGCGTCGACAGCATCGGGAGGGGCGCCGGCGCCGGTGGCACCGGGGGCGTCGCCGAGCGTTCGGGGTCGGCCGTGGGCCAGGTGCCCTCTTGGACGTGCTGGTGAGCGCCCGGGGTCGGGGAGCAGGGGTGACAGCACGGCAAGCCGGGCAGGTTCTCGAGGTCCGGCACGCCCGGCACGCAAACCGTAGGCACCGACTGGCCGTTGAACTGGAACATGTCGTCCGTCTGGAGCAGGTCGGTCACGTCCACCACCGCCTGCCACATCTGCCCGAGCGTCGTGAGGTAGCTCCCGATCGAGCCGGCCAGGTTCTGCTGCGCCACCACGACGTCGCCGACGTTGACGCCCCCAAGCTCCCCCCGTTGGTAACGATCGTAAACGCCGCGATAGACGCGCACCTGATCCGGTAAGAGCCGATCGCGGTAGATGGCAAGCAGCATGCGGCCGTTCTCGTAGCGCTCGAAGGCGTCGGCCAGGGCCGCGGTCAGCGCGGAGCGGACGCGGTGCGGTTCCTCGTTCGCGTTCGCCAACTTGCCCTGGGCCTGCATGATGCCGCCCTGATTGCGGTCCCAGACAGGAATGGGAAAGGACACCGTCACGCTGGGCGAGATCTCGAACGGCGGGCCGGTGCGGTCCTGCTGCACCAGCACGTGGACCGTCGGGTCGGGCAGCGGCTGCGCCTTGGCCAGCTTCACGGACAGGATGGCCTGATGGTAGGTGTTCAGCGCCGTGCGCATGTCGGTGTGGTTGGCCAGCACGCGGGCCAGCACGTCCTTGTGGTCGTACGCGGGGATCGGCATGTCGATGCGGCCGGCGAGCTGGGTGAGCGGCAGGCCGGGCAGCCCGAGGTTGGCCGCGAGTTGCTTCCAGGCGCTCGCGTAGCGGTTGCGCGATTGGATGAGGTTGGCGCGCGCCTGGTAGGCAAGAGACCGCAAGTACGCGGGCTCGTAGGGCGCCGCCTGCCCGGGGCGCAACTGGCCGACGACCTGAAGGCGATAGACTTCGTCGGTGAAGCGGACGAGCGCCCGGTTGACGCGCACCCCCTCGTGGGCGACCAGCACGGCAAAGTAACCGCCGCGCACGTTCTTGGAGAGGTCGGTCTCGGCCTTGCGCAGCGCCAGCTCGGCGTTGCGGAGGTCCATCGCGGAGACGGCGCGGGAGAGCTGGAGCTTGCCCCAGGTGATGATCTTCTGCTCGATGTACCCGCCCTGGTAGCCGCCGCCGCCCGTCGTCCCGATGGTGTCGTTTTCAAAGGCGATCACCGGGTTGGGCGGCAGGCCGGCCTGGATGGCGGCCCCGCGCGCGGCCTCGATGTTGGCCGCCGCCTGCTTGATGAGCGGACTATTGGCCAGGGCAAGCCGTTGGAGGTCGGACAGCGTCAACGGCAGGCCCGCTGGCCCCAGTTGCGGGGGGGGCTCCTCGGCCAGAGGAGGCAGCGTCGGGTAGAGGTTCTCGATGGCCTTTCGGCGCACGGCCTCGTTCTCGGCGGTAGCCCTGGGCAGCTTGAGTTCCGGCACGGGCCCGCCCGGCATCAGTTCGGGCGGGATGGTCAGCAGGTGTCCTTTGCCCTTGAGTTCCGGCGCGGTCCCCCCTTTGGGCTGGTACGCAGCGGGCGTCAGCCCGTCGGCCAACGCAGGCATCTGCGCCGTGGGCAAGGGGCCTTGATCGGCCGGCTGAAGGTCGCGCGGGCGGGCTGCGAGGTCGCAGACGGTCAGGTCGATCTTTTCGTTCACCGGGAAGCAGCACCCGGAGACCAGGAGCAATCCCAGCACCGCTGACCACCGCGCCGTTTGGGAAAACATGGCTTCTCCTGTCCGAGCCGATCGTGGCTGCGCAACCCGGGAGCAGACCGCCGGGGGCGGCTGCAAAGGATTTATCGGTTGTGTAGAGGGACAAGAACTAGAGTTTTTTCCACGAGAGCGGATTTCCTCAAGTGGACAGGCCTTGTGCCATGCGAAGCCAGCGAGCCCGGGAAAAAGGGGGTTGAGAGGTGGTCGCCCTATCCCTCCCATACCAGTACTTCGCCCTTGCCCAGCGCCACGCGGTCTCCACAATACCGGCGCCAGTTCCCCGATAGGAAGCGCTCTGCGACGTGGAAGCCCCACGCCTGGAGTCGGCGGAGGTAGAGGGCCAGGAAGACCGGGCGGTAGGTGCAGGCGTAGCGGAACGTGTCGAGCAATTCGGGGCTCACGCCGAGGTAGGCAATGGTGCCCCGCTTCATCCCCGCGCCGGGCCGGCTGCCAGGCGGACCGAACAGCAGGATGGTCCCCGCGATCAGCGACGCACCCGGAAAGTCGCCGCTGGCGCCGCCGACGGCGATCAGGCCGCGGCGCATGACGGCGCCGACCTCGTTGCCCGCCTTGCCGTCGATCAGGATGGCGCCCCCGCGCATCCCCGCCCGCCCGCCTCGGTAGGCCGCGCCGACAAGGCCCCCCGCATCGCCGTGGACGTGGACGTGCCCGCCGCGCATCTCGGCGCCGACCCAATCGCCCGCGTTGCCGTGGACGCGAATGGTCCCGCCGCGCATTCCGGCGCCGAGGTGCATCCCGACGTTCCCATGGACCGCGACAAACCCGCGCGTCATGCCGGCGCCGATCGACTTGACGCGCCCGCAATCCCCCTCGATCTCGATCTCGTCATCCCCCTCGCCCTCGACCGAGAAGAACTCGCCAAGCTGGGCCAGCGCGTTGCCGTGCTGGACGGGCAGGGCGGCGACCTCGGCGGCGCTCTTGCCGGCGAACTGGTCGGGGGCGATGCACTCCGCCTCGACGGGGATGGTCGTCGTGCCGTGGTAGCGCAGGCGGATCATACGGGGCCCCCGCCCATTTAGCCGCCCCGCTAGCGGGGCGCGACGCCACCGCGCCCCGCTAGCGGGGCGGCTAAATGGGCCCGAGCAGCTTGTGCAGGTGTAGGTGAAACGGCCCGAGCTTGCCGCCGTAGTTGCCCGCCGAGATGCGCACGACGCCC
>JBBSEZ010000127.1:0-22504 GCA_038239195.1 Gemmatales bacterium
GGCCTCGAAGACTCGGCCCACCCTACAAGGCCCGGCTTCCTCCACACAGCCATCTTGCGAGAACGCACCATGCCGCGCCGCTCCCTCCTCCTCGTCCTGATCCTTCTCCTCCCAACCCGGGCCCTCGGCGCCCTCGAGGCGCTCCCGCCCGCCGTCGTGCTGACCGGCCCGAACGCCGCGCAGCGAATCCTCATCGTGGCGAAAGAGGGCGGACAGATCGTCGGCGACCGCACCGCCGCCGCGCGCTTCGCGTCCTCCGACCCGGCCATTGCTGCCGTGGCGAAGGACGGCACCGTGCGCGCCGTCGCGGATGGCGACGCCATCATCACGGCGACGGAGGGCGCCGACAAGGCCTCGGTGAAGGTGACGGTGCGGAAGACTAAAGAGCCGTTCGCGTGGAGCTTCCGCAACCACGTGATCCCGGTCTTGACGCGGGCCGGCTGCAACTCGGGCGCCTGCCACGGCGCTCTCGCGGGCAAGGACGGCCTGAAACTGTCGCTGCGCGGCTACGACCCGTCGGGCGATCACTTCGTGCTGACCCGCCAGGCGCTCGGCCGGCGCATCGACTGCGAGGCCCCGGCCCGCAGCCTGTTCTTGCTCAAGCCGACCATGGCGCTCGTCCACGGCGGCGGCCAAAAACTGGAGGTCGGCACTCCCGAATATCGCGTCCTGTCGGAGTGGGTCGCGGCCGGCGCCCCCGGCCCGCGCGCCGACGACGCCCGCATCCAGAAGCTCGAGGTCCTGCCCGCCCGTGCCGTCCTGCGCCTGAAAGACACCTTGCAGATCGTCGTTCGCGCCTACTACTCCGATGGGCGCGTCGAGGACGTGACGCGCTGGGCCAAGTTCCAGAGCACCGAGGACCTGATCGCCGGCATCAACGAGGCCGGCAAGGTGACGGTGCTCGGCCACGGCGAGGCGGCCGTCAGCGTGTTGTACGGAAACCGCGTCGCCGCCAACCTCATCACGGTGCCGCTGCCCAACCGCGTCGATCCGGCCGTCTTCCGCGCCTCTCCCCGCAACAACTTCATCGACGACCACGTCCTGCGCAAGCTGGCCGTCCTCAACCTGCCGCCCTCGCCGACCTGCACCGACAGCGAGTTCGTCCGCCGGGCCTACCTCGACGCCGCGGGCATCCTGCCCAACCCGGAGGAGGTGCGCCGCTTCCTCGCCGACAAGGCGCTCGACAAGCGCGCCAAGCTCATCGACGCCCTGCTTGAGCGCTCCGAGTACGTCGATTACTGGGCCTACAAGTGGTCCGACTTGCTTCTCATCACCACCAAGCGCCTGCCGCAGCCCGCCGTCTGGGCGTTCTACCAGCACGTTCGGCAAGGCGTCGCCGACAACAAGCCTTGGGACCGCTTCGCGCGCGACGTCCTGACGGCGCGGGGGAGCACCCTGAAGAACGGCGCGGCCAACTACTTCGTCCTCCACAAGGACGTGACCGACCTCACCGAGGCCACGTCGGTGACCTTCATGGGGCTGTCGATCACCTGTTGCCGGTGCCACAACCATCCGCTCGAAAAGTGGACGCAGGATCAGTACTGGGGCATGGCCAACCTCTTCTCGCGCGTCGGCCTCAAGAACGGCGAGCGCGGGGGCGAGGTGCTCGTGCAGTCGCAGCCCGAAGGCGACGTGTTCCACCCGCGCAGGGGGACCGCCATGCCTCCCACGCCCCTCGATGGCAAGGCGCTGGCCCTGGACAGCGCGACCGACCGGCGCGCCTATTTTGTCGATTGGCTGACGGCGCCGGAGAACCCCTATTTCGCGCGGAGCCTCGTCAATCGGGTGTGGCGCAACTTCCTCGGACGGGGCCTTGTGGAGGCAGAGGACGATCTCCGCGAGACGAACCCGGCGAGCAACCCCGAACTGCTCGACGCCCTCGCCAGGGACTTCGTCCGCACCAAGTACAACGTCAAGCAACTGGTGCGCACCATCATGAATTCGGCAGCCTATCAGCGCTCGTCCAAGCCGGTGGCGGGCAACGCCAGCGACGATCGCTTCTATTCGCGCTACCTGGTGCGCCGGCTCTCGGCGGAGGTGCTGCTGGACAGTTATGCGCAGGTGACGGGAGTGCCGACGGCGTTCACGCAGGTCAACAGCAGCGCCCGCGACTCGGCGTCGGCCTACGGCGGCTACCCGCTGGGGACGCGGGCGCTCCAGTTGCCCGATTCGCTGGTGGCGTCGCGCTTCCTCGATGCGTTCGGCCGGCCGGAGCGCTCGCAGACCTGCTCGTGCGAGCGCGACCCGGCGTCGAGTGTCGGCCAGGCGCTGCACGTCAACAACGGCCGCACGCTCAACGACAAGCTGCGCGACAAGCGCTCCCGAGTGTCGAAGTGGCTGACGGAGAAGATCGCCGACGAGGAGGCGGTGCGGCGCATCTACCTGCGGGCGCTGAGCCGGGCGCCGACGGCCGAGGAGGTTCGCAAGTTCAAGGCGCTCCTGGCGGAGGCGAGGGCGGAGGGGAGCTCGCCGCGCGAGGCGCTGGAAGACCTGTGCTGGGCGGTGTTGAGCTCGACGGAGTTCGTCTTCAACCGCTAGGTGAGGTGGGCCATGCGAGAGTGGGACACGTGCTCGGAGTGTGGGGCGGGGCCCGCCCGTGGGAAGAAGTTTGCCGGGGGCGTCTGCTCGGGCTGCCGGGCCCGCGAGGTGGCCTGGGCGGCGGCCAACGCCTCGCTGGCGCGCCTCCCCCGGTCGCGCGCGAGCCGGCCCGCGCACGACCGCGACGACCGTCGTTCGGGCCGCGAGGCGCGCACCGACGCGCTGTTGAGCGAGGAGAACAGCCACCCGCCTTATCTCGACACCGTGCAACTCGGCTATCTCTCGGTGAGCGGCGTTCCCACGTATTTCGCCGGCGCCGTCGATGAGCTCTGTATCTTCAACCGCGCGCTGACGGCCGACGAGGTTCGCCAGCTCGCCACCAACCCGTGAGGGCCGCGCGTGCGGCTGAGGCAACGCAACCAAGAGGTGTCCAATGAGCGAGGGGATGGGGCTCGAGCCGGGCCAGAGCATGATGGACGAGCATGCGCGTGAATCGGCGGCGGAGCAGGCGCGGCAAGCGGCGAGCAACGCGACGGGGAATGGCATCCCCAATACCGATCTGAGTGGGGCCGGCGACCTGGCGCAGGTGGGCGTCGAGGCGGGGGCGGAGGCGGTGGGGGCGGGCGGTGAAATGCTCGCGGGCGCGGCCGAGGCGCTGAGCGGCGGCGGCGAGGCGCTCGGCGGAGTGCTCGAGGGGCTGGGGGGGTGTGCGGGAGGGTGCAGCACCATGATCGCCTTCGCCGTGGTGCTGGCGTCGGCGGGGGCGGTGCTGGCATCGGGGTGGTGGTGAGCGACGTCTGTCGTCTCGCGAAACGGCAAGCAAGGCAGGGCATTCGAGGGCTGGGACCGATGAAGTTGTTTCTCGCTTCTCCGCTGATCGTGCTGCTGGGCCCGCTCGTCGCCCTCGCCCAGGCGCCGAGCTACTCCCGGCAGGTCCAGCCGCTCTTCGCGCGCTACTGCGTCGAGTGCCACAACGCCAAGGACCCGCAGGGCGAGCTCAACCTGGAGAGCTACAAATCGCTCATCGAGGGCGGCCGGCACGGCGCCGCGCTCGTCCCCGGAAAGCCCGAGACCAGCCGGCTCGTGCGCATGGTCGAGGGCAAGCTCAAGCCGGCCATGCCGCCGCGCAAGGCGAAGCAGCCTGCCCCCAAAGAGATTGCTCTTCTCCGAGCCTGGGTGGCCGCCGGGGCGAGCGACGACGGCGTGCCGGTGCGCGTCGTGCTCCCGGAACTGGCGCCGAAAAAGAAGGTCGGGACGCCCGTCGGGGCCCTCGCCTACGACCGCACCGGCAAACTGCTTCTCGCGGCGGGGCGGGGCGAAGTCTTCGTTCTCGACGTGGGGGGCGATCTTCAGAAGACGATCCCCGGCCAGCGCGACCGGGTGACGGCGCTGGCGTTCAGCAAGGACGGTCAGCGCCTGGCCGTCGCGAGCAGCACCGCGGGCGTGGCCCACGAGGTCCGACTCTACGGGCCCTCCCTGGCCGGCCTGCCCCAACTCGTCACCCGGCACGACGACGTCGTCCACGAGCTCGCGTTCAGTCCCGACGGAAAACTGCTCGCGAGTTGTGGCTACGATCGACTCATCAAGCTGTGGGACGTCGAGGCGAAGCGCGAGGCGCGCGTGTTGCGCGATCACAGCGACAGCGTCTACGGCCTGGCCTTCAGCCCCGACGGCAAGTTGCTCGCTTCCGGCGCGGCCGACCGTGCCGTCAAGGTGTGGGACGTGTTGACGGGCAATCGCCTCTACACGCTGGGCGAATCGACCGACTGGGTTTACGCGGTGGCGTGGTCGCCCGACGGCCGGCACCTCGCCGCCGCCGGGGTGGACCGGAGCATTCGCATCTGGGAAGTCGACGTCCGCGGGGGCCGCGTCGTCCACTCCGTCTTCGCCCACGAGGCCCCCGTTACGCGGCTCGTCTACTCTCCCGATGGCAAGGTTCTCTATTCGGCAAGCGAGGACGGTGGCATCAAGGCGTGGGACAGCGCACGCATGGTGGAGCGGCACGTCTACGCCAAACAGCCCGAGGTGCCGCTGGCCCTGGCGCTGCGCCCCGACCGGAAGCAACTCGCCGTCGGCCGTTTCGATGGCGCCGTGATGCTGCTCGACGAGGCGACCGGCAAGCTGCAAGGCCAGCCCCTGCCGATCCGGCCCAAGCCGCCCGTGTTGGAGCGCCTCGCGCCCGCCGCGGGGGCGCGCGGCCGGTCCGTCACCGTCCGCCTCGACGGCAAGCACCTCCTCGGTGCGGAGTTGATCGTCCCCGCCGGCTGGAAGGCCGTCGCCCTCCCGGGCGGGACGGCCGACGCGCTCAACGTGAAGCTGACCGTCTCTCCCTCTGCGCCCGTGGGAGAGGTGATGCTGTCGGTGCGGACAGGCGGCGGGGCCTCGGCCGGCAAGAGCTTTCGGGCCCAGCGCTTCGACAGCGTCGCCGAGGTCGAGCCAAACGACTCGCCGCGCACCGGCCAGCCGGTGGTGCTGCCGGTGACCGTGGCTGGCGGCATCGACAAGGCCGGCGACGTGGACTACTACCGCTTCGAGGCGAAAGTCGGGCAGGAGATCGGGGCGGAGGTGACGCGCACCGGCAAGGGCGCCTGGGCCCCCGTGCTGGCGCTGGTGGGCCCCGACGGCACTGTGGTCGCCGAGAGCGAGCGCGGTCATCTCGGACATACCGCATCGAAAGTCGGCACGTATTCCCTCGGCGTTCGCGACGCCGAATACCGCGGCGGGGCCGGCATGGGCTATCGGCTCGACGTCGGCGACGTGCCGGTCGTGACCTCCGTCTTTCCCCTCGGTGCCAGGCGCGGCACCGAGACCGAGTTGCGCCTCGACGGCGTCCACCTGGGCAAGACGCGCACGGTGCGCCTGAAAGTGCCGGCGACGGCGGCGCTGGGCTCGCTGGTGGCGGTGCCGTTCGCGACGCCTGGCGGGGCGCCGCTGGGCTTGCCGTCGGTCGTCGTGGGCGAGCACCCCGAGGTGGCGGGGAAGGGCGGGGCGCTGGTCGTGCCGGGGACCGCCAACGGCACCATCGAGGAGGCAGGATCGACGCAGAAGTGGAAGTTCACCGCCCGCAAGGGAGAGCGCCTTCTTCTCGAGGTCAATGCCCGCCGGCTCGGCTCGCCGCTCGACTCCGCCATCGAGATACTCGACGCCAAGGGCCGGCCGCTGCCGCGTGCCACGCTCCGCTGCCTGGCCAAGACCTACGTGGCCTTCCGGGACCACGACTCGCGCGGGGCCGGCATCCGGCTGGAGGCGTGGAGCGAACTGGCCGTCAACGACTACCTGTTGGTGGGTAGCGAGCTCCTGCGCATCAAGGAGTTGCCGCGGGGCCCCGACGACGACTGCCAGTTCTTCAGCGAGGCAGGGCAGCGGCTCGGCTTCCTGGGCACGACTCCGACGTTCCAGAGCCAGGGCCAGGCGATGTACAAGGTGGCGATCCATCCCCCCGGCACAACGTTCCCGCCCAACGGCCTGCCGGTGGTGACGCTGTTCTGGCGCAACGACGACGGAGGGCCCGGCTTCGGCAAGGACTCGCGCCTCGTCTTCGACCCCCCCACCGACGGCGAGTATCAGGTCCGCGTGGGCGACAGCCGTGGCGAGGGCAGCCGGGCCCACGCCTACCGCCTCACGGTGCGCCCGCCGCGCCCCGACTTCACGATCGCCTTCGGCCCCCCGGCGCCCGTCGTCAGCAAGGGCAGCGCGGTGCCTATCCGCGCGACGGCGAAGCGGGTCGATGAGTTCGAGGGCCCCATTCATCTGAAATTGCACAACCTCCCGCCTGGCTTCGAGGCGCCGGAGACGACCATCCCCGCGGGGGAGAGCAGCACCAGCTTCGCGCTCTACGCCTCCCCGCTGGCGAAAGCGCTTCCGAAAGGCGCGCCGCTGAAGCTCGAAGGCAAGGCGACGATTGGCGGAAAGGCCGTGGTGCGCGAGGCGTCGGGTGGCGCGCCAGGGGTCATCGAGCCGGGCGACGTCGTGGTGACGACGGAACAGTCGGAGGTGACGGTGAAGCCGGGCGGGGAGGTGCGCGTCGCCGTCAAGATCGAACGGCGCAACAACTTCAAAGGGCGCGTCCCGCTCGAGGTGCTCGGCCTGCCGCACGGGCTGCGCGTGCTGGACGTGGGGCTGAACGGCATCCTGATCACCGAGGCGGAGACGACGCGGACGTTCGTCGTGTACGCGGAGCCGTGGATGGAAGCCACGACGCGGCCGTTCGTCGTCTTCGCGCGCCGCGAGGGGCGCGGGACGGAGCACGCGGCGAAGTCGGTGTTGCTGCGCGTCGAAAAAGGGAAATGAGTCGCGCTCGCCCAGACGGCGCAACCTCCGCAGCCGCTAGGCGCCTCCCTGTCCCAGATCGCCTGGGCCGCCCGTCAGCCAATGGCGAGAAGCCGCTCGCCCTCCGCGGTCGATGACAGGCTTATGAGCCCTTCGCAACCGTTGCCCTACTCCTTGCTCGTCTTCCTCGCGGCGGCTGGCTGCCAGGCCCCGCCCGCGCGCCTGGCGGGCTGCGATGGTCGGCCGGCCTTGCCCCGGAAGGCCGTGCTCGCCCGCCAGATCGTGAAGGATACCGCTGTCGCGGTGGCCCACCACCCGGGCCGGACCAGTTACAACGTCCTCGCCGATCAGGTAGCGGCCCTGCGGGCAGGCGGGGTGGGGGCCTGTAGCAAGCGCCTCCTGATGCACCTCTCCCCCAAGCCGCCCCCCCTCGATCCCGACCGGCCCGCGCTGGACGCAGGCGCTCTGGAAGAGGAATTGCAGCGCGTGGCGGGGAACGAACTACAGCCAGCCGACGTGCGCCTCTTCGTGGACGGGACCGACGCGCTGGCCGCCCTCCACCGCGCCATCGCCGATGCCAGCTGCCGCCTCGACGTGCTCATGTACCTCTGGGACAGCGATGCTCTGGGCGAGGAGGTCGCCGCCCACCTGGCGGCGCGCGCCGGCCCGGGGCTCCGCGTCCGCGTGCTGGTGGACGGGGGAGGCAACCTCATCGACGGGCTCCCCAAGGAGGCGTCGGTTGCCGAGGTCAACCGCGTGGTTTGCTGGCTGGCGCGGCAGCCGTACGTCGAGGTGGTGCGCACGCGCAACGCCGCGGCCCGCTTCGACCACCGCAAGTTGGTGGTGGCCGACGGACGGTTGGCGTGGACCGGCGGGCGCAACTTTACCGGCCCGGCGTTCTTCAAAGACCACGATCTATCGTTTACCGTGGCGGGGCCACTGGCGGGCGTGATGGCCAGCGCTTTCGAGGAGTTCTGGCGGGGCCAGGGTGGCGCGGCTGGCTCTCCGTTCCCCGAGCCCCCGGCGCCTCCCGAGCCCAACGCCTCGGCTCGATTGGTGCGGACCCGCCCGGCGGCAAGTGAGGGCAGTTCGTTCCTGGGCCGACGACAACTGGCCGAGGTGTTGTATGCCGCCGTGGATCGCGCCCGGCACCACGTATACGTCCAGAACCCGTACTTCAGCGATTCGCAGCTCCTGGCGAAGTTGGCGCGCGCCCGCCAGCGCGGGGCCGACGTGCGCGTGGTGCTGACGCTGGAGAGCGGGAGCGGGCTGATCGACCGCAGCAACCGAGTGACGGCCAATCGGCTGCTGCGGGCAGGCCTCCGCGTCTACCTCTATCCCGGCCTGACCCACGTCAAGGCCCTCTCCGTGGACGGCTGCTGGGCCTACCTGGGGACGGGCAACTTCGACGCCCTGAGCCTGCGGCACAACCGCGAGCTGGGCCTGGCCATCGGCGCGGGCCCCGCCATCGCCGATCTGGAGGAGCAACTCTTCCTGCCGGACTTCCGCCCGGAGTGGGAGCTGACCCACCCGCTGCCGCTCACGGGGACCGAGTACCTCGACGAGGCACTGGCGAGCATCTTTCTGTAGTTCCTCGGTCCGCGGGAGGCGCACCAAGCCCTTCTGCGAAGCGTCGCTCAACGATCATGGCTTTGGCACGGTCAACTTCACGTCGAGCCGTGCCGGGGCCCCCGAGCCCGGCATGGCCTCCACCGTGGCCTTGTACTCGCCTTCGCCGGCGTTCTCGGCCGCGGTCACGGTGAGCGTGGCCTTGCCATCGCCGCCCGGCTTGAGCGTCTCGGGGCTAATCGTCGCCGTCACGCTCTCCTTCTTCTTCCCCGAGGGGGCCGACACCTTCACCGCCAACTTGACCTCCTCGGTGAAGCCGTCCGGTCGCGCGACGGTAATCTCCACCTTGTGCGGGGCATCGCGGACCAGCTTGACCTCCTCCGGCGAGGCGGTGAGCTTCAGCCCTCCCTTGTTCGCGTTGACCTTGGCGCTCGTCGTCTTGCTGGGGCAGCCTGTCAGCGGCACCAGCCCCAGCACGACCAACCCGGCCCAGAACCTTCTCATGCGCAACCGTCCTTTCGCTCGCGTGCCTCACTCGACGGCGGTCACGTACACGTCGTGCCCGCCGTCGCGGTTGGAGATGAAAGCAATCCGCTTGCCGTCCGGCGACCACGTCGCGTAGTTGTCCTGCCCCGGATGGCGCGTCAGGTTGCGCTGGCCCGTCCCGTCGGCGCCCATCAGGTAAATCTCGTAATTGCCATCGCGGTTGGAGGTGAACGCGATTCGCTTGCCGTCGGGCGACCAGACGGGCCAGTAGTCGAGCGCGGGGCCCCGGGTGAGCCGGCGCACGTTGCTGCCGTCGGCGCTCATGGTGTAGATCTCGAAGTTGCCGGCGCGGGCGCTGGCGAAGGCGAGCTTCTTGCCGTCGGGCGCCCAGCTCGGGTTGTTGTCGGCCGCGACGTCGTTGGTAAGCCGGCGCACGTCCTTGCCCTCGGCGGTGATGGTGTAGATCTCCTGGTTGCCGTGCCGCGTGCTGACCCAGGCGACGTGCTTGCCGTCGGGCGACCAGCGCGGCGACTCCTCGAAGCCGACCTTGGGCACGACCACCTTGCTATCGCGCCCGTCCGCGCCGGCGACGTTGATCTGCAAGTTGCCGTCGGTGCCTCGGAGAACGTCGAGCACGAAGGCGACGCGCTTCCCGTCGGCCGACCAGTGGCCGTCGAAGTGCGGCGCGTTCGGATCGGGGACGAGAAACGGCTTGAGGTCGGTGCCGTCGGCGCTCATGGTCCACAGGCCCATCTTGCCCTTGTGGATGCGCGTGAGGAGGAAGCGCTTGCCGTCGGGCGACCAGCAGAGGTGCTGCTTGAAGCCGCCGTCGCGCGTCAGGCGCGTGACCTTGGGGGCGGGCTGGGCGAGGAGGGTGGAGGGGAGGGGGAGCAGCAGGGTCAGCGCTCCTGTGCCAAGAAGGAGGCAGAACAGAGCGGGAGCGCGGCGCATCGAAGGCCCTCGTGGGACAGGCAGCCTTGCCCGTCCGGGTTCTCTTTGAAGTGAGGTTCGCTGACGGGCCGGGCCGGGACCGGTAGAGGTGCCAACCCCACCGTCGAAAACAATTCCTCCCCAAGGGACGACGTGCGCCGTCCGTTGGGGAGTGGTGAGGAACTTGTGGCCCCTCTTCCGCCTTCCGTGGGTTACCTTACGACCTTGCGCTCGCCCGAGCAACAACGGGAAGGCTTGGGCGCCTTTTTCCTGCTCCTCGCGATCAACTGGCTCGTCGGGCTTGCGGGCGCGAGACGATAAGGCGGTAGAGCTCCGTGTGGACGGAGAAGCACCAGCCGTAGATGGAACCAACGCTCACGCCCTCCTGGCGGGCGAGCTCGGCGACGGATTTCCCTTGCTGACGCTGCCAGAAGACGTCGACCTTGCGGGCCTCGGTGGCGCCAGCGGCCCGCATGCGGTCCAGGGCCCCGTGCAAGTCGAGGGCGTCCTCCGCGGTGCTCTCCGCGGCTTTCTCCGGCCGTTCCTCCAGCCGGTCGCCGCCTTGCCAGAGACGGCATCGCCCTAACTGCAGGAAATGGTACAGCAGGACGCGGGCGAAGAAGGCCTTCAGTTCCCCCTTGGCGGGGTCGAATTTCTCGATCGTCATCTCGAACTTCAGGGCCGCTTCCTGCTTGAGGTCGTCGATCGTCATCCCCGCACGCCGACCCAGAGCAGCGTAACGGTAGGCGAGGACCGCGACCGAGGGCTCGAGGGCCTCCCAAAAAGTTCGGCGCTCCTCCGGCCCATAACGGCGGGAGGCGTTCGCCACCTGGGAGGCGCTTTTGCCTGTTGAAGACTTCGCTGCGTTCACGTGCAAACTCCAGAAGCAAGACCTGAGGCGCGCACCTGCCAGGGGATCGCGTTGTTCGAGGCACGGCGGCGCCTGGAGAAGGGCTTCGCGTGGCGCGACGTGCCGTCACGCCACGCGCGGGGCGGCACCGACCGCGGGGGGCAAAATGCTCAGGCGAACGCACGCGAACGCGACGAGCGCGCCGTTGTCGGGCACCGCGACGTCGATCCGGGCCGAGCGCTCGCTCTGGTTGAACGAGACGATGCCGGGGCGGTCCATCTCGACCGCGACGACGGGGACCATCGCCCCGAGGGGGACGCGCACGACCAGCCGCACCCGGATCGTTCCATCGTCGGCCTTGTAGGCCGACAGCGCGAGCGTGTAACCGCGCCCGAGCGACTCCGTCGTGACGGGCCGCAGATGGGCATCGGGGCTCACCTTGGCCGCGATAGTGCGGTCGTGGCCAATCAGGTCCGCCGCGAGGAGGTTCTCGACCGTCTTCCGCAGTTGCACGAGCATGACTGGTCTCCAAGTACCCAGAGAAGGCGCTATCCGACGTGTCGCGCCCGGAAGAAGAAAATTGCAGCACCCACACGATCCCTACAATCGTAATATTATCCAGCGCTGGCACACAGATCAAGAGATTCTGTAAAGAAATAAAAAAAATAGAGTTATATAGTTGCTATGCTATAAAGATGAGTAGCCACCCGCGGGACAACTGGCTACTTTGACCACCTCACCTCGAACGGGGGTGGCCATTGTGGTCTAATGCTGCAAGTGGAGGATGCCCGTGGAAAGGACGCCGGTTGAGCCCATGTCGAGACCATCGATGAAACGACTTGCCGTCGCCTCTGACGCGCCCAGGCCCCTCTCGGCGGTGGAGGTGTTGTGGAACCACGTTCGATGGGTTTTGGTGCTGGCGTGGTTGAAACAACTCCACCGGGCCAGGCAGCCGAGCGACCAAGAGGGGGGGGCCCTCGGAAAGCGTAGGGAGGGCCTCGGCTCTTTGATCGAGCAGCTGGGCGGCGTGGCCTTGTTCCGGCAGGTCGCCGCGCTGCGCGTGGGTGAGGAGGCATGGAACGACCACTTCACGGGGGCGAAAAAGGGGAAGAACGAGAAAGAGCGTGGGACGAGAGAGAAGACCGGCCGCCCAGGACGGCCGAAGGGCCCCGCTGGCGCGGGGAAGCGCGGGGCGGACGAAAGCTTGCTGAACAGCGTGTACCAGTGCCGGCCGTATTACGGCCTGGCGGCCCCCAACAACGCCGCCCAGCGTTTTGCCGAACTGGCACGCGAGTTTGCCGAACTGGCGCGCGAGGCGGCGAGTGACTCGGGGCCTCCCAAACGGCGGGGCCGGCAGAATGCGGAGTACGACGCCTACGTCGAGCAGTGGGGCAAGTACGCCGCCGCCCTCCTCGAGGCCAACGGGGGCTGGGAGCGCTTTCTGAGTCGGTCGTCGCTGGCGGAGGTGATCGACTTTTGGCCCGGGTGCGTCAAGCTGCCGGTGCGGGGGGCGCTGCACGGGAGCGACTGGGCATCGTTCGTCCAGCGCGTGCTCTATCTCGAAGAAGATCGCTACGTTCAGGTCCTGGCCACGCCCGCCGCTGTTCTCTGGCCGGTCTGGTTCTTCAAGGACCGCGCCCGACAGCAGCAACTCTACCGCTTGCGAGCCGTGGAGGGCGGCCGGTTCACCATCGGCCCGCGCCTCGACGAGGGCCGGCACGAGATCTACATCGACGTCAGCACCTCGGTTCACCAGATGAGGGGGACGCCTTTTCCCTTCGGCTTTGCGGCCGACGTGGTCGCCGCCCGGCATGCCGAAAGGCCCGAACAGGACCAGGTGTGGTCCTCCGGCACGGTGCCGTGGGTCATGGAAGCCCTCGAGGCAGTCTTCTGGAGCCCACCGCTCTTGTTCGCCGCGCGCGGCGACGTCGTGCCGCCGCCCGACGAGGACGAGCGCAAGAACGATGCCATCGGGTTCATCCAGATCAGCACTCCCTGTCCGATCTTCGGCAGCGTTTACCGGCGGCGCGGACGGGCGGGCCGGGACAAACTCAAGTTCCGGGACGAAACGGCCTGCTACCACTACGGCTCCTGGGCGGCCCCCGTAGTCGAGAAGTTGAAAACCCCTCCCGATCGCGCTCGGGCGCTCACTTGCCGGGACATGGTTGAAGATTTCCGGCAAGCCACCGGGGCGGACGTGGTGCTCTCCTACTTCCCGTTGAACGTCCCGATCCACGCGAACGCGGAGGAGTTCGAGCGCCTGGGGCCAGAAGGGCTGTTCGAGAGATACCGGGTGGCGGACGCGCTGGAATTGAATTACGTCCTCAGCGGTTCCGTCCTGACGGGCGGGCGCTTCCTGTCCCGCCAGCCGCGGATGCAGGCCTTGCTCCAGTACCTCGGGCTGCATCTGGCCAAGGCCGAGGCACTTGCCCGCTATCTGCTGCCGGCACCGACGATGCTTCCGCGGTACTACGACGAACTGCGTGCCAGCGAGCGGGCAAAGTGGTCCGAGGCGGTGAGTCAGATCAAGGTGCGTTGCGAGGTGACGGCCGGGGCGCTCAAAGCGGTGAAAGAAAAGGTGGTTCCAGAGAACTTCCTCCAGCAGACGTTCACCGACGTCGCCCTGGAGATGATTCAGGCGGTGCTGGACGGGGGCTCGGGCGCCGCCCCGCGCGACCGGCTTGCGAAAACCGAGTGCCAGGTCCGGGACTGGGGCTGGGCGAGCTTGATGGAGTTTGTCGCCTATACCTCGGTCTATCTGGCCGCGATGCTGTATTCCGACTGAGCAAGTCGCCCGGCGGGGCCGGGCGGGAACGTCCCACGGACGGGAAAGGAACCACAATGCCCTGGCGCGCGAGTACATTGCCCGTGAGGGTGCTGGTAGAAACCGGGGAAGACCCACGCCACCACTCGTGGGCCAACGGCCTGAGCTATCGCGAGGTACTCGGGGAATCGCGCGAGCGACTGCCCGCGGGGGAGCGCCTGGTCACCCTGCGCGACTACGTGGATCTTTGGCTGGCCACGACGTGCCGCGCCGATTCCCTGGCGTGCAACCACGCCGACCGGTGGCAGCGGGTGGCCGTCGAGCTCGCCCCCAACGCCCCCCTGGCGTCGTTCCGCCATCCGTACCATTCCACCGTTCTGGTGGACACGTTTCTCGACGAGGTCGAGGAGGCCCCCCACGGTCAGGTCGAGGCCACCGTCTTCTCGGGGGGCCGCTGCCACGGCCGCGTCGTGCTGCCCGGGACGGGCAAGATTTACGAGATCGGGCCCCTTGGCCTGCCGGTCCGGACGGGCAGCCCCAAAACGGCGGACAGCGAAACCTTCGAGCACCGCTGGTGGGAGCTCTCCAGCCCCCGCATCCTGGGCGCCGGCCGGCCCGTCGCGCTGTTCGCCAACGGCGGGACGCTGGGGTGCTTCTGCGAGTTGATCAAGGCCCACTATTTCCTGGACGAGCGCGGGGGTTATTGCCGCGTCTTGACGCTCCCCGACGAGGCGCGCCCGGCTGAGGCCACGAGGGATCGACCTTTCTTCGGAGAGAACGCGAAATGAAGGCAATCTCCCGCCGAGCTCTGCTCCTCGCAGTCTTCGCCCTCCTCGCGGCCGGCGGTATCGGCCTCGCGGTCTGGCTGAAGCAGAAGCAAAGGCCGCCCGACGTGACGGTCGGGCTGCTCTTCTCCGGCACGGGCCCCGCAGCACCGTACGGCAAGAAAGCCGAGGAAGGGGCCCTCCTGGCCATCGAGCAGTTTCTCCAGCGCCAGGGCGATGGCCCGGGGGCCCTACGCCTCCGCGTCGTTAGGGAGGACACCGCGTCATTGCCGCGCACGGCCGTCGCGGCGATGCAAAAGCTGGTGACTTCGGATGGCGTCGCCGTGGTCCTGGGCCCGGAGTCCAGTTCGTTGGCCCTGGCGTGCGCGCCCCTGGCCAAGGACCGCGAAGTCGTGCTGTTCGCCCCCACGATTGCCGCCGACACGTTCTCCACCCGGGACGGGTATACGTTCCGGAACTGGCCTTCCGCGCACGCTCTGGCGAGCCGCATGGCCGAAGTCGCCTACCGGCAGCTCGGCTATCGCCGCGTCGGCGTACTGAACGTACAGAACGACATGGGCGAGTCCTATCAACGAGCGTTCGTCGCGCGCTTCAAGGAGCTCGGCGGGGTGGTCCCTTTGAACGAGAGTTACGGGTTGACCGCGACTGATTTTCGCGCGCGCTTGGGGTCGTTCCAGGACCGCAAACTCGATGCCCTCTATGTCGTCGGGCAGGCCGAGATGGGGCTGCTGCTCAAGCAGAAAGCCGAGATGGGCATCTCGCTCCCGGTCCTTTCCGGGATCGGCGTCGAGGACGCGAAGGTGGTCGAGGTGGCTGGCCGCTGGGCGGACGGCATCCTTTACACGGCCCCCATCTACGACACCGCGCCGGGCAGCAAGGGCGCCGCCTTTGAGGCGGCGTACTCCGAGCGATTCGGTCATCCCGCCGACATCTTCGCCGCGACCTCTTACGACGCGGCCAACCTCGTGCTGGCGACCATCGCGGCCGGCGCCCGCGATGCCGCGACGATTCGGGACAAGCTGTTCGAAGTGAAAGATTACCCTGGCGTGACGGGCAAGATCGCCATCGACCCCAACGGGAACGCGGTCAAGGAGGTCGGGTTGAAGAAGATCGTCAAGGGGCGCCCCCAGTTACTGAACGCCAGGCTCGAGCCGGTCAACCCCGGGCGCTGAGAACGCCCTCCCTCGAAGGGGGAAGTGGCATGTGGGGACAATTGCTCGCCAACGGGATCGTGGCCGGCCTGCTGTACGGGTTGATCGCGCAGGCCCTGACCATCGCCTACCGGCTCGACGGGTTCTTCAACTTTGCGCACGCCGCCTTGATGACAGTGCCCGCTTACCTGACCTGGGCCCTGGCAGGGCGGGCGGGCTGGCCCCTGCCTTTAGCCGCCGCTGCCGCCGTTCTGGCCGCCGTCGCGCTCAACCTCGCCCTCGAAGGGCTGGTCTTCCACTCCTTGCGGCAGCGTCGGGCCCCTCCCGCCGTCCTTCTGCTGGCGTCCCTCGGGATTGCCATCGTCGCCCAGAACATCGTTGCGATGGCTGCGGGAGACGAGATCCAAACACTCGGCCAACTCCCCGAACGGGCCTCCGAACCGCCCCGGCACGTGCTGGGCGTTCACCTCGCGCTGCCGCAGCGTGCGATCGTCCTGGCCCACGTCGTCCTGGTGGGCGCCCTCGCCGCCCTGCTCCGCACCCGCCTCGGTCTACAACTCCGCGCCTTGGCCGACGCCCCCTCTCTCGCGGTGGTGGTGGGGGTGAACGTGGCCCGCGCCCGCCTTGCCGCGACCAGTGCGGCGGCGGTCTTCGCGGCCGCAGCGGGCATCCTCCTCGCCTGGGACCGGGCCCTCAGCCCGTCGCTCGGTTTCGACGTCCTCTTACTGGGGATCGTGGCGGCGATCGCCGGCGGCACGTCCTGGCCCCGCGGGGCGACGGCGGGCGGAATCCTGGTCGGCCTGGCGGAGTCCCTGGCCATGGGGTGGCTGCCCGGGTCCTGGTCGAGGACGACCACGGCTGCGATCCTGCTGGTGCTGTTGTTCTGCGGCCCCCGAGGCGCGCTGGGGACGCGGGCCCTTGCGGAGGATCGCTGAGCCGTGGACTACCTGTTCTACCTGGCAAGCCTGGTGGGGATCTTCGCGATCCTGGGGGCGTCGCTCGACCTCCTGGTGGGACACACGGGTCTCTTCTCCCTGGCCCACGCCGCTTTCCTGGGGCTGGGGGCTTATGCGGCCGCCCTGCTCGGCCTTCGCCTTGGCGTGCCCTTCTTGCCGGCCGTCTTGCTCGGGGCTTGCCTCGCCGCGCTCGCATCGCTCGTCGTCTCCCTCGCCGCCTGGCGCCTCCGCGGCGAGGCACTGGTCCTGGCCACGTTCGGGGCACAGATGCTGTTCAGCGATGCCGCCGAAAATTGGGTGTCCCTGACCCGGGGCCCGCTGGGCCTTCCCAACGTCCCGCGGCCAACCTTGTTCGGCCACGTGCTTGCGTCTTCCGGGGAGTTGGCCCTCCTCGTGGGCGCCGTCGCCGCCGGTGCCTGGCTCGTGACGGTGCGCCTGACGTCGGCCCCTTACGGGCGCGTGTTGCACGCCCTCCGCGAAGATGAGACGTTCGCTTCCGTGCTGGGGAAGGACGTCCGCAGGATGAAGGCGTCCGTTCTGGCCGTCTCCTGCTTCCTCGCCGGGCTTGCCGGGGGCCTGTACGCCCACCTGCTGCGCTTCATCGACCCGTCCAGCTTCACGGTCCAGGAGTCCGTGCTTGTCCTCGCGACAATCATCATCGGGGGCGCGGGGACGCGCGCCGGCCCGATCGCCGGCGCCGCCCTTCTCGTGCTGTTGCCCGAGGGCCTCCGCTTCGTCGGCATCACCGGCCCGCTGGCCGCGAACCTGAAACAGACCATTTACGGGGCCCTCCTTGTGATCGTGGTGCTGTTCCGGCCGGAAGGGCTCCTTGCCCTTCCGGCCGGCCGGCAGCGAGCCCTCCCGGAAGGGCCGGGCGACGCGGGAGGCCCCCCCGAGCCTCCCGAGTTGCTCCCGGGACCGGACGGGGCCACAGGCCAGCCCCTCGTTTGCGAAAATCTCACCAAGCGCTTCGGTGGCGTCGCCGCTGTTGCCGAGTTGACTTTGCGACTGCCGCCGCGAGGCGCGGTCGCGATCGTCGGCCCCAACGGCGCCGGCAAAACCACCCTCCTGAGCCTGATCGCCGGCTTGCTCCTTCCGGACGACGGCCGCATTTTTCTCGGCGGGCAAGACCTGACAGTGCTCTCGATTCAGGAGCGGGCGCGTCGGGGGTTGGCGCGCACGTTTCAAGAGCCGAGGCTGATCCGTCGTCTGACGGCCCTGGAGCACGTGTGGCTGGCGCGCCCGGACCAGCGCGGCGAGCGGCTGTTACCGGCCCTGTTCGGCACGGACCGTCGGCGCCGGGTGGCCGATCTCCAGGCGTGCGAACGGGGGCTCCGGAAGGTCGGGTTGTCCCGGGTGAGCGGGCAGCGGGTGGGGGAGTTGTCGTACGGGCAGCAGAAACTTTTGGCGCTGGCCTGTGCCCTGGCGACCGGGGCGGGCACGCTCCTTCTGGACGAGCCGACGGCCGGCGTCCAGCCTGCCACCAAGGCCCAGATCGTCGCCCTGCTGCGCGCTTTGAAACAAGAGGGCAAGCTCGTCGTTTTCGTCGAACACGACCTGTCGGTCGTCCGTCAACTCGCCGACCTGCTCATCGTCATGGCCAAGGGGCGCGTCCTGGCCACAGGCGCCCCGGACGAAGTGTTGCAGCGGCCGATCGTCCACGAGGCCTACCTTGACTGACCACCCTTCCCGCGCTGTCGCGAAGCCTCTTCCCAAAGAGACGTTGCTCTCGGCACGGGGGCTCGTCGCCGGCTACAACGGCCGGGCGGTTTTGCACGACGTCGGCCTGGAAGTACGCGCAGGCGACGTCGTCGCGGTCCTGGGCCCGAACGGCTCCGGCAAGTCCACCCTGCTTCGCGCGCTCGTGGGCATCGTCCCGCTTCAGGGCGGCGAGGTTTTTTTCGCGGGCAGCCCGGCGCGTCCCCTCTCCCCGCGAAGCGCCCTCCAGGCAGGTGTGGCATTCGTGCCCCAGGGGGGCCAGGTCTTCGCCGACCTCACGGTCCGCGAAAACCTCGAAGTGGCGGGGTCTACGATCTCCTCGCGCGAAACGCTCCGCCATGCGGAGCAAGCGGTGCTCGACCTCTTCCCCGAACTATCGCCCTTTCTGTCGAGAAGGGCCGGGCCCCTGTCTGGAGGGGAGAAACAACTCCTGTGCCTGGCCATGGGGCTCTTGACCCGACCGCGGCTGCTGCTGCTGGACGAGCCGTCGCTCGGGCTGGCCCCCGCGCTGTTCCGAGCCGTTCTGGGGCGACTGCGGAAAGTTTTTCAAGAACGGGGCACCTCGTGCCTTCTCGTCGAGCACCGGGTGCGCGAGGTGCTCGACGTAGCCACGGAGGTCGTCGTCCTGGTCAACGGCGCCGTGGCGCATGCCGGCCCCGCCGCAGCGCTGGAGGAACGCCAACTCATCGATCTATTCTTCGCGAGGGGCCCCCGATAACGGAGTGGAACGGGCTTCAATACAACTCCTCGATCGCCTTCCCATTCACCGCCACCCCGAGCGTCTGGCTCTGCTCGCTGGTGATGCCGATGGCCTGCTGCACCGTGGCCGCGACGTCGGCCGGGCTCAACGGCCGGTCGGCCGGGTGGGCCGCCCGGGCGTCGCTGGCGCCGACGACGCGCCCGCCGCGCGTTCCACCGCCGGCGATCAGGGCGCTATAACAGTGCTCCCAGTGATCTCGGCCCGCCTTGTCGTTGACCTTGGGGCTGCGGCCGAACTCGCCCATGACGATCACCAGCGTCGTCTTCAGCAGGCCGCGCCCGGACAGGTCTTCGAGCAGCGCCGAGAGCGCCTGGTCGAGCCAGGGGGCGTGGCGATCCTGCATGATCTGGAAGTTGCGGTAGTGGTGGTCCCAGCCGCCGTCGCCCGAGTCTTCCTCGGCCTCGACGTGGTCGCTCCAGTTGACCTGCACGAACGGCACGCCCGCCTCGACCAGCCGGCGACCGAGCAAGCACGACTGCCCGAAGCGCGTCAGGCCGTAGCGGCGCTTCAGCCCGTCGGGCTCGCGGGCCAGGTCGAATGCCTTGCGCGCCGCCGGCGACGTGAGCATGGCGAACGCCTGCGATCGGTAATCGGTGAGGGCCCGACTGGCGCGCGCCTCGTCGCCGCGCCGTTCGAGCCGATCGAACGCCCGGACGAGGCCAGCGCGGTCGGCGAGGCGCTCGGGGGTGATGTTGGCAGGGAGTTGCAGGGCGGGGACCTGGGTGCCGTGCTCGGGGTCGTACTGGAGGCGGAAGGGATCGTAGAGCCCGCCGAGGGCACCGCCGCCTTCGCCGACGATGGGGCGCTTGCCCTGGTGGAGCTTGCCGCCGACGACCATGAACGGGGGGAGCTTGCCGACGCGGCCGGTTGCCGAGCGCACGCGGGCAACAACGCTGCCGGTGGTAGGGCGCGCCGAGCCTGGCAGCGGCAGGCCGTTGAGGCCGACCGCGCCGGCGGCGCTGCCCGTCAGGCCGATGGTGCCGGCCACGCCGTGGTCGTTGGAGGTCGTTCGCAGCGAGCGGAGGATGCTGAAGCGGTCGGCCTGTTTGGCGAGTTGCGGGAAGAGCTCGGCGAGGCGGGTGCCCGGGACGCGCGTGGGGATGCTGCTGAAGGGGCCACGGAACTCGAGCGGGGCGGCCGGCTTGGGGTCCCAGGTATCGAGCTGGGCGGGCCCGCCCCACAGCCAGAGCAACAGGACGGAGCGAGCCGGGGCGGCCGCGGCGGGTTGCTGGCGAGCGCGCAGCAGGTCGGGGAGCGAGAGGCCCAGGACGGTGCTGGCCCCGATCTGGAGCAGGGCGCGGCGCGTGGGCCCCTGGCAGGTGCGCGTGCGGTGCTGGCCGAGCAGGAGCATCGTCAGGGCCTCCGGGGAGAGCGCCAGGGGACAGGGGGGATTGTAGCACAGGGCGGCAAAGGCGTCCCGAAGAAAGGCCCGGCGAAGAGGTTGGCGGTTGCGGCGCGCAGGGGCCGGGAAGGGGGCAAGCGCAAGAGGGCTCGAACTCATAACCTGGGGTTGATCCAGAGCGGGCCCGGCGTGGAACAAGCCACACCGGGCCCGCCTGGAGCGCTCTGGCCAGCGCTTCGAGGGAGCGTTTGGCATGGCGCTCCCACTGCCATCAGTTGGGCAACTTCCGGGCGAGGCGCCGTTCGCGGCCCGCCTGGAGCGCCCGCAGCACGGCACTTGCCGCAGGATTGCCGTCCCGCAGGTCGCGGCGGATCAGACAGGCGTCCTGGAGGCCCAGGGCCCCGATCACCCAGTCGTGCGTTTGGCAGGGCTGGACCATCCAGCGGCCGAACAGGAGCGTGACGAGGTAGCTGGCCGGCTCGCCCCAGCCAGGGCTGGCGATCCGAAGCGGCGCCTCCTCGACCATGTCGCTCAGCGCGTGGATGCAGTTGCTGACGCGCCGCGAGGGCCAGCCCGAATCGACCGCCTTGTAGCGTGCCGCCCCGCTCTGGAGGTGGGCGAACTGCTGCAGGGCCCGCAGGTAGAGCTCGCGCCGGACCTGGAAGGGCCCCCACATCGAGACGCGCTCCCCCTCCGCCTGCACGAGGCGGATCGTCTCGTGCAGGCCGAAGTTGCGGCCCGGCTCGGGCAGCAGTCGCGCCGTCTGCACGGCGCCTGCCACGGGGAGCCAGCTGATCGTGAACGCCTCGGCCCGGGGGGCGCCGGGGCAGTTGTCCGGCCAGGTCAGTCTGACGAAAGAGGCGAAACTGTGGGCGTACTTGGCGCGGTCGTTGATTGGCCGTTGAGAGCCGAAGACAACCACGTAGTAGGCCTCGCCGGCGTGGGCGCGGTTCCCGAACACGGCCAGGGCCAATGCTGCAAGGACTGGGGCACGAAGCACTCGCATGTCAACAGGCCTCCTTCACTAGTGCCGAGTAACTCTTGCCGACGTCCGGGCGGCCGGCAAGCGGCGGGGCACAACCGCGGGATGCGGGGATGGGCTGGCTGACCGGCCAGTGGGGTTGCGCCAGCGCGCCCGACGGCCGGACCACCATGGGGCCCGAAAAAATTGCTCTTGACCAGCCGGAAGGGATGTTTTACAAGTTAGCTACCTCAAAGAGCGCGGCATGGAAGCCGGGCGCCTCCCTCCCAGGAGAGGCAGCGCTTCCTCCTTCCAGCAACCTCTTTTTCTCCCACCCTCGCGCTTCCATCGCGGGCCCAGCGCAGGGCCGAGTTGTTTCCTGTTTCCCATGGGAGGCCCGCTCAAAATCGAGCGCCTACCTCGACCCACCGACCAAGGTTGTCACCAGGAAAGGACACCTGCCATGCTTGTGCTGTCTCGCAAACAGAACGAAAAAATCCTCATCCCCGGCATCCAGGCCTCCATCGAGGTGGTGGCCATCAAGGGGAACGTCGTGCGCCTCGGCATTCAGGCGCCGCCCGACGTCGTCATCCTCCGCGAAGAGCTCCAGGGGCAGGCCTCGGGGCCATCGAGCGGCAAGCAGCCGCTGGCCAACGGCCCCGAGGCCAAGCTCCGCGACCTGGAGCAACTGCTGAGCACTCGGCTCACCGCCGCATCCGTCGACGTGGCGCTGTTGCGCTGGCAGCACGAGCAGGGGCTGAGCGCGCGGCTGGGCGAGAGCATCGACAAGGTCGATCGCGAGCTCGAGGCGCTGCGCCGGCACCTCGAAACCTCAACCGGACAGGCGGAGGCGCGGCCGGCCGCCAAGAAGCGCCGGGCCTGCAAGACCTTGCTCGTCGAGGACGACCGGAACGAGCGCGAGTTGTTGGCCTCGTTCCTGCGCATGGCGGGGCTGGATGTGGACACCGCCGGCGACGGCGTGGACGCGCTGGACTACCTGCACACGCGCGGCCGGCCCGACGTCGTCCTGATGGACATGGGCCTGCCGCGCTGCGACGGCCAGAGCGCGGTCCGGGCGATCCGCGAAGACCCCGCCTACGCCGGACTGAAAATCTTCGCCGTCACCGGCCACGCGCCAAGCCACTTCGGGTTGAACGGTGGGAAGCCAGGCGTCGATCGCTGGTTCCAGAAGCCACTCAATCTGGAAGACCTGTTGCGCGACCTGAACCTCGACGTGGCGGGGCTGGCCTGAACGGGCTGCCGTGGGAGAGCGAGACAACGGGGGAAAAGCGGGGTTGGTCGGGCCGGGCGCCCGCCAACCCCCCCGCGGGGTTTGGGAGAAAGTGGGGGGCCAACGGTGCCCGGGGGCAGTCCACGTCGGCCAGAGCGGCTACCATGTCCGTGAGCGGCACAAGTGCGTCCCA
>JBBSEZ010000128.1:0-22373 GCA_038239195.1 Gemmatales bacterium
CACGCACATGGCCTGCGCTCCTGGGTAACGGATGTGAAGTACCGTTTTCCTAGGACGCAGGCCTTATCCGTCAACCCCTCAACCACTTACAGCTTCGCTCGACACTGCAACCGGGAGGGATTGAAGCCGAGTGTCGAACTTGCCAGCTTTTCTCTCAGACTCCGAGGGCCTATAGTTTCTTGCGATGACGTTCATGGGCATGGCGTGTCGGGTGTGGGCGACCCGGTGCGGTGGCAGCTTGAATCGCGGCGCGAGCGCCAGCGGCGTCAGCAGGCGCTTCATCTGAGCTTCGGGGAGGTCCGCACAAGTCCGCCGCCATACGGCGACAAGCGCTCGCAGCAGCCGCCAGGGCGACGGCGGCCACTCGGGAACGCCCTCATTTACGTGGCGCCCCCACGGGGTGGCGTGATACCGGCCAGCGGGGAACGTCAGTTTGATGGTAACGGGCATGGGTCACTCCTTGCCCTTCGGATTGTTCCACGTCAGTTCGGTCACCGTCGGCTCGGCGAACAGGGGCTTGCACTTCGCGATCAAGCCGCCGATCGTCTTCGCGAGGTCGTCGGCTGTGGGAAGGACGTAGCCGCTTGGGCGCTTGGGCTGGACGCCGCCCTTGCTGTCATCGACCTCTAGTTCGCACGCGCTTCGCAGTCGCATCGTCGATTCGAGGAACATACGCACCTTCCACAGCGACAGGGCGATGAGTAGGTGCGTCGCGTCGTTGCCGAGGCCGTACCCGCGAACCTGGGCGAGATCGACCGAGAAGAACGCGACGATGATCTTGGCGGTGAACTCGGTACGGTGGAAGAGGACGTTCCCGTACCCCTTCGTGGCGTCAACGTTCGCAACCTTTGGCTTGGGCAGCGCCCGGTCGAGCTTCACTCCGCCACTATCGGCCCGGCCGACGCCGCTCGCCTCGATGAACGCGGACAGCGCCCGAGGGTGCCTCAGCCGGCCGGCGATCTTCTCCAAAAAGATGCCGTGGACCAGCGAGTTTGGGTCGTACTTGAAGCACACCTTCGCCAGCTTGCGGAGGTTGACGACGCCCGCGACGTCGTCGGGCTCCTTCTCGTTGCCGGGCGCCCCTTCGATGGGAGCGTCCTCGCTTCTCTGTTTGCTCTTTCCCCGCCCGCCCGCCGCCGGGACCGCGACCATGCCGAGTTCCGGCTTCAACGCGTTGGCGAACGGGATGCCCTCTTTCGTCACGCCGGTCATGATGTAAGGCGAGTTCAGACGATGGAACTCAAGGATGCTACAGGTGGTGTCCGAGCCATCCCCAAGCCCGGCAAGCTTCACCTTCACGTAGGGCATTCCTTTCAGCTCTTCGACGAGATCGTCCTTCGCCTCGTCCCAGCAGACGGCTTCGAGGTGGTTGGCCATCGACTGTGCGGATTCGACGAGCAGCATGGGCGTGTCATCCGGGGCATCGTAGGTGGCCGGGCCGAGGTCCGGGAACCCCGTCGGTTGAATGCGGGTGCCGGCGACGGGCTTGAGCGCCACCTCGATCAGGATGCGCGGCGAGGACTTCAGTTTGTCGAAATCGACAGGCATGGTTTACTCCTCGGACTCAGGTGGGTAGAGGACAGCGTTAGCGATGCGTTCGAGGTCGCGGTGCGATAGCGGGAACAGCATGGCGGCGAGCAACCTCTCGGGCCGGATCGCCGACACGACGCCGAGCGACTTGCCGGCCTGGCCACGGTTGCGGTATCCCGTAACCAGTAGCCCGCCCGACTTGAGCCGCCGGGCTGCGCGATCGACGCACTCGCCGACAGCGTTCTGCCGGCCGGATGCGAGGGCGTGGAACACACCTGGGCCCGGTTTGGCGTTCGGCTCGATGTCGGAGGAGAGGTTCCAGTATTTCCCCTTCGGGACGAAGCCGGTTTCCTGTACGAGCAGGCGCGGGACGCCAAACTCGAAGGGGACTTCCACCCCCTCGGGCTCGGGATGAACGAGCTCTCCAGGGAAATCGACCGCGAGCAGTCCCCACAGGAGATCGTGAAGTTTGTCGTCGTCCGTTTCCTCATGCAGAAAGGCGACCGCGTCCGCCAGCCGAACTGGACGAGGCGAAAACACTGGCACGCCCGCCAGTCCCGCGCGGAACGCTTCCATCTGTCGGCGGCGGTACACGGCAGCGAGGTTCGCCGCGAGCGGTTGCATCGACCAGACGGCCGACGTGCTGCCCGGCGACCAGTTGACGAACCGAGTCACTTCGACAGGTTCGAGGAACACACGCAGCGGGCCGACCTTGTTTTCTTTGTCGGCGCGAATCCCGGCGAGGGCGGCCGCGAGGCGGAACTCCCGGCTGTCGTCACGGGCCTGATCGAGCCACTGCGACGAAAGAGCTTGAAGCGGGCGGAGGTACTTCTCCTTGCAGAACGCCAGTCCGCCGGCGACGGTCCGCTCGGCCTGTCCGAGGGCGACCAGTACGGCGAGCAGATACTTGGCGTCGTTGCCATGTTCGCTGCGATTCGCGAACGCGAACATGGCCCGGTCGATTTGCCGCAGGGCGGTCTGATAGCGAGCCGGCGTTTTCTCTTTGTCGGAGCAGGCGCGCCGGAACTTCTCCATCCACTGCGCAAGCGGCGGATCGTCGAGCAATCGGGCTTGTGGACGTAGCCGCACTTCGACACGGCCGAGCGGGGCGGCCAGGAATGACAACCCGTTCCGCTTCAGGAATCCGTACCGGGCGAAGGCCGTGACGCCACGGTTAACGCCAAGCAGGTTCACCGCCAGGGCGAATTCGACCGCGTTTTTCGCTTGTCGCCGACCGAGTTGCGCTCGCCCCTCAGAGAACAGATGCCTTACTTCCGGGAGTACACATCCGTCCTCCCATAGCGGGAGCCACAGTTCCGGCCGTGAGCCCTCGGTCGTTTCATCGCCGGCTGCCGCGGAGGCGTATCCAACCGCGACCGACTCGACGCTGAACGGAAACACGACCGAGCCGCGGGAGCTCGCCCCCATCCGCCGCCCCACCGACCCGGCGAATAGAAGTGCCCCTTCGATCATCAGGACAAAGTCCCAGGCGTTCACCCGCGAGTCCGCCTCGAACCTCCCTTGCCTGCCGTTCGCCCCGCCGATGCCACCGGGGTTGAACTGCCCGATCGCGGATTTCCCGAGTGACACCAGCGTGTCCGCGAACAGCGCGGCCGCTAGCAAGCTCTTTGAGTTTTCCTTCGAGCCGCAGTCGGCGAACGGGATAATGTCGGCCAACCGCTGCATGAAGTTGTTAGTGAACTCGAGTCGGCCGTCGTTCCCGCCAGTGCCGAGCAGGGGTGGATACGATGGCTCGCAATTCTGATCCAACACCATGACGGAATCAAACCAGGGCAAGAGCCTGTCAGGCCAGAGTTGTCGAAGGTCTGTTTGCAGTCTTCCTTTTCTGCGCTCCAATTCCTGCTTCTTCATCTTGATGGGTTCGTCATATCGCTTGTCTCCTTTGGGAAGTGCCTTTTTCTTTTTCTGCAACTCCTTGAGTTCGCGTCTCGTCTCAACCATCAACCTTACGACAGCGTCCGTCGTTCTGACGGCTTCCCGGTAGGTGGACAGACAGGGAGAGGTACTTCGCCGAACTTGTCCCAGCGCGCTTTCCGGATCGTCGTCATCGAAGAACCCGCTCCCGCCGTTCCACGGGGCGAGGATCGGCGTGGGGCAATACTGCCCCAGAAAGAACTGCTCGAGCCCTTGGCGGTCGAACTTGCTGGCGAGGCGTGCGACATCGCCACCCCACGACAACCTCGCCTCCGGATCTGCCTGCTCGGCAACCAGCCGGAAAAGGCCCAGTGCCTTCAGATAACTCATCAGCGGTTCCGGCGTGCAGCCATCGAGCCTGATCTCAGGCATGGTCCGCCTCCTTCGTGCTCGCTCGCACGTCGGCGGCGCGCAGCAACACCTCCAGATACGCCAACTTGAACGGGCCGAGTTCCGTCAGCAACTTCATCGCGTTGGCCGTCCACGATCGCTCGCCGCCGAGCCGCATCGGCGTCAGGTCGAGCTTGCCTGCCCTCCACGTGTGTCCCTCGCCCAGCTCCACGGTCGGCAGGGTGTCGCCGTGGTGGACGCCGAGCGCGAAAGGCGTGTCGGGCTCTGGCGGCTCGTCTTCGCCGGGCAGCGCGCGAATCGTCAACCGAGCCCGCCCGTGATGGGAGGCGAGGAGATAGGCTACCTCGAACGGCAGTTCCATTTGAAGCCCCGCCAGGGCGGACGCCAGTTCGTGCCGGAAGTGCTTCCGCCCGTGGTACAAGCGAGTGTGCTTCCCCGACTTCGCCCAGAGCTGAGCCCGATCGAGTTCCGGGTTCGCCCGCCGCATGCCGTGCTGGAAGGCGTCGTGCGCCTTGCCGACGTCGTGCCAGCGAGCCGCTTTCTTGAGATGATCCGTCCAGGAGGAGACCAACGCCCCCAGGGCCATCAGCATCACATCGATTTCCCGGCACACGTTCGCGGTGTGGCAGGTTACGGTCAGCGCCTGGCCGCCACGGGCCGAGTTCGGGTCGCTCCCGGCCGCTTCCTCGGGCCTGGATTCACCCGCCACAGGGATCACCCTCTTTGGATTGCCTGCATCCCACCCTTTGCCGGATCGGGCCTCCTCATCCCAGTCGTACCCGCCGACGGGCGCCGGCAGCAGGATGGTCAACCCCGGCCGCACCCGCTTCGGATCGAGCCTCGCCCACTCCTCGTCCAGGTGGTCCCAGACGTATCCGGCACCGCGTTTCTTCGCGGCCAGCGATTCGAGGAAGTCGCGGACCGAGCCGACGGGAACGCTACAGAGCTCAGCCCGCCGAGGTGTTGGCTCCTGCGGCGTTGGCCCGTTATCGGGAACGTCCCGCCAGAACACCTGCACGTCGGTGTCCGGGTCGTCGCCGCGCACGAACCGCTGAATGTCGATGTCGTTGCCGGACAGGTCCGGCGCGGTGTCGAACAGGTCGAGCAAGTCGCGGCGGCGGAGGACGTGTTTGTGCTCAAACGGGAGCTCGATCTTCTCCTTCGCCTTGAAGTCCTCAAGGGCTTTCGGCGAGACGCTCTCGCCGTCGAGCTTCTTCAACTGGTCGCGGGCGAAGGCGAGGTCCGCCGCCGAGTAGGGCAGCGACTGTTTCTCATCCAGGTCGATCCAAAACACCCGGCCGGGACCGTCGTCGCCGGTGCGATTGCAGCGGCCCATGCGCTGCACCATGCTCGCCCACGGCGCTAACTCCGTGATCAGCGTCCGCGAGGAGGCATCCACGCCCGCTTCGACAACCTGCGTCGCCACGAGGATACGGTCGCGGGCCGCCGCTCCTCCCTGCTGGAGTTGTTCGTTCAGCGTTTCCCGCTCGCGCGGCCGGAACCGCGAGTGAACGAGGACCAACTGCGGGGAGGCGGACTTCGACTTCTTACGGATGTCGAGCAGTGCTTCATACACCTTCTGCGCCCGCTTTATCGTATTCAGCACGACGAGGGTTTGGGTGTCGCGTGCCTCGCGGTGCTTCGCCAGAATCTGCTCCGCGACCTTCCTTGCCTCTTTGTCGTCGCCCTCCTTCGTGAGCGACACGCCAAGTGGGGCGAGCGTTTTCGCGGCCGTCATCCGTTTGTGAAGCGGTCGGGTCGGGTCGTAATCTTCCTTGTCCAGTTCGTGCGGCTCACCCGGGAACTTGCCGCGGAAATCGACCGTCTCCAGCCAGCACGGTTCGAGGGTCGCGGACATCCACACCGATGGACAGGTGCCGAACGTGCCGAGCGCCGCCCGCAGCCCGGCGAGTTGGGCGGACGTGCTAACCCCGCTGCCCATCAGTTGCGGCTCGTCGAACACCCATAAGCAGTCATTGTTCAGTAGCCCGAACTCGATCGGCCAGTGGAACCGGCCTGTCCCATATCCACGGTTCAACGCCCGCGACAGGAGCATGTCCTGTGTGCCGATCAGCACCGCCGGCTTCTCCGGGCACAGGTGCCAATCCTCCGCCTCGGCCCCGCCCATGAGGATGTGAACCGGCACCATCTCCTCCACGGCCTTCCTTTCGAGGAGGTTCCGAATCCACTTTTTCGCCTCGCGCGCGGACTGCTCCACCAGCACGCGCATCGGTAGGCAATAGACCAGTCGCCGGGGCGTGTCCTCCTTGTTCGACGCCAAGCGCCATAGCCAGCCGAGGATGGCGGTAGCCGTCTTCCCGGCCCCGGTGGGCGTGCGAAGCAGGTGCGGCAACGAGTCGGCTTCTGCGAACCGCTCCTGAAACGGATATGGGTCGTTGTCGGTAGCTTCCCGAAAGAACTTGGCAAAATCGGGCATCGATTCCCCTTCAACCACCACGATCACCTCGGTGAAACTCGCAGAGCGCGCACGGTGGGCTGAATTGCATGAATCTTCTTTGAGATAGTTGAGATCGTACAGGTAGCGTCGCAAGCGTACAAACTCAGTAGCTGAAAAAGCGACACAAAATACCGAAAACTGAAGAGAGGACTCGCCGGGCTTCCGCCGGTCCTCGTAACGCTCGCTTTTCGCGCCGGAACAGGATCGAGGTGCCACTGGGGCCCGCTCCGTGCTACGATGGAATTGAAGGTGGCCCCTTGTTGTCGCCAGGCGGGGCATCTTCGCAGGGCCCGGTCGCAAAGGCCCGAGCGGTGGCGAGGCGTTCGTAACCTGGCGGCGCTAACTCGAGGGCCAACAATTCTCGGCTTGGCACAACCGGGACCGGGTGCGGTCCCCCCTCGTAGCCGGGCGGGGCGAGTTCGAGAGCATCGAGCCGGGCGGGCGTCAGGGAGCGATCAGTCATCGGCCTGACCTTCTGCACAGGTTGGTCACTGGTCAACTGATTGTAGGCGTCCCTCCCTTCGAGGACAAGGGGGGTTGTTGCGCGCGCCTCGCCCAGCTTCCACGGATTCCCCGTGGCCGCATTGAAGCACCAGCGACCAACCTGTAGAAGGTGCTTAACCGCCCTGTTTCCCACGAGGAACTCCTCGTGGCCGCATTGAAGCTCGGCGCTCCCCGCCCTGGGGGCGCCTTCTGTCCGACAACGAGGGCCTTTCATGGCAAGTGCCCCTCCGGTTTCGCCCGAACCTCCATCCCCACCGCCGACGCCTCCGGTGCCGACGATCCACGTCGCCACATGCGCAACGGACGGGTCGGGAGCGGTGGAGTGGGGCAGCGAGTTGACGTTGTCGGCGGCGATTGCGCGGCGAAAAAGGGGCCTCGACATCGTCGTCCGGGGTAGCGACAAGGCTGCGAACCGTCGCCTTGCGAAAACGGTCGAGGGAGGCGTCGGCCCACCCAGCAAGCCCCAGTTCCCGCACACCGGAACAGCGGGCCCCTATGCCCTCCCCCACTTCCATCAAGCCTCCCGGCAACCGCCCGGCCACTCCTTCTACGAGGTCGATGGCGTGAAAGCGAGGAAGAAGTCATGAACTACTTCACCCCGGACCTGCTCGTTCGCTTTGGCTCCGAAAACGACCAGGTCGCGGACGCCGCCAGCGACGAGTGGGAACAGCTCAGCAAGCGGTACGCGGACCATTTGCGGGCGATCTCGGCCGGCCTGCCGGAAGCCGCCCGCGCCCTGATCGATCGCTTCCCGCTCCACGATGCCCGCGTCCTGGAAATCGGCTGGGACGATAAATCGAGCCGGTTGTTCATCGTACTCCGGTTGGAAGAGGGCCCCGAACAGGGGGTTCAGATCGAGTACCACCTCACGGCCGGGCCCGCGGTCTACGAGCACGGCGAACTGTACGAGGAAGAGGCGCCGCTCGAATGGCTCTACGACGAGCTCGACGTGCTGGAAGGGACTAACCCTCCCGTCTACACTCATTCGATCTTGTTCACGAAAGGGCTGGAGCTCCAGGTCGAGTTCACGGGCCTCGCGTTGCGACCGTATCGGATCGTGACCCGGCCGCGAAAAGCCTCTCGCACCGACGACTTGATCGGTTGCGGGTAGCTTGCGCTCGTCGCAGGCCCGAAGCGCGAACAGACGCAGGTGGCGTTCGGCGACGGCGTGCTGACCGGCCGCGGCACCTTCCAGAAGTACTTCGGGCAAGGCGAGATCGAGGCCTATCTCGAAGAGGCGCTGGGGGCGGAGGCGATCTCCGCCGAGCCGGGCATTTTCTACGTCTTCCGCGGCGAGCCCGCCCGCCAGCAGTTCCTCGCCAACCGCTTCCGGCGCCGTCCCGCGGCCCCGCGGAAGCGGGCCTCCGAGGTGCGCTTCGAGGAGCACCGGGCGGTGCTCGAACCGCTCATGGCCGCGCTGGCCGACCTCGGCCGGCTGCCGGAGGCGGACGAGCTCCCGGAGTCGGCCGCGGTCGTCGCCGCGTTCGGGTCGCTCAAACGGGCCTTCGCGCTGGTGCGGCGCGTCACGGGGGACGAGGAGTGGGAGGCCATCCGCCGGCGCAGGACCGAGGACTTGCTCGTCTACCTCGCCCTGGCCCGGTTCGGCAAGCGCCCGCCCCTGGGGCAGTTGCCCGCGACCCTCCAGCGCGACATGCGGGCGTTCTTCGGCGCCTACGCCAGGGCGTGCCGGCAAGCCGACGAGTTGTTGTTTCGGGCGGGCGATCCGGCCGCCATCGACGAGGCGTGCAAGCGGTCGCCCGTCGGCAAGCTGCTGCCCGACGACCTGTACGTCCACCGCAGCGCCCTGGACCATCTCGAGCCGATCCTGCGCATCTACGAGGGCTGTGGCCGGGCCTACCTCGGCGAGATCGAGGGGGCCACCATCATCAAGCTCCACCGGCGAACGGGCAAGTTCTCCTACCTGGCCTACCCCGACTTCGAGGTCGATCCGCACCCGGCGCTGCTGCGCTGCGTCCGGCTGTCGCTGCGCACGCGACAGCTCGACTGCTACGACTACGCGCGGAGCGCCAACCCGCCGGTGCTGCATCGCAAGGAGACGTTCCTCCACCCCGAGCACCCGCTGCGCGAGAAGTTCGCCCGCCTCACGCTTCAGGAGGAGCATCACGGCCTGCTGACCGACACGGCCACCATTGGCACGCGGAACGGCTGGAACGACCGGCTCCGCGCGCGGGGCCTGGCGCTGCGGGGACACCGGCTCGTCCGGCAGAAGGGCGCCGCAGGGGCGCCGACGGCCCTTTTGCCCGACGGGTGCTGACGGGCTGTCTTCAAGGTTCGTGCAGTCGCGGCCAGGGCTGACGTGATCCGAAGCTTCGGGAACGTAGCCCGGCGCTCTGCGGCGGTCGCGGCGCGGTCGCCGGCGGGATGGCCGCCCTCGGCGGGGGCGTGGGCCATGGCGTTGGGGTGGTGGTGAGTCTCGTTGCGGCGGCCGTAAAGGCGGTGCTTGAGCGAGCGCACCTCGGCCTCGAGGTCGGCGAGGCGCTGTTGCAGCTGGGCCTCGCGCTGCTGGACGTGGGCCGCGGCCGCGGCTTGTGCTTCGGCGTGGGCGTGGGCGGGGAGTTCTTTAAGTTCGGCCTCGCGCCGGGTGGCGCGAAGGTGCTGGGCCTTGTAGTAGGCGGCCTGTTGACGGGCGTGCCAGAGGGCCTGCTGGCAGGCCGCAGGGGTTGGGTCGGGGGTGCTGATCTCCACAATAGGGAGTTTCCCACGTCAACGGGCCCCTCGGTAGGTTGGTAGCGATTCCAGCAAAGAAACGGCAACTGCCCTCCCCCAAGGGGCCACCGCAGTCGTAACGGGGACTGCCCGTCTCCAGGCGCACAGGCGGAGACGAATGTTTACAGGTGGCGGGTTACTCCGGCAACGCAAGTCGTTGTCAGGACACAGTCTGCGCCCGCAGATAGAGTCACGTGGTCACGTGGTCACGCGGCAGGGGGGGAGCCATTGTCCGGCATAGTCCGTCACCGCGTCAGCTGCGAGACGGGCCCTCCTGGGCACGGACAACGTCTGCCACCTCCGCGCCCTCTTCAAGAGCGAGAAGGACCAACGGGGCCCTTTTGGGAGCGCAAAGTGAACTGACCTCCCTCTTCTTACCCACCAAGGTCACCCTCATACCTCGCGCAGGTAGGCCAGCGCGGCTTCCAGGCTCACCACGTCGGCGAAGCGGGCCTGGACTTCAAACAGCGTCCACTCGTGGGCGATCTCCGAGCGGTCCTGTACGGCCTCTCGCACGATGATCGGTCGGAGTTGGTAGCTCTTGGCGTCTGTCGCCGTCGCCCGCACGCAGGCGCTGGTCGAGCAGCCGGTGATGAGCAGCGTATCGACGCGCTGGCCGAGCAGATGGCCGACCAGCGGCGCACCCGCGAAGGCGCTGGCGTGCTCCTTGGGCAGCACCAGTTCCGTGGATTGTGGACAAACGCGCTCGTCGATCTCGCACGCCCGGCGGTCCCACGGGCGAAACCGTGGGGAGTAGTCGGAGGCCGACTTGAACTGGGGCCGGTCGCTCGCTGAGGTGGTGTAATAGATCGGCACGCCCCTGGCCCGGGCGACGGGGAGCAGCGCATGGATCGCGGCGATGGCTTCGTCGAGGCGGGCCGAGCCGCCCGCGTAGGCGGGATCGGTCCAGCCGTAGGCCATGTCGATGACGACGAGCGCCGGGCGCTGGCCGAAGCCGAAGGTGCCTTGAAAGATGCCGCGCTCTTCGTAGTAGGCGCTCACGTCGGCCATCGCCGCTCGCAAGGCTTCCATCGGACTCATCGGCTGTCCTCGGTGTGGTGTTCGTGTTGGTGACGAGGTGCTGCACGGCGTCTTGCCCTGGAGCGCCAGGGCCCGGGTTGAGCTTGTCCGCGCGAGTGCGGTAATCGTACTGCCTCCGGCGGGAGGCCGCCAATGCCCAGCGGGGCTCGTGTGCTGATTTTCGCGGCTGGGAGGCGCTTCGGTCGCATGGATGACGGGAGGCGCTGGACAGGGGGTCGGGGGCCGCTTACGCTGGCGGGAGATACTGGGTCGAGGGGCGGGAGGCGAGCATGACCAAGACGGAGTGGTTGGCCTGTGAAGATCCCCAGAGATTGCTTGAGTTCCTGCGGGGCAAGGCCAGCAACCGAAAACTCCGCCTGTTCGCCTGCGCCTGCTGCCGAGAAGCCATTCGGGGTAACACGATGGACCACCGCGTCCTCAAGCTCCTCAATGCGCACGAACGGTACACGGAAGGAACCCACGACGAGTTGAAACTGATCTCAAAATACGGTAGGGCCAGAGGGCGAGTCGGTGAAGGGGAACACGCGCAACCCGAGTTGCCGCCACCGGGCGTGCCGGGCCGATCCGCCGCCCTGGCTGCTCGTGCCCAGCTCGTCTTGTCACAGGCGGTTGTCTTGGCGTGCGACCCCCACGACGCGGAGGCAGCCGCCCGCAATGCCCTCCTGATCGCCCCGCGACCGCATGGTACTGATTCCGCACGACACGCGCAGCGCGACTTGATCCTCGACATCTTCGGTAACCACGCGCTGCAGTCGCCCATCGACGCCGGAACGCTGACCCCGACACTCAACGCCTTGGCACGAGCCGCCTACGACGAGCGCCAGCTTCCCTCGCGCTATCTCGACGCGGCCCGCCTCGGCGTCCTCTCCGACGCTCTCGAAGAGGCAGGCTGCACAAATAACGACCTTCTGACGCACCTGCGCGGCCCCGGCGCGCACGTCCGGGGATGCTGGGCGGTGGACTCCGTCCTCGGGCGGGCCTGACCGGCGCGGGCCGTGGCCTTTCGGCGTCAATCCGGCGCCTGCCCCCGCGCGCTCGCCGGCTTCGCAACGGGGTTGGCCGGCCCCACCTCGTAGAGCAGCGCCGTTATCGCGCCCGGCTCTCGGCCATAGACCGGCAAGGCCTGAACGCGCACGTCGCGACCGAGGTAGCCGAGGTAGTCCTTGAGGACGGCCAGGTCGAGGTCGATCTTGCGCTGGTCGTAGAAGTCCCCCGCCTTGACCTTGGCCAGCGCCGCCAACCGCTCGGGCGGCACGCAGCGGACGCCGCGCACCTGCGGGGCGCTCTGCAAGCGATAGCGGGCGCCTTCGTACACGTGGAAGAGCACGAACAGGTCGTGCCCCGCGGCGACGTAGCGCACCTCGCGCGCCACGCGCGCGTCGTGGAAGCCGAGGGAGCGATAATACTTCAGCAGCGTGTCGGCGTCGGCCTCGATGAGGGCGGGGTTGTAGGGCCCGCCCACCAGGCCCAGGCCGAGCAGGCCGCTGGAGGTATTGACGTGCGTCCGCAGCAGCGCCGCGCTGACGAAGTGGTTGCCGGTGAAGCCGACCTCGCGCACCTTGACCTGGGGCCCTTCGGTGACGTCGAACACGACCTCCGTGTCGGTGGCGTTTCCGCCTTTGCGGAGGGCACAGGTGGCGAACGGCCTGCCTTCTTCGCGATACTTCGCCACGATCTTCTCGCAGGCCATCTTGTTGGCGGCGGGGCTCAGCGGTAAGCCGACACGGGCGCCCGTCACCGCGTCGAGGTCTTCCTTCTTCAGATGGCCCGCCCCCTGGTAGGTCACCCGCTGCACGGTGCCGAGGTAATCGCGGACGAGGAAGAAGACCTTGACCTGGTCGGGCCCGTCGGACTGCTTCTCGGCACAGACGCTCGCGAACTGCCGCGTGGCGTAGAGCGTTCGTACGTCCTCCTGAAGCTCCTCGAGGACAAACGGCCGGCCCGGCCGCGCCTTGAGCATGCTCTTGATCTGCGCGGCCGGGATCAGTTGGTTGCCGCGGACAATCACGTCGCTGATGATCGGGCGCTCGCCCGCCAGCGCCGCCAGGGGCAGCGCGAGCGTCGCCAGCAACGCGAAGGCGTTCCGTATTCCATTCCGAACCGCAGGCATGCTCGGGCCTCCCTGGGGAGGCGGGCGCGCCCCTCCCAGAGGACGAGACGATACGCCTCGGCGCGGAGAAGTAAAGGCGAGTTTCCGGCGCGGGTGCGCCTCACCCTTGCCCGCTCGCGGGGTCGGGGGGCGATTCACGGCTCGGGCAATTCGTCGCGGGGCGGCTTGCACCGCCCTCCCCGGCACGTACAATCAACAAGGTCCCTCTGGCGGGAGGCGGGCCGATGACGGAGAGGCGATTCACGCTGCACGCGATCCGCACTAGCAAGCAGGGGCAGCAGATCAACGTCGGCAAGGACCACAAGGAATACCTGGCGATCGTGAACAGCCTCACGATGCACCCCGACGACATGAAGGCGCTCAACATTCCTCCGGGTGCGACGGTCCGGGTCTGGTCCGACGAGGGGGAGGCCACCTTCCTGTGCCAGGAGGGAAAGGTGCCCCAGGGAATGCTCTTCGTCCCGTATGGCCCGCCGACCTGCCGCCTCATGGGAGGAGAAACCGACGGAACGGGCATGCCCACCTCCAAGGGCTGGGAAGTGGACGTCGAGTTGGTCGCGGCGCCCGCGCCCTGAGCCGCGATGGGAGGGCCCTCGAAGTTTGCCGCTTGCGGCTTGGCGACGAGTGCCCTCGGATCTCTCGAACAGGAGAAAAGCGATGGAGGTCGAACGATCGCCCGGCGAGGGCGGGGAACTGGAGACAGGCCCCCAATTCGCCGACGGCCCCGAGCCGGAGCAGTTCGAGGGCTGGGAGCAGATCGACGTCGGGCGTTACATGCCGCGGCGCACCCGAGGCAGTTACCGAGGCCGTGCGCTCGGCTGAACGTTCGTTGTTCCGTCCGGTTCGGACGGGCAGATCCGTCGGTGAATGGGGGCACGAGATGGAATTGACCGTTGTGAAGAACGCGACCTGCACCTTCTGCGGTTGCGTTTGCGACGACATCGAGTTGCACTCCGATGGCGAACGCATCACGCACACCAAGCACGCCTGCGTCCTCGGGGTGAGCTGGTTCAAGAACCACACCGCGGAACGGCTCTACCCCGACGCCCTGATCGACGGCCAGCCGGCCAGCGTCGAGGATGCCGTCGAGGTGGCGGCCGATTACCTCTACAAGGCCCACCTGCCGCTGGTGTATGGCCTCAGCAACGTCACCTGCGAGGCGCAGCGGGAGTCGGTGGCCCTCGCCGAACTGATCGGCGGGGTAATCGACAGCCATACCTCGCTCTGACACGGCCCAACAGAGATCGCCGCCCAGTTGGGTGGCAAAGTGACCTGTACGCTGGGCGAAGTCAAGAATCGCGCCGACCTGATCGTCTACTGGGGGGGCAACCCGGCGGAATGCCATCCAAGGCATTTCACCAAGTACAGCCTGACCCAGAAGGGCCGCTTCGTGCCCAACGGCCGCAAGGACCGCACGATGGTCCTCGTGGACATCCGCGAGACCCCCAGCGCCAAGGCGGCCGACGTCTTCCTTCAAGTCCGCCCGGGCAAGGACTTCGAGGTCATCACCGTGCTGCGCGCGCTCGTCAAGGGCCAGCCGGTCGATGAGAAGCTCGTGGCGGAAACGGGCCTGACCGTCGAGCAACTTCAGGAGTTTGCCGATCTCATGAAGAAGGCCCGCTTCGGCGTGCTGTTCTTCGGGATGGGCCTGTCGATGACGCGCGGCAAGCACATGAACTCGGCCGCCCTCCTGACGCTGGCGGCCGAGCTGAACGCCTTCACCAAGTTCGTCGCCATGCCGATGCGCGGGCACGGCAACGTCACCGGCGCCGACGTGGTCATGCGCTGGACCACGGGCTACCCGTTCGGGGTCAACCTGGCCCGCGGCTACCCGCGCTTCAACCCGGGCGAGTTCTCCACCATTGACCTGCTGATCCGTCAGGACGTCGATGCCGCCCTCATCGCCGGGGCCGACCCCGGAGCGACCATGCCCCAGCCGTGCATCGACTACCTGGCCCGCATCCCCACGATCGTGCTCGACCCCAAGGTCACGCACACCAGCCGCCTCGCCCGCGTTCACGTGACGACGGCGGTCACGGGGATCAGCGCCCCTGGGACCGTCTACCGGATGGACGAGATACCCCTGCCGCTGCGCACGGCGCTCAAGTCGCCGTACCCGACGGACGAAGAGGTGCTCCGCCGCATCTACAAGGCGGTGGCGGCAAAGCCTCCGCTGGCCGTGCCGGTGATGCCAAAGTTGGCCGCGGTGTAACGAGGAAGCCCCATGCTTCGGATCAAGGGCGGGAAAGTCTACGACCCCGCCAACGGCGTCAACGGCGTCATCAAGGACGTCTGCATCCGCGACGGCCGGATCGTCTCCGAGGTCGAGGGCGGGCGCACCATCGACGCGACCGGCATGGTGGTCTTTCCCGGTGGGGTGGACGTCCACACCCACGTCGCGGGGGCCGCCCTCAACTTCGCCCGCGCCATGATCCCCGAGGACCACCGCCGGCACCAGCAATTCGTGCGGACGCTCGTGACGCGCGGCGGCATCGGCGGGTCCACGCCCACCACCTTCATCACCGGCTACCTCTACGCCGGGCTCGGCTACACGACCGTGAACGAGGCGGCCGTGCCCGTCCTGTCGGCCCGGCACACGCACGAGGAGCTCCGCGATACGCCCATCGTCGATAAATCTTGCTGCGTGCTGATGGCCAACAACGAGATCTTGATCGATCAGATCGAGGCCGGCGAGCTCGAGCGTGCCCGGCACGTGGTCGCCTGGCACGTGTGGGCGGCCAAGGCCTACGGCGTCAAGGCGGTCAACCCCGGCGGCGTGGCGGCGTGGAAGTGGGGCAAGGACGCCAAGGGCCTTCACGAGCCAATCCCTGGCTTCGGCAAGGCGACGCCGGGCAAGATCATCTCGGCCCTCGCTACCATCGTGGACGACCTGCACCTGCCGCACCCGCTCCACCTGCACTGCAACAACCTCGGCGCGCCGGGCAACTACACCACCACGCTGGAGACGATGAAGCTCCTGGAGGGCAACCGGGCACACTTCGCTCACCTGCAATACCACGCTTACGGCGGGGACGACTGGCCCACCCTGCGCTCCGAGTCGGTCAAGATCGCCGAGTACGTCAACGCCCACCCGAACCTGACGACCGACGCCGGCGCTGTACTGTTCGGCACCACCGTGACGATCACCGCCGATGGCCCGTGGCAGCACCTGCTCTACAAACTGACCGGCCGCAAGTGGGGCAACATCGACGTCGAGAACGAGACGGGCTGTGGCGTCGTCCCGTACGTCTACAAGGAGAAAAACCTCGTCAACGCCGTTCAGTGGGCCGTCGGGTTGGAGCTGCTCCTCCTCATCGACGACCCCTGGAGGGTCTACCTCACGACCGACCATCCCAATGGCGCGGCGTTCTGGCGCTATCCGGAGATCATCCAGCTCCTGATGAACGCGGAGTTCCGCAAGGAGCAGTTGAAAAAGCTGCCGCCCAAGGCGCTGACACGGATCTTCCTCCCCGAACTGACCCGCGAGTACACGCTGTACGAGATTGCCATCATCACCTCGGCGGGCCCGGCGCGGGCGCTGGGGCTGGCGCAGAAAGGCAACCTGGGCATCGGGGCCGACGCCGACGTGGCCATCTACAACGAGAGCAAGGACGTTGTCCGGATGTTCTCCTACCCGCGCTACGTCCTCAAGGGGGGCGAGGTGGTCCTCGAAGAGGGCGAGATCCGCAAGACCGTCGAGGGCAAGGGGCTCCTCGTCCGCCCCACGTACGACGAGAAGATCGAGGAGTTCATCCGCCCGCTGTTCCAGCAATACTACACGATGTCGTTCGACAACTATCCCGTCGAGATGGAGCGCATCGAACACCCGGCCATCCAACCCTGCAAGTAGCCGACCGAATGAGCAAGACGATCTTCACCCTCAAGGAACGCCCCCCTGTCCCGCTGGAGACCGAGGTCTTCACGCCGGACGTCATCGCGCCGCTGGGGCACGCCGAGGTCTGTGCCTTGCCGGTGTTCCTGGGCAAGCGCCAGGGCCGCATGGACGATTTCTTCGAGGTCGAGGGCGACGGCAGCGACGACCTGGAGATGCGCGGGGACGCGGGACGGGTGAAGTGGATCGGCCGGGGGATGACGCGCGGCCGGATCGCCATTGTCGGCAACGCGGGAATGCACCTCGGGGCCTACCTCAAGGGGGGGACGATCGAGGTGACCGGCAACGCCGGGGACTGGGCCGGCGCCGAGATGACCGGCGGGCTCATCCGCATCGGCGGGAACGCGGGCGGCCAGATCGGGGCGGCCTACCGGGGGAGCCTGGCGGGGATGAAGGGCGGGGCCATCCTCGTCGAGGGATCGGCGGGCATGGAAATCGGGATGCGGATGCGCCGGGGGATCATCGCGGTGCGCGGCCCGGTGCGCGACTTCGCCGGCTTGCAGATGAAGGGCGGGACCCTCGTGTTGATGAGCGGCGCCGAGATCCGCACCGGCGCGTGGATGATCCGGGGAACGATCGTCTCGCTGGTGCCGCTTCGTCTCCTGCCCACCTTCACCTACGCCTGCGCCTACAACCCCACGTTCTTGCGCCTGTACGCGAAGGGGCTTCAGGCGCTGGGCTTCGCCATCCCCTGTGAAGACCGGGCTGGGGCCTATCAGCGCTACGTGGGGGACACGTCGGTGCCAGGGAAGGGGGAGCTCCTCGTCTGGCGACCCCGCCCCTCCTGACGAGGGGTGCAGGGCCTTTGGACCAAGGACGCAGCAACGCGGATGGGCGCTACAGGCGAACGGCAGGAGTTGGTTTGCTGTAGGACGGCTCTCCTGAGCAGTCTGGACGGATCGGGAGGGCCGTCCTACAGGGAGGCCTTTTCCTGCCCGTCGCCTAAAGCCGCGATGCACGACTCCCTGGACTACCGACCGGCAGCCGAAGGACAGGGCCCGTCCGCGCAGTCGAACAGGGTGAGATTTCGCTGGATGTAGCGCCCGCTGCCTGCGCGGGCGGCACGGAGGCCCTCAAGGGCGTTGGCGCGGTACGCTTTGAGCACGGCCGCGCCGATGGCTGCCCCCAACAGGGGAGGAACGGCGTTGCCGACCTGGAGGTATTGCGAGGTGCGCGCGCCAAGCACCACGAAGTCGTCGTCGAACGACTGGAGCCGTAGCCCCTCGCGGACGGTCAGGCCCCGGTTTTGCGTGGGGTGGGTCGCTCGCGCGGAGGACGGTTTGCGCATGTTCGACGTGACGGCGACGGCCGGCTTCCAACTCGCCAGCCGCGCGTAGCTATTGTGAAACCCGCTCTTCGGCTGCAAGCGGTCGGGAATAGACTTGCGGTTGCCCCCATCCGGGACGTGGCTCATGACCTCCACGAGGCCCGCCGAATGGTGGGCGGCTTCGTGGTTGGTCAGCACGCACGTGTCCTTCCGCCTTGCCCTCTGGTAGGCGGTCTCCGCCGGCGCCAGGTAGCGGTCCGCGGTTTCACTTGCCTCGAGCGGGGGGAGGTCGAAAATGGCGTCCCCGACCGAGACGTGCGCTTCGCGAACCGGCGACGGAAACTCCACCGGAGCGAGACCGTCGAGCCAGCCGAGAAAGACGGTCCGCTTCCGCAACTGCGGGACGCCATAGTCGGCGGCCCGCAACAGGCGGCAGTCCATCCGGTAGCCAATCTCCCCAAAGCTCGCCAGAATCGCGTCCCGCACCTTGCCCTTCTCCATCACCACGAGCCCTTCGACGTTTTCGATGATGACGTAGGCAGGCCGGATGGCGGCCACGACGTCGCGGAAGGCTGTCCAGAGGGAGTTTCTCGGGTCGGCCGAGTCGCGCTTCCCCACGGTGCTAAAGCCCTGACAAGGCGGGCCGCCTGTCACGATGTCAATCTCCGCCGCAGGGGCCTTGAAGAACTGCCCGACGTCCGAAACCGAGAGCTTCGTCACGTCGGCGAGCATGCAGCGCAGAGGAGCGAGGTTGTGCTCGAACGTCGCTTGAGCATCAGCCCAGTGGTCGATGCCGCCCACGGACCGGATGCCTGCCTGTTCCAGGCCAATGGTGAGCCCGCCGATTCCGCAGAACAGGTCCAGACACGCCGGACCGTCCCTCGCTCGCTGTCCCGCCATTCCAACCCTCCCTGTTCCGCTGCCGGAAGAGCCCGGGGCATTGTACGTGCCCACAGTGGTGACGGACCTGCCGGCCCCCTTGCCACGATACCGCCTCGCCTGCCATAATCTTCAGATGATTCGCTCCCCGGCTCGACAGAGTAGTGCATCGTCATGACTCGCTCTTCCCTCAGTTTGCCGCTCGTCTCCCAGCCCGCGGCCATCGCGCCCGACTGGCACGGCTGGGCGCCCGCCCAGCCGCTCGTCGGCGCCTCCTCCTCGCCCGAGCCGGACGTCCCTCAGGGAGAATACGGGCCCGCCTTGGGTGCCGCTCCTCTCTCCATCCCGCCGGCCGCCACAGCGCGCCCCGTCGAGCTGCTGGCCCCTGCGGGAGGGCCCGACGCCGCCTTCGCCGCCTTTCACTACGGCGCCGACGCCATCTACCTCGGGCTGAAGAAGTTCTCCGCCCGCGCCGAGGCCGAGAACTTCACCCTCGACGAGTTGGCCGAGGTCGTCGCCTACGCCCACGCCCTCACCCCGCGCCGGCGCGTCTTCGTCACCGTCAACACGCTCGTCCGCCAGGACGAACTGCCCGAACTGGTCGAGGTGTTCGGCGCCCTCGCCGATCTCGGCGTCGATGCCCTCATCCTTCAGGACCTGGGCGCCTACCACGTCGTGCGCCGCCACTTCCCCGAGCTGGAACTGCACGCCAGCACGCAACTGGCGGTCCACAACCGCGCCGGCGCCGAGGCGCTGCACCACCTGGGCTTCACGCGCGTCGTCCTGGCTCGCGAGCTCACCTTCGAGGAAGTGCGCGACATAACCGCCGAGGCGGGCATCGAGACCGAGGTCTTCGTCCACGGGGCGCTCTGCTACTCCTACAGCGGGCTCTGCCTGTTCTCGTCGCAGACCCTCGGCCGCAGCGGCAACCGCGGCAAGTGCTCCTATTCATGCCGCGACTCCTACGAGGTCGAGGGCGCCCCCTCGACCCTGCGCGACGGCACGGCCGTCAAGCGCGACCCATCCACGGGCTTTCCCTTCTCGATGAAGGACCTCGCCCTGCCGGACCACCTGCCGGCCCTGCGCGCCGCGGGGGTGTCGTGCTTCAAGGTCGAGGGCCGCAAGAAGAGCCCCCTCTACGTCGCCACCACGACCGACTACTACCGCCGGCTGCTCGACGGCACCCTCCCCGAGGGCGAACGCGCCGAGCACGAGGCCGACCTCCAGGCGGTGTTCAGCCGGCCGTGGACGCACCTGTTCGTCGATTCGCACAAGGACAAGGAGGTGGCCGACCGCGACACCGTCGGCCATCGCGGCGCCCCCGTCGGGCGCGTCGACCTGGTCCACGGCGACCGCCGCTCGCGCCGCCTGCGCTTCGTCACGGCCCGCGCCCTCGAGCGCCACGATGGCTTGCAGGTGGACCTCCCCGTTCTAGGCAAACCGTTCGGCTTCGCCGTCCATCGTTTGTGGCTCGTCCGGGGCAAGAAGGCCGAGCAAGCCTTCGAGGCGCCCGCGGGGGCGCTGATCGAGGTCGAACTGCCCCCCGATCACCCCGAGTTGCCCGTCGGTGCCACGGTCTACTGCTCCTCGTCGCAGTCGGTCAAGCGCCGCTATCGGCACGACCGCCCCAAGCCCGGCCTCCACCGGGTGCGCCGTGGCGTGCGGGTCGAGGTGACGCTGACGGAGACGGCCCTGACCGCCGTGGGGCGCATCGTGGCGATGGGAGGCAAACCGCCCGTCGAGGTGCGCCGCGAGCTGGCCGGGCCCTTCCCCGAAGCGCGCGACCTGGCGGGCGCGGAACAGGCCGCGCGCGGCGCCTTCGAGAAGCTCGGCGACACCGGACTGTCGCTCGACGGGCTCGACTTCCACAATCCCGCCGGCCGATTCGTCCCCGTGTCGCGCCTCAACCAGTTGCGGCGAGACCTGGCGAGCGGGCTGGAGGAGGCGCTGAGCCAGGCCCACAACGAGCGCGCGGCGCGCGCCCTGGCCGACCTCTGCCCCGAGGTGCCGGCCAGGGCGCGCACGGGGGCGTTTCGCTGGAACGTCAAGGTGGACCGCGTTGGCTTCCTCGACGCCTTCGAGGCGGACGACTGGGCGGGAGTCGATGAGGTGATCGTGGACGTCGCCCGCGACCATCCTGCCGTGCTGGGCGAGAAGCTGGAGCACATCGCCGCCGCCGTGGGGCGCGAGCGCGTGCGGCTGGCGCTGCCGCCGCTGACGCGCAAGTGGGAAGAACACGGCCTGCTGCACAAGGTCGAGAAGTTGCGCGGCGCGGGCTGGGCGAAGTGGGAGGCGGCCAACCTGTCGGCGTGGAGCTACCTCGGGCTCGATGCGGGGGCCCGGGCGCCCGACGACGTCGATCTGGCGACCGACTGGTCGGTCTACGTGCTGAATCGCGCCGCCGCACGGCAACTGCTCGACATGGGCGTTCGCCGCTTCGCCCTGTCGCCGGAGGACGGGCTGGCCAACGTGCGCCCGCTGCTGGCGGAGTTCGCCGAGCGGGCGGTGCTGATCGTCTATCAGGACACGCCAATGTTCCTGGCCGAGTCGTGCGCCTACGCCAACCTGATCGGCGGGTGCCCGGGCAAGGCGAACTGTAGCTTCGAGAGCATGGAGATGGTGTCGAGCCACGGCGAGCGGGTGACGGCGCTCGACTACCACTGCCGCACCATCGTGCTCAACCAGGGCCCGTTTTGTCTGTCGCCCCGGCTGCACGACCTGGCGAAGGCGGGGGCAGTGTCGCTGCGGGCCGATTTCATCTATCGGAACTACGAGCCGGAAGAGGTGCGCGAGCGCTGGCGGGCGGTGCGCGCGGGGCGAGTGGTGCCGGGGGGGCACGCGGCGAACTTCGACCGCGGGGTGCTGTGAGACAAAGCCCATGCTCGTGCTGAAAGGGACCAAGCGGCACGTCAAATCGGTCGCCTTTTCCCCCGACGGGGGGCTGCTTGCGTCCGGCGCGGCGGAAGGGGCTCGGCCTGGGCGCGGAAGGGGTCGAGCAGGGCCTGGACGCGGGCCTCACGGTCAACAGTGGTCTGCGAGGTGGTGGGAGCGTCTAACATGGGAACCTTCCTGGCGTTGCGTCACGGGGTCGTTTCGGGTTTCTCGCCACCCGCTCACCTTACCACCGCCCCTCGAATTTTGCACCCACTTTCTTGGAACCCAACGCCAACCGGAGAAAATCGACACTTCGCGCCAATCCCCATGCCCGGGCAGCGTGGGCAGCCCGAAGCGCAAGCGAGGGAATGGCTTGCATGGCCTGCGTCCGCTCGTTTCGACACTCGGTGCTAATCGCTCCCAGAATTCGGGGCACTATCAGGGCCCGTCATGGGGTTAGATTGGGCATCGGCGGTCGGTGGTGGGGCGCTCAACCGCCGGCGGGCCAAGCGATCCAGGCGGAGGCGGAGGAAGCGGTCGAGCGACCCTTGGGTGCGAAACTTGTACCGGACCTTCTCGTCGAACCGCAAGGTGCGGTTGGTCCTCTCGACGTGGTTGTTCGTCCGCACCCGCTGCCCCGCGGGACATTCCAGGAAGGCGACCATCTTGTCGAACTTCTCCCCTTCCAGCAGCCCCATCGCCTTGGCCAACTCCGGCACTTCCTCCTAGCGGGCGTCCTTCAGCAGCAGCGTGCGACGACGCCGCGCCAGCCGGATCACCTGCTCCGTGGTGAACAACTCGTACA
>JBBSEZ010000129.1:0-22300 GCA_038239195.1 Gemmatales bacterium
ACCCCACCCTGCGCTGGTCCCCTTCGTCTTTCGCGCCGCCAGCTTTTGCAAGTGGGCGGGGCCAGCCTCCTGGGCCTGAGCCTGCCGCGCTTGCTCCAGGCCGACGCGGGCCGGCCGCGGACCGCCCGCGCCGACGCTTGCATCCTCGTCTTCCTCAACGGCGGGCCGAGCCACCTCGACACGTGGGACATGAAGCCCGACGCCCCCGCCGAGGTGCGCGGGCCCTTCAAGCCCATCGCCACCAGTCTGCCGGGCGTGCAGTTGAGCGAGCACCTGCCGCGCCTGGCCCGCCAGATGCATCGGTGTGCCCTTTTGCGTTCGGTGCATCACAGCGTCAACAACGCCCACGCGGCGGCGGTCTACACGGGGCTGACCGGCCACGACCGCGGCGAGATCGGCGGCGGCGCCCGGCCGACCGACAACCCGGCCATCGGCTCCGTCGTCGCCACGTGTCGCCCGCCGCGGGCCACGGTGGTGCCCTACGCGTCGATGCCCTACGTCACGCAGGAGGGCGCCGGCGGCCCGCCGCAACCGGGCTTCACCGGCGGGCTGCTCGGCCGGACGCACGACCCGCTGTTCGTGCTGCGCGACCCCAACTCCCCCGCCTTCGCCATGCCCGAGCTGGGCCTCGGCGCCGACGTCAACGCCGCCCGGCTCGACGCGCGCAAGCGCCTGCTGGGGCAGTTCCACGGCCGGGGGGACGCCGACCGCACCGGGCGCGAGATGACGGGCTTTCAGGAGCGGGCGTTCAACCTGCTGGTGTCGCCGGCGACGAAACGCGCCTTTCGGCTCGACCAGGAGCCGGCGCCGGTGCGCGACGCCTACGGCCGCAACATCTACGGGCAGAGCGTACTGCTGGCCCGGCGGCTGATCGAGGCGGGGACGCGCGTGGCTTGCATCTCGTGGGCGCCGGACGCCAACGCGACCTGGGACACGCACGGCGGCAACTTCACCAAGCTCAAGGGCACGCTGCTACCGCAGCTCGACGCCGCCGTGTCGAGCTTGCTGACCGACCTGGCCGAGCGCGGCCTGCTGGAGCGGACGCTGGTGGCGGTGATGGGCGAGTTCGGTCGCACGCCGAAGGTCAACGGCAACGCCGGGCGCGACCACTGGAACTTCTGTTACGGGCTGATGCTGGCGGGCGGCGGGATCAAGCCGGGCTTCGTTTATGGGGCGAGCGATCGCATCGGCTCGCGCCCGAGCCGCAACCCGTGTACGCCCGGCGACGTCGTCTCGACGATCTATGCGTGCCTGGGCATCGACCCGAAGATGGAGGTGCACGACCGGCTGGGGCGGCCGTTCCCTCTGGTGCCGGCGGGGGCACCGATCCGCGAGTTGCTGGCGAACTGACAAGGTGCGGTAAGACGGGGAGGCGCACGTGGGCTCTCGCAAGCAGTCGGCTACGGCTCCCACGTCCCCCCAGGACTGGCTGTCGCGCAAGTCGGGGACTCAGGCTTACCTCCGAGGGCTCCCTGATGAGCGGAGGTTGCGGCTCTTCGCCGCCGCATACTGGCTCGCCAATGCCGCCCGGGTAGTGCAACTGCCCGGCGGCGACGGTCTGCCCGAGGCCGCCCGAGAAGCGGAGAAGATGGCCGATGGTCTCGACTCCCGGAAGGTCCTCTCGCAAAACGGCGATGGGTATACGTGCCAGGGCCCATCGGCCGCCGCCGCCGCCACCGGCGTGGCCGACGTCATCCGCTTCCATCTGCCGAGAAAGCAGAGCGCGGCCTTGGCCCACGCGATCTTCGAGGACATTTTCGGCGGCCCAGCCGGGGAGGCGAAGATCGACCCGTCGTGGCTTCGTTGGATCGACAGGACGGTGCCGCGGTTGGCGCAGCGCATCTATGAGGAGAAGGACTGGGCCGCCCTTTCCATCCTGGCCGATGGCCTCGAAGAGGCGGGGTGCACGGAGCAAGCCATTCTCGACCACCTGCGCGGGCCCGGCCCCCACGTGCGAGGGTGCTGGGCAGTGGATCTGGTCCTGGGCACGAAGTGACCTGGGCCTGGACCGCTCGACAAGCCTCGCCGTGCGCTGTTCATCGCCCGGAGGTGTCTCGATGCGATCCCTTCTTCTCTCCCTACCCTTCTTCGTCCTCGGCCTGCTCGTCGCTGTCTCCCCCGCGCCGGCCCGGCCGAAGGACGCAATCGAGGTCAAGGAGACCGCCGATTACGTCCAGATCGACACCGACGCCCTGCAAGCGCGCATCCGCAAGAAGGGCTACGTCAGCGGCGTTGCGGGCGGGAGCTTCCTCGACCGCAAGACCGGGGCGCGCGACCTCGGCTTCGGGCTGCACGTGATGGACTTCCTGATGGCCCCCGGCTGGCGCGACGACGGCTACCCGCGCGATGCGAAACTGCACGGCAACTTGCCGAAGCATTACGTCGAGGGCCCACAAATCTGCACGCAGGCGAAGGAGCTGAAACCCGAGATCGCGCGGGGCAAGGGCTTCGTCGCCGTCACGCTGCGCTACGTGTTTCACAAGCCGGGCAAGGGCTACAAGGCGGGCTCGACCTGGGAGCAGGTTCTCGTCTTCCAGCCCGGCGTGCGCTACGTCCTCTCCTCGGAGTGCATCACCAGCGTCAACGGCGTCGAGGACCTGTTCTATCGCATCGACATGCCGGGCCACGTGCGCCACAAGGGCGGCGACAACTTCGCGCAAATCTACCTGAGCCATCTCGAAAAGCCGATCCCAGCCTCGCGATTCAAGGAGGACTTCGGCCCGGACGCGAAGTACCTCTACCAGCGCAAGGGCGGCAAGGTGCCGCAGCGGATGATCCGGGCCTATCAGGTGAAGCTCGCCGGCAAGCCGGGGCCGTGGCTGGCGGGGATGACGCTCGACCCGGCGGCTGTCTCCGAGGCGTGGTGCCACCAGCGCGGCTACGTCTGCTTCATCCAGGAGCTCCATGGCCGCCGGGTCAAAACAGGAGAGCGCTTCGGGGCTGCCTACGTCGTCGGCTGGTTCGACGACGTCCGGGAGATGGAGAGGGTGTACGACCGCTACAAGGAGAAGCGGGCCATCGTGGTGGAGAAGGGGAAGTTTCGGCTGGAGTGAGGGGGCCCGCGGGAGCGAGTGGAGCGGGAACGACGCCCGGCGCCTCACAAGAGCTCTCCTCGCACGTTGATGGAGGGAGCAAGAGACGCGCCAAGGAGACAGCGTTGGCGAGCAACAGGCCCGAGGTTGCGGGCTTTGCGGAGGTGGTACACGAACACTGGGCCGCGGTCTATCGGCTGCTCCACTCCTTGACGGGCAATACGCATGCCACGGAGGACCTGGCCCAGGAGACGTTTCTGCGCGCGCTGAAGGGATGGGGCTCCTTCGAGCCAGGCACCCGGCTGCGGGCCTGGCTCTTGCGGATCGCCAGCAACGCCTTCTTCGACGAGGCCCGCAAGGGCAAGCGGGCGCGCCTGGCGCCGCTCGACCACGAGCCAGCCGGCCGGGGCCCTCCCGCCGGGCACGACCTGGAGATGGCCGAGCAGGCCGCACTGGTGCGGGAGGCCATGAAGGAACTGTCGGACCTCACGCGCCTTGTTTTTCACCTGCGGGCGGAGGAGGACCTGCCCTTCCGCGAGATCGCCGAGTTGGCCGGCACGACGGAGCAGGCCGCCCGCTGGCACATGCACCAGGCCCGGAGCAAGTTGCTGGAGCGCCTGGGGGACAAACTATGAACTGCCGCGAAACGGAAGACTGGCTGCTGCACGCGGAACGCCCGCTTCGGCTCGGGACGGACGAGCTGCGCGAGCACGTCGAGGCCTGCCCCGGCTGCCGGGGGTTTGCGCGGCGGCTCGATCGCCTCGAACGGGCGTATTGCGCGGCGCCCTTGCCGGCCAGCGCTCACCGCGCCCGCCTGGCGTTCTTGCAGCGCCACGTCGCGATGCCGCGACGGCCTTTCTTGCGGCGCGCCGCGCGCTGGGCGGTCGCCGCCCTGCTGCTGCTCGCCGTGGGGCTGGGCACCTGGGCGGTGCTGGCCCCGTCCAAGGCCAACGCCGGCGACCTCGTCGAGCGCCTCGTGGACTGGAACCTCGAACTGACCGAAGCGCCCTCGCCGGAGGAGCGCCAGCGCATCTTCGCCGAGCGCGACGGCACGCTCCGCGACGAACTTAAGCGCGCGCGCCTGCCGGCCGAGGAGCGCGCCCTCGCGGAGTCGCTGCTCGACGTCGCCTCGCAGATCGCCCAAACGGAAGCGCCCCTGGAGGACGCCGAGCACTTCGACAAGATCGCCGACCAGCTCTTCGCGCGGATCGAGTCCCCCGCGGGCGCGGACAGGGGGCCCCAGCGCGCCCGCATGGCCCGCTGCTACGAGCGCGTGCTCGAGCGCGGGGTCGATGCCAACCTGGAGCGCGTTCGCGTCGGCAAGAAGAAGATGGGCGCCCCGCAGAAGGGCAAGATGGACTGGATCATGAAGCGCGACCGCGACCGGGGCGAGAAGCTGGAGCGGATGGTGGAGCGCGATCCCGGGGCCGCCGGGCCGGAGATGCGCAAGGCCCTGGACAAGTGGCACAAGCGGCCCAAGCACAAGGGCCGCGGCAAGTGGTGAAATCGTTCTCGTTCGACTAACAAGTCGCCCCTGGCGACGTTGAGAATTTACAACAGGGCAACGTCGCCCTTCGCGACCACGAGCCCGCCTTTCTTTTTCAACCTTGGAGTGAGGAGACGACTGGTGAAGAAGCTACTGTTTCTGTCCGTGCTGGCCCTGGGCACCTTCGTGGGTGGCCTGGTCTATTCCACCGTCGAGGGGGCGGCGCCTCCCACGACCGAACAGTCCGAAGTGGCCAAGAAGGGGAAAAAGGGCAAGAAGGGCAAGAAGGGGAAGGGCAAGAAGGGCAAGAGAGGGAAGGGCAAGAAGAACTCCACCGAGGCCCCCGCCAGCGCGCTGAGCGCCTGAGCCGAGCGAAATCACCAGATCGAGAAGAGAAGAGGTCGCCCGCAGCGTTCCTGCCGCGGACGGCCTCTTCTCATTTGCGCAGGCTCGCCTCGCCGACGAGGGGCGTGCTCGCCGCGCGGTCCCTGCCGGGAGTGCCAGCGCGCCGCCTTGCCGCGGTGCGCGATCGCGTGCGGGAGAGGTGGACCATTTCCGAGAACGTGGTAGCCTGGACAGGGGGGGCTGTGTCTATCGGTTGAACGAGCTCTGACCTGACTCCTGGGGAACCGATGGCCGATCTCACCGACCAGATCCTGTCCACCATCGCGCGTAAACAGTACCAACCGCTCAAGGCCAAGGCGCTGGCCCGGAAGCTCGGCGTGTCCGCGCCGCAGTATCCCGAGTTTCGCCGCGCGTTGCGCCAGCTCCTCCGCGATGGCCGTATCGAGGTGGGCAAGAACCACACCGTTCGCCCCGCCCCGCCGCACGGCACCCTCACCGGCACGTTTCGTCGCACGGGCACCGGCGTCGGCTTCGTCCGGCCCCGGCCGATCGACGGCAAGACCGGCCTCGAGGTGCGCGTGCGCGAGGAAGACGCCCACGACGCCTCCACCGGCGACCTCGTCCTCGTGCGGATCACGCGCAAGCCCAACCGGCCCGACATGAATCCGCTCGGCTGTGTGGTGCGCGTGCTGGAGCGGGCCACGCATCAGTTCGTCGGCACCTACCTCGAGCGCGACGGCAGCGGCTACGTCCGCGTCGATGGCACCGTCTTCAGCCACAGCATCTACGTCGGCGACCCGGGAGCCAAGGGCGCCCACCCCGACGACAAGGTCGTCTTCGAGATGGTGCGCTTCCCGACGGCCGAGGACCGCGGCGAAGGCGTTCTCACCGAAGTGCTGGGGCCGCGCGGTCAGCCCGGCGTCGATACGCTCTCCATCATTCGCGCCTACAACCTGCCCGACGTCTTCCCCGAGGAGGTGCTCCAAGAGGCGCGCGAGGCGGTCGAGGCGTTTCGCGAGGACGACCTCGACGGGCGCGAAGACTTCACCCACGATCTGGTCGTCACCATCGACCCCGTCGATGCCCGCGACTTCGACGACGCCGTGGGGCTGAAGCGCGACCAGGCAAGCGGGCATTGGGAGCTATCGGTCCACATCGCCGACGTCGGCCATTTCGCCCCCCAGGGCGGGGCCCTCGACCGCGAGGCCCGCAAGCGCGCCACCAGCGTCTACCTGCCGCAGCGCGTGCTGCCGATGTTCCCCGAGCTGATCTCCAACCACCTCGCCAGCCTCCAGCAGGGGAAGGTCCGCTACGTCAAGAGCGCCATCGTGTCCTTCACGGGCGAGGGCCAGAAGACGGCCACGCGCTTCGCCAACGGCGCCATCCGCGCTCGGCGGCGCTTTACCTACGAACAGGTGATGGCCCTGCTCGAGCACGGCAACCCGACGGCCAACGGCGGGGGCGTCGAGCCGGAGGTCTACGAACTGCTGCTGCGGATGCGCGAGTTGGCGATGGTGTTGCGGCAGCGGCGGCTCCAGCGCGGGGCCCTGGAACTGAGCATGCCGGAGACGGAGCTGGAATACGACGAGCAGGGCCGCGTGACGGGCGGGCATTTCCGCAAGCACGACGTGAGCCATCAGATCGTCGAGGAATTCATGCTGGCCGCCAACGAGGCCGTGGCTGCGCAGCTCGACGAGTTGGACGTGCCGTTCCTACGGCGCGTGCATCCCGACCCCGACCCGTTCAAGCTGGAGTCGTTCGCGACGTTCGCGCGCAGCCTCGGCTACAAGGTCTCGAGCGTGATGGACCGCTTCACGCTACAGCGCATCCTCGAGCGCTCGGCCCGCCAGCCCGAGGCCTACGCCGTCCACTATGCGCTGTTGCGCAGCCTCAAGCAGGCGGTTTACAGCCCCGTGGACGAGGGGCACTACGCCCTGGCCAGCGAGGACTACTGCCACTTCACCTCTCCGATTCGTCGCTATCCCGACCTGACCGTCCATCGCCTGCTCGGGCGCTGGCTGCGCACGGGCAAGGCGGGGAGCGACGAGACGGAACTGGCGGCGCTGGGCGAGCACTGTAGCAAGATGGAGCGGCGGGCGGAGATGGCCGAGCGCGAGCTGGTCAAGCTGAAATTGCTGACCTACCTGAGCGACCGGCTGGGATTGGAGCTGGAGGTGGTGATAACGGGGGTGGCGGACTACGGCTTCTTTGGCCAGGCCGAGCAGTTGCCGGTCGAGGGGCTGGTCCACGTCAGCACGCTGCCGGACGATTACTACTACTACGAGGAGACGACGCACAGCCTGACGGGCCGGCGCTCGGGGCGGTGTTTTCGGCTGGGCGACAAGGTGCAGGTCACGGTGGTGCGCGTCGATTTGCAGAAGCGCCAGCTCGATTTCCGCGTGGGGCGCCCGCCGGGGGCGACTGGGCGGTAGACGACCGTTTCGCAAGTCCGACGCCCGTCTGGCAGCCCGACGCGCCAGTTTTGGAGTTCCGCGTTTCGAGAGACAGACGACGGAGAAAAAGGAAAGGCAGGGCCCCAGCGCAGCGACAGGGGGCTACCCCGCTTTTCCGCACGGGGCTTCCTCACGTGGAGTGGGCTGTCCGTCGAGCCAGCGCTCCAGCGAGAAGGTTGCGCGTGCCATCGCGACTGTGGCAGCGGTTGCGAACCGTCATCGGCCACTCCTTCACCTCACCCCGTGGCCTTCTTAAAGTGCCCTCCCTCGTTGGCTCGCTTGGTGGACGGGCGAAGAGCGCCGTAAACCGTCTCAACTCGACCCGGGAGGACCGGCGGCCATCAACGCGAGGGGCCCTCGGCATCGAGCGCTCCTCGCGGCGTCGCTCCCGCAGCCCTCCTCGCGATCAGAGCGGCCACGTACCCGCCCTTGAACCCGCTGTCGATGTTGACGACGACGACGTTGGCGGAGCAGGCGTTGAGCATCGTCAGCAGCGGCGCCACCCCGCCGAAGGCCGCCCCGTAACCGACGCTGGTCGGCACCGCGATGACCGGGCAATCGACGAGGCCACCGACGACGCTCGGGAGTGCTCCGTCCATGCCGGCGACGACGACGATGACGTCGGCCCCGGTGAAGCGATCGCGGTGGCGCAACAGGCGGTGAATCCCCGCCACGCCGACGTCGGCCAGCAGTTGCACTTCGCACCCCAGGGCTCGCGCCGTGACGACGGCCTCCTGCGCGACGGGCAGGTCGCTGGTCCCGGCCGTCAGCACCACGACCTTCCCGGCCACGGCGCGGGCGACAGCCGACGGCCGCCAGAAGGTCCGCCCCACCCTGTCCTGCTCCGCCTCGGGAAAGCGCTCGGCGAGGTGGGCGCTTTGGACGTCGCTGACGCGAGTGGCGAGGCAGTCCTGGCCGGCGGCGACGAGTTGCCGGACGACGCCCTCGACCCATTCGGCGGTCTTGCCTTCGCAGAAGATCACCTCGGGGAACCCACAGCGCTGCCGGCGCTGTAGATCGACCTGCGCGTAACCGAGGTCGGCGACAGGGGGCTCTTTCAGGCCGGCCAGAGCGGCGTCCACGCTGAGGCGGCCGGCCTGAACCTGTTCGAGAAGGCGGCGCATTTCGTCGGCGGTCATGAGGGGCTCCGGGAAGGCACGTCCTTCGCCAAGCCGCAAGCGGCGGGCCCGCAGGTGTGCCGCTTTGCGGCTTGGCGTTCAGGGCCGCACGCCGATGCTCTTGAACCGGCGCACGCAGTCGGTGATGGCGACCTCCGTGGGCAGGCGCTCGATGCTCGACGCGCCGAAGAAGCCGGCCACCCCTCGGGTGTGCTGCAAAACGTAGGCCGCATCCTCCGGCTCGGCGATCGGGCCCCCGTGACACAACACCAGTACGTCCGCGTTGACCTCGGCAGCGGCGTCGCGCATCGCCTGGACGCGGTGGGCGGACTCTTCCAGGGTGAGAGCGGTGCGCGCGCCGATGGTGCCCTTGGTCGTCAGGCCCATGTGTGGGATGAGCACGTCGGCGCCGGCCCTTGCCATCGCCCGCGCCTCCTCCACGTTGAAGACGTAGGGGCAGGTGAGCAGGCCGAGCTCGCGGGCGAGGGCGATCATCTCGACTTCCTTGCCGAAGCCCATGTCGGTCTCTTCGAGGTTCTGGCGGAAGGTGCCGTCGATCAGCCCGACGGTCGGGAAGTTCTGCACGCCGCTGAACCCGGCCTCCTGAACGTCGCGCAGGAAGCGCTTCATGACGCGAAAGGGGTCGGTCCCACAGACGCCGGCGAGGACGGGCGTCTGGCGGACGATGGGGAGCACCTCGCGGGCCATGTCGAGGACGATCTGGTTGGCGTCGCCGTAGGGCATCATCCCGCTCAGGCTGCCGCGCCCGGCCATGCGGAAACGGCCGGAGTTGTAGATGATGATGAGGTCGATGCCGCCCGCCTCGGCGCACTTGGCGGACAGGCCGGTGCCGGCCCCGCCGCCGATGATGGGGCGGCCGGCGGCGACGGTGGCGCGAAGACGTTGGAGACACTGTTCGCGGGTGAAGGCGCTCATCGGCGTGGCTCGGGTGAGGGGGTGAACGCCTTCAAGGACGAACGTGGTCTGCAAGGCGTGTGAGCAGACGGTCGAGCCGGTCGCCTTCGATCGAACCAATCGCGCTTTTCACCTCGGCCAGGCGCGCGGAACCAAAGATAGCTCAGATCGAGAAGTGGGATCAGGACCACCCTGCCCGGATTCATTTCTTGTCGGTCTTGATGTCGGCTTCGGTGTAGTCATCCTCCTCATCGGCATACATTTCCGCGAGCGCCTCCGCTCCCAGGCTCGACCACATCGTGTGCTCTTCCTTGAGGGCCAGAAACCTGGCGAAGTCGAAGACCTCGCGCAGGCGCTCATCCGGCAGCTTGGCGAGCACCTTGGCCAGGCAACTCTCGATGATCTGTCGGTGGTTCATCGCTCCCGCCTCTCCGCTCGGGCTCGCGCCGCCGGGGGGCACGAGTGATAGCATGACGTGTATTGTAACCGCCCCCCGACGTTCCGCAACCACATCGAGGTGGCCCATGCCCGTCCTGCTCATCGGCACGCTCGATGCCGGCGGCCTGCTGCGCCTCAGACACTGTTCGCGAATGAAAGCGCTCATCGGGAAGGAGCCTTCTTGGCCAGGCGCGTCAGGTCCCACAGCGCAAGCGCATTGTCGCCATCGACAACGACGAGTTGCCGCCCGTCGGGGCTGAGGCGGAGGCGGCTGGGAGAAGCCGGGAACGCCCCGAGCGTCTTGCCGCTCAGGGTATCGTGGACGCGGACGACGGAGGTGATGCGCCGGTCAGCCAGGGGCAAGGCGGAGCCACGCTCGCCGGAGGCGGTCACGGCATACCGGCCCCCGTCGCCGGAGAAGGAAAGGGGCCGCAGGTCCATGCCGCGGAACGAACGCGAGGTCACGACGCGAAGGTCAGCTCGGCGAAGGAGGCGGAATTTCGGGCTCGCAAGGTAGACGTACCGCTCTCCGGGCACGAGCCCAAAGTCTAGGCCCCCCTCGTCCTGCTGGGCGAGCTCCTGCGCTTTCCCCCTTTTCAACGGCAAGGACCATGCCTTGCAGTAGGATATCATGCCCGTCGAGTGGGCGTAGGCATACAACGACTTGCCGTCCGGGGCCCTGGCAAGAGCGGAAAGCTGATACGACGTTTCCCACGCCAGTTCCTTCAGAACCTTGCCCGCCGCGCAGTCCAGAAGGAACAGCTTCTTTCCTCGCGAATAAACCGCTTTGTGCTCGCCCAGCCAGAAGAAGTGATCGTTGCGCGAGTCCGAGTTAGGGAAGGTGAAGGTGAAGGTCGTTCGGCCGGTGTCGGCATCGACGATGCGGAGGATGGTTTTGTCCGTCACGGCCTGGTCGATGCAGGCGAAGAACTTGCCGCCGGGCTCGCGGCCGCGCAGCACCTCGAAAGAATCGGGCAGGCTGATGGACTTGAGGAGGCGCAGCGTCTTGCGGTCCCAGATGCACACCCGATTATCGCGCCCAAGGGTGCGCACCGACTTGCCGTCCGCCGAAAAGTACGCCCCGGCGATGGCGCCGTTGTGTCCCGAGGTTGGCCGGATGCGCTCCCCCGTCTCGGTGCGGAACAGGGCTGGCACCCCTTCCCCCTCCACGGCGACCGCCAGGAGCTTGCCGTCGGGGGAGAGGGCCAGGGAACTGAGGGCCCCGTGGCGCGAAAGCGCGACGCGGCACTCGCTGATTCTCCTGAGGCCCGGCAACGACAGAACCGTCAGGCGCGCCGGCTCGGGGCTGGGGCCCCTCTGCCACCTGGAGGCGGACGATTCCCCGAGCGCCCGGTCCGCCACGACCAGGCGGGCCCCATCGGCGGAGGCCGCCAGAGAGGGCCCGAAGTGTGCGTCGCTGCGCCGCGCCATGACGGCGTAGCCTTTGCTCGCGTCGTGGACGCGCAGGACGGCCCCGCCCTTGGGGGCCAGTTCCGCCGAAATGAGGAAGTGGCCGGCGGGCGAGAAGAGCAAGGCGTCTTTGCCCGCGAGGCCCGGGGTGGTAGGCGGAGGCCCCTTCACCGACTCGACGGCCCACGTCCGGCGCTCCTTCCCCCGGATGGTGCCGTTCGCCCGGATCAGGGTGTCGCCGTCGGCGCTGAAGGCGAGAAAGGGCGCCTTGCCCTCCAGTGGGAACGAGCGCAACGCCTTCCCGGTTGCGGTGTCGGTGACGTGACAACACTGGTGCTGGTCGTCCGCCGACGCCATGCGGAGGCCGTCGGCCGAGAGCTCCAACCCGACCAACAGGTTGCGGTGGACGGCATAGGCCTTGTCGAGCTTGCCCGTCCGCCACGCGTAACGGGCGTGTACCGGGACGCCCCACTACCAGCCGGCCCATCCCGGCGACCCGGCGACGTACAGCAGCCTGTCGTCGGGTGAGAACAGCATCCGGCGGATGGTCCCGTCCACGGCGAAACGGGAGACGAGGGACCAGCGGCGAACGTCCCAGACCTTCACCTCGCCATGCCCACTGGTGGCCAGGTGCTTGCCCTCGCGGGAGAAGGCGACCTGACCCAGCTCGGAATGCCACATCTCCCGCGCCGAGCGCACCGGGGCCATACCTCGCATCCGCGCGAGCCCGCCCTCCAGTTCGATGCGCTCCTCGATTCGGCACGTGTCGAGGGCGAGTTGAACCTCGGCCTTCCATCGCCCTGGCGCGTCGTCGCGCAGGCGAAGGAGCCGGGCGGAGTAGAGACGAAACGCCTCGTCCTCGTCCAGCAGCATCAATAGCCAGGTCAGGTTGTGGTTGACGTCCTCGCTGTGCTCCTCTCCGTCGTGCGCCCACGACCTTCGCTTCGGCGGTGCCGGGGGCTGCGGAGGGCTGCTGGCCACATGTTCGATTTGCCGAACGATCAAGCGCCGAAGGGCCTCCTTCTTGCCGTCCTTTGGCTTGGGGGCATTCAGGAGCCCGATGAGGTTGCGGAGGCAGCGGTGGTCGCCCGCGCGGGCTTCTTCCGTCCGAAATTGTCGAGCCTCGATCGCCTCGATCACGGCGGGGCGGGTCGTCTTCCACTCGTGGGTCAGTTTGCTCGCGGCAAGGGCGCTGGCGCTGCTGACCCGGGAGCCGAGTAGCGCAATCGCCTCCGCGGTGGGGCCGCGGAAGACGATCTCGCGAGAGTAAGTAACAGCCCCTTCCGAGTCCCTCTGGGTGAGGATGGGGTACTCGAAGCGGCGCGCCAGAGCAGCGCGAACGGCGGCCTCGCGCTCGGCTGGCTGGCGGGTGATGTGTCGGTAAAGCCGCGGCCTGGGCAGCGAGGGCGCGGGAGGGGCCTCGGCTTTCCTCTTCTCTGCCTCGAAAGACAGCTGTAAAACGACCGGCCCCGGCTCGAGATCGGGATCGGGAGAAATGAGGTAGATCTCAGGCAAGTTGCGGAGCGCGCGCTTGCCCTCCTCCGAGGGCTCGGCAGTGCCCTGCTCGCGGGCCACGGACAGTTGCTGCCCCGGCCGAAGGTTCTCCCCGGCAATGTGCCGAACCACTTCGAGCTTTGAGCGACCTTCCGCGTTGGGGAGGGCCACTTCCTTCCCGAGGAAGATGCAGCGAGCCCGCAGCGCGTAATAGTCGAGCCGGGCCGCCCCCACGGCGACGACTGCTTTCTCCTCGTCGGGGGCCTGGGTGGAGAGGAGGCGGAAAGTGGTGCCGTCCGCGCCCCGCGAAGGGAACAGGAGAAAGATGGCGCGCCACGGCTTGTCGCTCCGGGTGGGCCAATCCTCGCCACCAATCCGCAACGTCTTCTGTTTCGAGGAGCCGTACAGAACCTTCTCCACCCGCACCTCCGCCCGGAAGCCAGGCGCCCGGCCGCCCGTGTGGCTGGCCGTGCCCAGGACGATCAATTCGGCGGGCGGAGCGGACGGGAGGCTGGTCGGTCGCGATGGATAGTCCACGCCCTGCGACGACCACTCCCAGGGCCCGACGATCGGCAGCAGGGGATCGGGAGGGGCAGCAGCCCAGCTCGAAGAGCCGCCTGCGCCTGCCAGGACAAGGACGAGGGCGCCCGCAGATCGCAACAGGGCTCGCTTCATGGGTGGCCTCCTTTGCCGGGTGGATCGTACCACCCCGCGAGCCATCCTTCCAGGGGCCGGTTCGCCTTCCCGCCCGAGCGTGTCCTGCCCACGCTGGCAAGCCGCATCAGCCTCGCTAGGATAGCAGCCCGATCACTCCTTCGAGGGCCTCACCATGCCCGTCCTGCTCATCGGCACGCTCGACACCAAGGGCTACGAGCTCGCCTTCGTCCGCGACCAGCTCCGGGCCGCCGGCGTCGCCACCCTCGTACTCGATGCCGGGTCGCAGCGCCCGCCCCTCTTCCCGCCCGACGTCCGCCGCGAAGAAGTCTTCGCCGCCGCCGGCACCAGCGCCCAGGCCGTCCTCCAGGCCGGCGACCGCGGCCAGGCCATCGCCCTCGCCGCGAAGGGGGCCGCCGCCCTCGCCGTGCGCCTCCACGCCGAGGGCAAGGTCGAGGGGGTGCTCGGGCTGGGCGGCTCGGCCGGCACCACCATCGGCACCGCCGCCATGCGTGCCCTGCCGTTCGGCGTGCCCAAGTTGATGGTCAGCACCCTCGCCTCGGGACAGGTTCGCCCCTACGTCGGCGTGCGCGACGTGATGATGCTGCATTCGGTCGTCGATATCAGCGGCCTCAACCGCATCAGCCGCGTCGTCCTGACCAACGCCGCCCAGGCGATGATCGGGATGGTGCGCCGGGAAGGAACCAACGGCCAGGGACCGGGGGCCGGCGAGGACAGGCCGCTCGTGACCGCCACCATGTTCGGCGTCACCACCCCCTGCGTCGAGGCGGCGCGCGCCCTTGTCGAGAGCGCAGGCTACGAGGTCCTCGTCTTTCACGCCACCGGGACGGGCGGCCTGACGATGGAGTCGTTCGTGCGCGACGGGCTGATCGCGGGCGTGCTGGACCTCACGACGACGGAACTGGCGGACGAACTGGTGGGGGGCATCCTGACGGCGGGGCCCGATCGGCTGACGGCGGCGGCGCTGCGCGGGGTGCCGCAGGTCGTGTCGCTGGGGGCGCTGGACATGGTCAATTTCGGCCCGCCCGAGACGGTGCCGGAGAAGTTCCGCGGGCGGCGCTTCTACCCCCACAACCCGACGGTGACGCTGATGCGCACCACGCCCGACGAGAACGACCGGCTCGGCAAGGAGATCGCCCACAAGGCCAGCGCCGCCAGGGGCGCGACGGCCGTGTTGGTCCCGCTGCGCGGCGTGTCGGCCCTCGACGCGGAGGGACAGCCGTTCTGGTGGCCGGAGGCTGACGCCGCTCTGTTTCAGAGCCTGCGCAACTGGATGAGCCCGCACGTGCAACTCGTGGAGCTCGACCTTCACATCAACGATCCGCGGTTCGCGCAGGAGGCGGCAAGGCGCTTGCTGGAAATGATTTAGCCGACGATCTCCGCTCGTCGCGCCGGCGCGGTGGGCGGAGCTCGTCGGCTGCACGGCCTCAGCGTTGGCGGAACGGGTTGGAGTAGCTCGTGCCGACTGGCACCTCGACGGGGGCGGGCTTCACCACTTCGGGCACGACGACCTTGGCCGGCTCGCTGCTTGCCGGCTGCTTGTTGCGCTCGGCCAGCTTGTGCTGCACGCCATCGCTGGCCTTGTGGACGTCGTCGCCGATCTTGACGGTGTTGATGTCCACCGTGACGTTGCGGTGCCCCGCTGTGCCCGGGGCCACCCCGATCTGATACCAGTCCAGATACCAGCCGACGACGGCGACGGTCAGCACGACGGCGGCCACGAACGCCAGCATGTTTCGCATGGGTTTGCCTCTCGTCCGAGGAAGCGGAAGGGCACCACGACGCCCTTCCCGACGCCTATACCGCGCCCCCCGTGCCCGAGGCCAGAGCAACCCGCGCCCTCGCGCAGCGAGCCTTTCCCCAGGTGTCCAGGCCTTCCTCCCTTCCTCCCGGCCAGGCGCTCCCGGGGGTGGGCAAACAGGTCTTGACAATACCCTGCCTCGACAGCGTATGCTCTACGTGTGTCAAAGCAGTCAGCTTGGGGGGACGCGCTCGGGCGATCGGCCCAGCAAGGCCCCGGGTCGATGGCAAGCCGGGTGGCTCGCGTTGTGGCCCTCGCATGCCCATCGGAGGCAACGGAGGCAAATTTGACGGGCGCCACCTGTTCCGTGTAGAATTGACAGATGAGCAAGCGCCTGACGGAGGCCCCGCCCAATGCCTGAGCCGGGGCGAGCGCCCACCCTGCTCGAGCGTGCCTCGCAACGCTTCCTCATCCGGAACAGGTTTTGCTCCCCGCGCCCTCCACCGCCTTCATTCCGCCGGTCAGGCCGGCCGGCCAGGGCCCTCTCGTGACGAGTTGCACGGGGCGGTGCGGTGAGAGGCACCGTCCCTGGAGGTGACAGTGATGTCTACAGCAGCCGCGAAATCCATCCTCTCCAGCGTTCGCCAGCAGGTGAACCTGGAAGATTACCGTAAGACGCACTGGGAAGGCACCTTCGAGGAGTACCTCGACAAGGTCGTGGAGTGCCCGTCCATCACCCGCACCGCCTACCAGCGCCTCTACGACATGATCGTCTCCCACGGCACCGACGAGGTGTTCGAGAACAAGGAGAAGATCCTCCGCTACAAGTTCTTCACCGAGTACGCCGTCAAGCACGGCGACGGCATCTACGGGCTCGACCGCCCGCTGATGCAGCTCGTCAACGCCTTCAAGTCGGCCGCCAAGGGCTACGGCACCGAGCGCCGCGTGCTGCTGCTCCACGGCCCCGTCGGCTCCTCCAAGAGCACCATCGCGCGCCTCCTCAAGCGCGGGCTGGAAGATTACTCGCGCACCGATGGCGGCGCCCTCTACAGCTTCGGGTGGAAAGGCCCCGACGGCAGCCTCCACAAGGACCCGATGCACGGCGAGCCGCTCCAGCTCGTGCCCCACGAACACCGCGCCTCCTTCCTCTCCCAGCTCAACGCCGACCACGGCCCCGACGACCACCAGATCCAGATCAAGGGCGACCTCTGTCCCTACAGCCGCTACGTGTTCACCGAGCGGCTCGCGAAGTACGACGGCGACTGGGTCGCCATGGTCCAGAACGAGGTGCGCGTCTTCCGGCTCATCCTGTCGGAGAAGGATCGCATCGGCATCGGCACCTTCCAGCCCAAGGACGAGAAGAACCAGGACTCGACCGAGCTGACCGGCGACATCAACTACCGCAAGATCGCCGAGTACGGCACCGACAGCGACCCGCGCGCCTTCAACTTCGACGGCGAGCTCAACATCGCCAACCGCGGGCTCGTCGAGTTCATCGAGGTGCTCAAGCTCGACGTGGCCTTCCTCTACGACCTCCTCGGCGCTTCGCAGGAACACAAGATCAAGCCGAAGAAGTTCGCGCAAACAGACATCGATGAGGTTATCCTGGGCCACAGCGTCGCCGGCAACACGCCCATCCCCTATCGCCTCGACGGCGCGCCGGGCTGGGCCACCCTGGAGCAGTTGCACGCCCGCTTCGCCGGCGACGCATCTGGGCTGGAAGTGATCGCCCACGACTTCGACCTGAAGCGAGCGGCCTGGGTCCCGGTGCGCTCGGTGTTTCGCCACCGCTTCACCGGCAAGATGCTCACGACCTCGCAGAAGTGGGGCGCGGTCGAGACGACGCCCAATCACTCCATCTACAACCGCGCCGGCCAGACGTTCTATCCCGAAGACCGCCACGAAGTGATGGCCGTGCGCCAGTTGCCCGACCTGTTCGCGCCGGAGCGGGGCATCGAGGTGCTCGACGTGCTCGAAGGCGTGCCGGGCTTCGTCCGCGAGGAGGCGCGCGTCACCTCGGCGGGCGGCAACACGACGCGCCCCGCCCACGAGGGCTGGGCTCGGCTCGACCTCCCGCGCCACGCGACTGCCATCCGGGCCGACTACGACCCGCTCGTGGACGTCCAGCCGCTCAACGACCTGCTGACCGTCCTCGTCTGGTACGCCACCGAGGGCCACGTCAACGCCACCAACGGCGGCATCGTCATCAGCCAGGCGAATCGCGACGAACTGGAGCGCGTCCGGGCCGCCTACGGCCGGATCAGCACGGCCAAGGGCTCGATCGACTTTGGCGCGAAGACCGACTCGGCGTGGCGACTGTACCTCGGCGCCGAGGCCATCCGCCACCTGGCGCAGCACCACTGCGGCGAGCACGCCGTCAACAAACGGCTGCCGGACTTCCTGTTCCAGTTGCCGACCGCGTATCTCCAGCATGCGTTCGACGAGTTGATGCGCACCGACGGCTCGCGCAAACGGACCACGCTGCTTGAAGAGTGTGCTTCGGACACGTATCGCGAGGCGTTCTTCGAGTACAAGACGATCTCGCCGATGCTGGCCGCCCAGGTCGGCACGCTGGCCACCATGCTCGGGCACGATTACAGCATCTACCGCGCGGAGCGCGAAGGCGCCGAGCCGGCCTACCGGGTGCGCTTCGTTTCCGGGGAGGGCAAGCGCGGCGGTCGGCACGTGACGTTCGAGGCCCGACTGTCCGAGCGCCAGGTCGAGAACGAGTGGGTCTACGACGTCGAGTGCGCCGGCCTCCACAACTTCGTCTGCGGCGTCGGGAACGTGGTTTGCAGCAACACGAACGAGCCAGAATACAGGCGCCTCCAGAACAACGAGTTCATGGAGGCCCTCCGCGACCGCACGGTGAAGATCGACGTGCCGTACGTCACGCGCCTGCGCGACGAGATCAAGATCTACGAGAAGGACTTCAACACCGACCGCGTGAAGGGCAAGCACATCGCCCCGCACACGATCGAGATCGCGGCCATGTGGGCGGTGCTGACCCGCCTGGTGCAGCCCAAGCACGCCAACCTGACACTGCTCCAGAAGCTGAAGCTCTATAACGGCAAGACGCTGCCGGGCTTCACCGAGGACAACGTCGTCGAGCTGAAGCGCGAGGCGGTCAACGAGGGGATGCACGGCATCAGCCCGCGCTACATCCAGGACAAGATCTCCAACGCCATCGTCGCCCACCCCGACGAGGACTGCGTCAACCCGTTCATGGTGCTGCACGAGCTGGAGACCGGGCTCCGCCACCACTCGCTCATCACCAACCAGGAGCAGCTCCAGCATTACCGCGAGCTCCTCGCCGTGGTCAAGGAGGAGTACGAGGACGTGGTGAAGAACGAGGTGCAGCGGGCCATCGCCGCCGACGAGGACGCGCTGGCGCGGCTGTGCTCCAACTACATCGACAACGTCCGCGCCTACACGCAGCGCGAGAAGGTGCGCAACCGCTACACCGGCAACTACGAAGACCCCGACGAGCGCCTGATGCGCTCGGTCGAGGAGAAGATCGACATCCCCGAGGGGCGCAAGGACGACTTCCGCCGGGAGATCATGAACTACATCGGCGCCCTGGCGCTCGACGGCAAGCGCTTCGACTACAAGACCAACGAGCGCTTGCAGAAGGCACTGGAACTGAAGCTGTTCGAGGACCAGAAGGACACCATCAAGCTGACGAGCCTGGTGTCCAACGTGGTGGACAAGGCGACCCAGGAGAAGATCGACATCGTCAAGAGCCGGTTGATCCGCAACTACGGCTACAACGAGTCGAGCGCAACCGACGTCCTGACGTTCGTGGCGAGCATCTTCGCCCGGGGACACACGAAAAAGTAGTCCTTAGTTCTTCGTCCTTAGTGCTAAGCAAAGAGCTCCAAGGTGACGGTCTTTGCAAAGCACTACGGACTAAGCACTAAGGGCTCCTCGGAGAGGGGGGCATTGCCGTGGGCCAGAAGATCGAACGCGACCACCAGCGCTTCCGCAAGCTCGTCCGCGGCAAGGTGAAGAGCAACCTCAGCAAGTACATCAGCCGCGGGGAGATGATCGGCAAGAAGGGGAAAGACCTCGTCAGCATCCCCCTGCCGCAGATCGACATTCCCCAGTTCAAGTACGGGACCAAGGGCTCCGCCGGGGTCGGGCAGGGGCCCGGGCAGGTGGGGCAACCTCTTGGCCCGGGACAGGGGGAGCCCAGTTCCGGGGCGGGCGACCAGCCGGGCGGGCACATCCTCGAGGTCGAGTTGACGATGGAGGAGATGGCCTCCATCCTCGGCGAGGAGCTGGCCCTGCCGCGCATCGAGCCGCGCGGCAAGAAGAACATCGTCACGACGCGCGACAAGTACACCGGCATCCGGCAGACCGGGCCGGAGTCGCTGCGCCACTTCAAGCGCACGTTCAAGCGGGCGATGAAGCGGCAGATTTCCTCGGGCACTTACGAGCCGAGCAACCCGGTGGTCGTGCCGATTCGGGCGGACAAACAGTACCGCAGTTGGAAGGACGTTCAGCAGCCGCAGAGCGTGGCCGTCATCCTCTACATGATGGACGTGTCGGGGTCGATGACCGACGAGCAAAAGGAGATCGTGCGCATCGAGGCGTTCTGGATCGACACCTGGATCAAGGCCCACTACAAGGGCGTCGAGACGGTGTACGTGATCCACGACGCGGCGGCCCAGGAGGTCGATGAGAACACCTTCTACCACACGCGCGAGAGCGGGGGCACCAAGATCAGCTCGGCGTACGTACTGGCCGACAAGATCATCACGGCGCGCTACCCGCCGGACCAGTGGAACATCTACGCCTTCCACTTCTCCGACGGCGACAACTGGGGCGACGACATTCCCCATTGCATGGAAGTGCTGACGCAGAAGTTGCTGCCGCGCGTCAACCTGTTCGGCTACGGGCAGGTCGAGAGCCCCTACGGCAGCGGGGAGTTCTACGAGTACGTCCACGAGATGCTGGGCGAGCGCAAGAACGTCGTCTGTAGCCGCATCCCCGACCGCGACGCCATCCTCGGCTCGATCAAGGAGTTTCTCGGCACCGGGCGTTGACGTGGAAAGGAGGAAGGGGAAAGGAAGCCCCCGACGGGCGCCGCGTCCTCCCTCGTTTCCTCTCCTTTCATCCTTACTCCTTCCAGCGTGTGCCATGAACCGACCGTACGACACCAACCTGCCGCCGCACCTGCGCTCCCTCAAGGGCGAGATCGAGGAGTACGCGCGCGGGTACGGCCTGGACTTCTACGAGACCATCTTCGAGGTCATCGACGCCGACGACCTCAACGAGATCGCCGCCTACGGCGGGTTCCCGACGCGCTACCCGCACTGGTCGTTCGGGATGTCGTACGAGGAGCTCCGCCGGGGGTACGACTACGGGCTGTCGAAGATCTACGAGATGGTCATCAACAACGACCCGTGCTACGCGTACCTGATGCGCTCCAACCACGTCGTCGATCAGAAGCTGGTGATGGCGCACGTCTATGGACACTGTGATTTTTTCAAGAACAACGCCTTCTTCGGCCACACCAACCGCAAGATGATGGACGAGATGGCCAACCACGGGGCTCGCATCCGCTCCTACGTGGAGAAGCACGGCGAGGACGACGTCGAGGGCTTCCTCGACCGCTGCATGTCGATCGACGACCTGATCGACATCCACTCGACCGCCATCCGCCGCCGCGAGGAGAGCTCGCGCTACGACTTCAGCGCCGAGAAGGAGGGGCAGGACGACGTCAAGGCGACGCGCTTCAAGAGCAAGGACTACATGTCCGATTACATCAACCCCCCCGAGCGCCTCAAGGCCGAGGAGGACGAGCGCCGCAAGGCGCGCGAGCAGACCGCCCGCAACTTCCCCGAACACCCCGAAAAGGACGTGCTGCTCTTCCTCATCGAGCACGCCCCGCTCAAGGCCTGGCAGCGCGACGTCCTGTCGATCGTCCGCGACGAGGCGTACTATTTTACCCCTCAAGGGATGACAAAAGTGCTCAACGAGGGGTGGGCCAGCTTTTGGCATTCCACCATCATGACCCAGAAGGCGATGCTGCCTTCCGAGGTGGTGGACTACGCCGACCACCACTCCGGCACCATGGCCATGTCGCGCACCCGACTCAACCCCTACAAGCTGGGGATCGAACTGCTGCGCGACGTCGAACACCGCTGGAACACGGGGCGGTTTGGCAAGGAATACGACGAATGTGACGACCTCGATCAGCGGCGCGCCTGGGACAAACAGCTCGGGCTGGGCCGGCAGAAGATCTTCGAGGTGCGCCGCGTCCACAACGACATCACCTTCATCGACACCTTCCTGACGCCGGAGTTTTGCGTCCAGCACAACCTGTTCTCCTACGCCTACCAGGAACAGGCCGGGCAGTACTACATCGAGTCGCGCGAGTTCCAGAAAATCAAGCAAAGGCTGCTATTCAGCTTGACGAACTTCGGAAAACCGTGGATCTATGTAGTAGACGGCAATCACCGCAACCGCGGCGAGCTGCTGCTGAAGCACCACCACACCGGGGTCGAGCTGCGGCTCGATCAGGCCGCCGATGCCCTGGCCAACATCCAGTTCATCTGGGGCCGGCCGGTCCACTTGACGACGCTCGTCGATGGCAAGCCGACCACGCTGTCCTTCGACGGCACCGACCACGCAATCCGAACCGGAGGAGAGACCGATGAACCTCGAAAAAGCGCTCCTGGAAAATCTCGCTGAATGGCGACCGTACGGCCCGCGCGAGGCCCTCAGCGTCGCCCCCGCCGACTCGGGCTGGAAAATCGCCCTCACGGCCGAGGCCGTGGACGCCCTCGCCGCAACGTGGTGGGAGGTGGGGCTCACCCGCACCGCCCCGTTCCCCGCGCACTCCCTCAAGGACCGGGCCGAACGCATCGCCGGGCGCGTCACCGGCCTGCTCGAACCGCTCCGCGTCGTGGAGCTCGATGGCGGCCTTGCCCAGTTGCGCAGTGGCGCCCCGCTGCTGCGCGGCGACGCCCGGCTCTACTACGAGGTGCTTCTCCAGCAGGACGGCACCACCACCGTGCGCCGCTACGACGCCCCGCGCTCCGCGACGCGCCGCGAACAGGTCGGCTTCACGCTCACCCACGAAGCGCTCGCCAAGCTCGTCGGCGACCTGACGGCGCTGGCCTGATCCGCCCAACTCCCGAACTCATCCCGTAGGACAGGCGGCTCGCCTGTTCGGCTCGCGAAAG
>JBBSEZ010000130.1:0-22056 GCA_038239195.1 Gemmatales bacterium
GTGGGCGCCGGAGAGGATCATCTTGAGGGCGACGACGCGGTTGAGCGCCAGGTGGCGGGCCTTGTAGACGACGCCCATCCCGCCCCGGCCCAGTTCGTCGAGGATCTCGTGGCCGGGCACGTCGGGCCACGGGGACGGCGGCGCCGCGCTGTCCTTGCTCACGGTGTCGGGCCAGGGCCCCGGCTTTGTGTTCAGGGAGGGCGCGTTCGTGTCCAGGAAGCGATACACGGCCTGCAAGGCAGCGATGCGGCGCGCCACTTCCTCCCGCAGCTCGGGGCAGTCGCGGCACAGCTCCTCCGCGGTCGGGGGCTGACCGTTCGCCTGCCCCTCCTCCCAGTGCAGCATCAGGGCTTCGACCCGGGCGTCGGCCCCCATGAGTATGGCCCCTCTCGGAAATGCAATCACAGGTCCGGCAACTCGCCCATCCGCTCGTGCAGGGCCAGGCAGGCCCCCTGCCAGCGGCGCTGAATCGTCTTGGTGCTCAGGCCGAGTAGCCCGGCGGCCTCGGCGTGGGTCAGCCCCTGGTAGTAGATCAGGTCGAAGGCCTCCCGCTGCTCCTCCGGCAATTCCCCGACCTTCTCGTGCATCTCGCCCCAGATGGCAAGGGCGCTCGGCTCGTGGCCCTCGTCGGCAGAATCGAAGGCCGCCCGCCCCCGCTCGCCCGCGCCTGCTTGCGGCGGGTTGCTCTGGTGGTTGGCGGCGGCGCCGAGCGCGCCGTAGTGGTGGCGGGCCAGGTCGGTCAGCTCGCGCCGCACCTGCAGCGCCGCCAGGGAGTAGAACTCGCGCAGGCTGCCGGGGGTGACCGCCTCCAGGGCCCGCCACAGGCGCATCGCGGCGTTCTGGAAGACGTCGCCGGTCTGCTCCCAGCGCCGGACGCGGTCGTCGGCCTTGAGCATCTTGCGGGCCAGCCGCGTCAGCCGCTCGCTGGCGGCCCCGATCAACTCCCTTCGCGCACCCGCGTCACCGGCCCGGAGACGGTCGAGGCAGCGCTGGAGCCGGACGGTCGTGTTCTCGTTCATCGGGGCGCCTTGAAGGGTTGGGCGAGTGACATCGTAGCTGGCGGAAAGGTGGACTTCCACAATTTTTCGGCGCGACGTGTCCAGTGGGCGGTCGCCCTTCCGCTTTCTCAGGGTGAAGGGCCGAGGGCAAGGTGCTCCGGCCTGACGAACGCGGAGACTCGACCACAAGAGGAGCCGATCATGGCACAGTCGAACTCGAGCAAGGTGCTGGCGGTGTTGGCGATCGTTCTCGGCGGGGCCCTGGCCGTCGCCCCGGAGGCCCACGCCCAGAAGAAGGGCGGGGGCCCCGCCAGGCCGCCCGTCAGCCATCCCCACCACACGCCCCACCACAGGCCCCACCACACGCCCCACCACAGGCCCCACCACGGGCACCACCACGCCAGGCCCGTCGTGGTCGGCGCGCCGGTCGAGGCGCCTTGGCAGAACGTGCGCTATCTGCACCTGAGCAACCAGACCGGCGAGGCCCTGACGGTGTACGTCCGGGGCGGCGATGGCGTCACGCGGAACTGGTCGTTCGCGCCGGACGAGACGGCTTACCTGGCGATCGACAACGTGCGGCTGGCGGCCAGCGAGGTGTTCATCTGGGCGGAGGGCGGAGGGAAGCGCTGGGACAGCCGCCGCGACGAAGCGCTGGTGCTGGTGAGCGCGCCCTACCGATCCGCGGCCGTCGGCACCTTTACCTACACCCTTAATCCTTGAGCGGGGTCGTGGGGAGGGGCGAAGATCGCCCTGCCCAACATCTTGCGGCCCTCCCTTCTCATCGTTGCTCCCGGGAACGCGGCAAGGCCCCCGGGAGCCTTGCCGCGTCCGACGTCAATTCGCGACAGATTTTGCTTTTCTTGCCGACAGCGGGCCCGCTATCCTGGCGATATGGCAACCGTCAAACCAACCCTGGCGCGTCTGAGCGAGCTGACCTCCGGCCAGAAGGCGGATTTCTTCGCCCTCCTTGCCGACAAGGTGCGCGACGTCACCGGCGCGGGCAAGCCCTATTACCGCTGCCGCTTTCGCGACGCCCGGCGCACCGTCACGTTCATGGTCTGGGGCGACGACGCGCAGTGGTTCCCCGCCTGCGAGGCCGACTGGCACGTCGGGCAGTTTTACAAGCTTCGCGCGACCTACCGCGAACACGAGAAGTACGGCCCGCAGTTCGAGAAGGTCCACAACATCCGCCCCGCCACCGACGACGACCTCGCCGACGGCTTCGACGAGGCGCAGTTCGTCGAGCGCTCGCGCCAGGACGCCCCCGCCATGCTGGCCGAGTTGCGCACCCTGGCCGTCAAGCACGTCAACGACGAGCCCCTGCGCAAGCTCTGCCTGGCGCTCCTGGAGCGCCACGCCGAGCCCCTCTGCCGGCTGCCGGCCCAGCGCGACCGGGCCTACCCGTTCGCCGGCGGGCTGCTCGAACACACGCTCAACGTGACGCGCCTCGCCATCGACCTCGCCGAGCGCTACGCCGGCTACTATACGGAGCTGAAGCCTCCGCTGAACCGCGACCTCGTGGCGGCCGCGGCCGTCCTGCACGACCTCGGCCGGGTGCGAGAGCTGGGCGAGGAGGCGACGGCCCCGTCGCTGACCGTGCCCGGGCGCCTGCTGGGCCACGTCTTGCTCGGCCGTGACCTGGTGCGCGACGCCGCTCGCGAACAGGGGGACGTAGGCCCGGAACTGCTGCAACTGCTGGAACACGTCCTGTTGACCTGTCAATCGTCCTCCGAGCACGGGGCGCGCCAGGCGCTGGTGCCGGAGGCCCTCCTGGTTCATCACGCCGACGAGCTCGACCTGAAGATGGAGCTGTTCGCGCGCTGCCTGAGCCGCGACCAGGCCGCCGGGCCGTTCACCGACCGCGACCCGGCGCTGGGGCGGCAGCTCCTCAAGGGCCGCTCGGTCTAGGTTGACGCGGGGCGGAAAAGACGGGTAACCTGACAGCGGGAACGCAACCCCGGTGGAGGGCGGAGTCATGGCCGAGACGATGGTATCGGTGCAGATCGACGCGGCCGCGGCGGCACGGGTGGATGAGTTCGGAATGCGAAAGGAGCTCGAACAGATGCTCGCGTACGCGCACCAGATGCGCGGATTGCGCGGCATCGAGGTGACGCTGGAGGATGATCCGGCGACTGTGGGCCACGGCCCCGAGGTGGTTATCTGGGTGTGCCGGGACGTGCCGCCAGAGGGGCCAAGGGCAGACCGGGTCGATCAGGAGCTTACCGAGTGGCGCATTCAAACCTTCCCGCCCAACGTGTGCTTTCACATCGGGATGGTGCCGGTCTACGGAGGCCCGAATGAACGGTAGGGCGTTCCTCGCGACTGCTAACCTTCTCCTCAATGTCCCGTGCGAGGAGAACTGGCGCACCGTGGTGGGGCGCGCTTACTATGCCTTGTTGCACGAAGGGCAAGTGGCGCTGGAGCGCTGGGGCTTTCCCTTACCGCCTGCGGAGGGCCTCCACAACTTCGTTCGTTGCCGTTTTGCTTTTCCGGTCAATCCAGACATGAGAAAGGTAAGCGAGGCCCTCAACAAGTTGAGCCCGGTGAGGAACGAGGCGGACTACCGCCTCCGCAACTCTTCTCGATTCGGCACGGACGCCGAAGCCGTCAGGGCCATTGATCGGGCGGAAGAGGCCATCGACCTCCTCGATGAGATGGGCGCCGACCCCGCCCGCCGCGCCGCTGCCATCGCCGCAATTCGCGCTGCCTTCCCGTGACCACCGCCCCGCGCCACGCATTCGGATCGCGGTTGACACCGCCTCGACGCCCCGGCTATAACTCGTTTCGCTCAGCGCTGCGGATGATGGATCGTCCGGCGCTTCGCCCTCCTTCGCTGACCAGGGATGGCCCTCCTTGCTCGCCACCAGCGCCTCGCCTCAACCCGACGCCCTCAACGCTCGCCAGCGCTTCCTCGCTCTGGTGCGCGGCCAGCGGCGCGGCCCCTGGGTGGCCCTCCAACGTTTCCTCTTGCGCATGGCGAGCTGGCCCTACGGCCTGGCCGTGCGGGCGCGCAACGTCTGTTACACGCGCGGCTGGTGGCGCAGCGAGCGCGTGCCCGTGCCCGTGGTGAGCGTCGGCAACCTCACCGTCGGCGGGACCGGCAAGACGCCCTGCGTCGAATACGTCGCCGACTTCTACCGCGACCGCGAACGCTGCGTCGCCATCCTCAGCCGCGGCTACGGCAGCACCGCCGGGGCCAATGACGAGGCCCTCGTGCTGGAGGAGAACCTGCCCGACGTGCCGCACCTGCAAGGGCCCGACCGCGTCGCCCTTGCCCGCGCCGCCGTCGAGGAGCTGGAGAGCGAGGTGCTCGTTCTCGACGATGGCTTCCAGCACCGCCGCCTGGCCCGCGACCTCGACCTCGTCCTCATCGATGCCACCGACCCCTGGGGCCTTGGCTATCTGCTGCCGCGCGGGCTTTTGCGCGAGCCGGTCTCCGGCCTGCGCCGCGCCCATGCGGTCCTGCTGACGCGCATCGACCAGGTTTCTCCCGAGGCGTTGTCCGCGCTCAAGGGCCGCATCGCCCGGCTCGTGCCCGGGTTGCCGGTGATCGAGTCGGTGCATCGTCCGGAGTGGCTCGTCAACAGCGAGGGCGAGGTCGGCTCGCTCGAACTGCTCGGGGAGCGGCCCGTGGTGGCGTTTTGCGGGCTGGGCAACCCCGAGGCCTTTCGGCGCACGCTGCTCAGTTTGGGAGCGCGAATCGTCGAGTTTCGCGCCTACGCCGACCACCACGCCTACGCGCGCGCCGACGTCGAGGCGCTGGGCGCCTGGGCGGCGCGGCAATCCGAAGAAGCGATCGTGGTGACAACCCAGAAAGACCTGGTGAAAGTGCGCCTCGACCGGCTGGGCGGTCGGCCCCTGTGGGCGGTGCGCATCCGGCTGGCGCCGCTCGCGGGGCAGGACGCCCTCGATCGGCTGCTCGAGGGGGCCCTGAGCACGACGTGAGGGGCCCGTCCGTCAAGGAGGACAACGTGACCACGCCAACTCCCCCGGTCTTCGAGAGGCCGTTCGACCTGCACGGCTTGCAGACCTACGACCTCGAATCGCGCCCTTCCAAGGTCTTTCACGAAGACCTCGGCCGGCCGCTCCCCCCCGGCGCCACCGTCGAGGAGTGGGTCGATTCGCTGCCGCGCCAGCTCGCCGGCAACCACCTGCGCCGCGTGCGACATCATCTCTTGCGGGCCCACGCCGAGGGCCGAACCGTCGTCGCCGCCCTCGGCGGTCACGTCATCAAGACCGGCTGCGCGCCCTACCTCATCGACTGGATCGAGAAGGGGCTGCTCAAGGCAATCGCCATGAACGGCTCGGCGGCCATCCACGACTTCGAGCTGGCCCTGGCCGGGAAGACCAGCGAGGACGTGAGCGCCACGCTGCACGAGGGCAAGTTCGGCATGGCGCTGGAGACGGCCGATGCCTTCGCCGTTGCCGCCCGCGCCGGGGCCGAGCAGGAGAGGGGGCTGGGCGCGGCGCTGGGGCGCTACATGGATGGGCTGCGCTGCCCGCACGCCGAGAGCAGCCTGGTGCTGGCGGCCTACCGCGCCGGCATCCCCTGCACCATCCACGTCGCCCTGGGCACCGACGTCGTTCACGTGCATCCGCACGTTTCGGGAGCGGCGCTGGGCGAAGCGTCGCTGATCGACTTCCGCCACCTGTGCCGGGTCGTCTCCGGCATGCAGCAGGGGGTCTGGCTCAACCTCGGGAGCGCCGTGGTGATGCCAGAAGTGCTCCTCAAGGCGGTCAGCGTGGTCCGCAACTTCGGGCACAGCCTCGAAGGGCTGGTCACGGTCAACGTGGACAAGGAATCGCGCTACCGCAGTACGGTCAACGTCGTCACGCGCCCGGCCGCCGCGGGCGAGGGCATCGAGCTCACCGGACACCACGAGGTGCTGATTCCGCTGTTGCACGCGGCCCTGGCGGGGCAACTGGCGGCGAAGCCGACCGCGGAGGTGCGGCTGGCGGCGTAGGGCTCGCGAAACGACAAGACCACCGGCAGGTAAAGGCATGTTTGGAGGACGGCTCTCCTGAGCCGTCCTCCAGCAAACCAACTCCTGCCGCTCGCCCAAGCAAGAGGGGCAACGGAATGAGTACGCCATCGTCCGCGCCGGGGGCCGATCTGACGGAACTGGTGCTGCGCCTGGGCCAGCCGCGCGTCCTGGTCATCGGCGACCTCATGCTCGACCGCTACGTCTGGGGCAACGCCGAGCGCATCAGCCAGGAGGCGCCAGTCATCCTGCTGCGCGTCGATCGCCGCGAGGAGCGCCTGGGCGGGGCCAGCAGCGTCGCGACCATGCTGCGGGCCCTCGGCGCGCGCGTCGCCCTGGCCGGGGTGGTGGGCGACGACGACGACGGCAAGCGCATCCGGCGGATGCTGCTGGAGCAGGGCATCGACGACGAGGCCGTGCTGATCGACCCCGACCGGCCCAGCACCGTCAAGGAGCGCTACATCGGCCGGGCCCAGCAGCGCCATCCGCAGCAGATGATTCGCGTCGATTACGAGGTGCGCGAGCCCCTCAGCGCTCCGCGCGAGCAGGAGTTGGCGCGGGCCATCGCCCTCCAGCTGCGCCGCGCCGACGTGGTGCTCATCAGCGACTACGACAAGGGCGTTTGTGCCCCCGCCGTCCTCGTCGGGGCCATCGCCGGCGCGCGGGCCCTGGGCCTGCGCACGATTGCCGACCCGATCCGCGGTCGCGATTATCGCAAATACCACGGTTGCTCGGCGATCACGCCCAACCGCCTCGAGGCGGGGCTGGCGTCGGGCCGGACGCTGAGCGGCACGGCCGAGGCGCTCGAGGCGGCCGGCGAGCTGCGCGAGCAGCTCGACCTGGAGGCGGCCATCGTCACGCTCGACAAGGAGGGCATGGCGCTTGCGCACGCCGACGGCCGGCGCGAGGTGTTCCCGACCCGCGCCCGGCAGGTCTACGACATCACCGGCGCGGGCGACATGGTGCTGGCGGTGCTGGGCATGGCGCTGGCGGCGGGGGCGGACTACGAGGCGGCCATCCGGCTGGCCAACGTCGCGGGCGGGCTGGAGGTGGAGAAGATCGGCGTCGCCACGGTGACGCGCGACGAGATCTTGCGAGACGTTCTCCACGACGGGCCCTCGGCGCACGGCGAGCTGGGGTTGAGCAAGCTGCGCGTCGGCGCGGGCCTGGCGCGCGAGCTGGAAGGACGGCGCGCGGCGGGACAGCGCGTGGCCTTCACGAACGGTTGTTTCGACGTGTTGCACGCCGGGCACGTTCAATATCTGCAAGAGGCCAAGGCGCAGGCGGACGTGTTGGTGGTCGCCCTCAACGGCGATGCCAGCGTCCGCGCCTTGAAGGGCCCGTCGCGGCCGATCAACGCGCTGGAGGCGCGGGCGACCGTGCTGGCGGCGCTGGAGGCGGTCGATTTCCTGACCGTCTTCGACGAGGCGACGCCGCTGGAGCTGATCCGCGCCCTGCGGCCCGACGTGCTGGTCAAGGGGGCCGACTACGCCCGCGACGAGGTGGTTGGGGCCGACTTCGTCGAGTCGTACGGCGGGCGCGTTCATCTGGCCCGGCTGCGCGAAGGCCTTTCGACGACGCGGTTGTTGCAGCGTCTGGGGGCGGCATGAACATCGCGGTCTTCTTGCCCAACTGGATCGGGGACGCGGTCATGGCCACGCCGGCGCTGCGGGCGCTGCGCGGCCAGTTCCGCGGGAGCAAGTTCGTGGGCGTGCTCAAGCCCTACGTCGCCGGCGCGCTGGAGGGCGGCGACTGGTTCGATGACCTGGTCCTGGCCCACGGCGGGGCCTGGTCGCAGGGCGTGCCGGCCACCGCCTGGAAGCTGCGCCGCCACCGGATCGACCTGGCCGTGCTGTTCCCCAACTCGTTTCGGTCCGCCCTGACGGCCCGGTTGGGGGGCTGCAAGCGTCGCGTCGGCTACGCGCGCTACGGCCGGGGGCGCCTCCTCACCGACGCCCTGCCGCCCGTGCGCGATCCCGACGGGCGGTTGAAGATCAGCCCGGCCGTCGATGCCTACAACAAGCTGGCCGAGCACGTCGGCTGCCCGCGCACCACCTACGACCTGGAGTTGTTCACGGTCCCGCGCGACGAGGCCGAGGCCGAGCTCGCATGGGCGCGCGGCGGGCTGGGCGCCTATCCGGAGGTCGTTTGTCTGAATCCCGGCGCGGCGTTCGGGTCGGCCAAGCACTGGCCGGCCGACTACTTCGCCACGCTGGCGCGCGACCTGGTGCGGCGGCGCGGCTGCGGGGTGCTCGTGCTGTGCGGCCCGGCAGAGGCAGCCCTGGCGCGGCAGATTGCCACCCTGGCGGCGGATTGCTCCGTGATGGCCCTGATCGACCTGGCGACGGGCGAACTCAAGCTGTCGCTGGGGCTTAGCAAGGCGTGCGTGCGCCGCTGCGATTTGCTGGTCACGACCGACAGCGGGCCGCGCCACTTCGCCGCCGCGTTCGACCGGCCCGTGGTGACGCTGTTCGGCCCGACGCACGTGGCCTGGACCGAGACGTATCACGCCCGCGCGGTGCATTTGCAAAAACAGGTGGACTGCGGCCCGTGTCAGCGCCGCACCTGCCCGCTCGACCATCGCTGCATGAAACAGCTCACCCCCGCCGAGGTGTTCGACGCCGCCGAAGGATTGTTGCAGTGAGGTGGTGAGGTCGTGCCAGGGCGCTCTCCCGCCCCTGGCCCGAGGCCCAACGAGAAGGCCCCGTCATGGACGCTCTCTCTGTCCCCTTGCCGATTCTGGCGGGCTGCCTGTTCGCGGCGGGCCTGGTGTTCGGCGTGCGCGCCTGGCGCCGGCCAGGATCGCGGCGGGCCTTTCTTGCCTGCCACCCCGCCTGGCGCGCCTTTCTGCGCGGGCAGCGCCTCAGCGAGCCCGAACAGTTCCTCGACCTGCCCGCTCTCATCGTCAGCGGCCATCCCGACCGGAACGTTGCCCGGGTCACGTTTGGCCAGGGGACCGGGGCCGTGGTCGTCTACCTCAAGCGCGAACAGCGCGTCTCCTGGCGCGTGCGCTGGAGCAACTTCTTCGCCGGGTTCGGCTTGGTTTCGCGGTCGCTGCGCGAGGCGCAAACGCTGCAAGCCCTGGAGCGCGAAGGGCTGAGCGGGCCGGAGTGGCTCGCCGTCGGCGAGGACGATCGGGGCCGGGCCTTTCTCCTCGTCCGTGCCGTGCCCGACGCCCTCGAGCTCCCGACCGCCCTGGCGCGGCAACCGGATCTCGCCGCGCGCCGCGCGCTCGCGCGCCGGATTGGGTCGGCGCTGGCGCGCTTGCACGAGGCGGGCTTCGAGCATCGGGACCTCTACGCCAAACACGTCCTGCTGTCCGCGCAGTCGGGCACCGTCCATTTCATCGACTGGGCGCGCGCCCGCCGCCGGGCCTTTCTGAGCGCTCGCGTTCGTGCCCGCGACCTGGCTGCCCTCCACGCGACCCTCGCCGACGCCCTGGTCGGCCGCCGCGAGCGGCTGCTCTGCCTGGCGGCCTACGTCCGCGCGCTGCCGGGCCCGGCGCGGCCGGCGTGGCGGGACCTGCTGGCCCGGGCCCGGCGCCGGGCCCGGCACTTGCTCGGGCATCGCCACGTGCGCGAGAAGCGCCAGGTCGAAGCGCAGGGCGAACCGCAGGGCTGGGTGTGTCTGGACGGCGAGGCCCTGTGCGTGACGCCGGCCTTGCAACGGTTGTGTCCCGCAGGGCTCGGCTGGCTGGCGCTGGACCGACAGCCTGCCTTGGCGTCGCCTGCTGTCGTGGCCCGGCGCTGGCTCGAACTGCCGGGCGATCGTCTTGGGTTGCTGGTGCGCCGCTGCGTTCGCCGGCCGCTCGCTCACTTGTGGGTGCGGCTTACGGGCCAGGCGCTCAGTGCCCCCGAACAGGAACAGGCGACGCTCTTGCTGCGCCTGGAGCGCCACGCCGTCCCTGCCCCGCGCGTGCTGGCGATGGGCCAGCGCCAGGTCGGGCCGGGCGCGCTTGAGTCGTTCTTGCTGACCGAGCCCGCCCGGGACACCACGCGCCTCGAGGCCTGGTTGGCTGGCCCTCCCCGCGGTCCCGCGCCGGCGGTGCGCCGCCAAAACGTGCTGCGCCAGACGGGCGCTCTGCTCCATCGGTTGCACGAGGCCAGTTGCTACTTTGGGCCCGAAGCGATGGGGGGGCTGGCGGTGCGGCAGGGCGCCGGGATGGCCCCGGAACTGGTGCTGGATAGCGTCGAGAGCGTGTCGGCCTGTCGCGGGCGACGCCCCAGGCGAGCGCGGCGCGACCGGGATCAATTGCGCCAGCGCCTCCGTGCCCTGGGTTGCAGCGAAGAAGACGTGCGCCTGTTCCGGGAAGGCTACGAGCGGCCCGGGCTCGGCCCGCCCTCCGCCCCCGCGTCGCAAGCCCAGCGGGCTGAGGAACGGGCCGGCGCGCCTGCTCTTCCCGAAGGCGGCGGCCCAGGCTTGCCCCCCTCCTCTGTTTCAGGGCCCCCCCCCATGACTCGCGCGACGGTCTGGCAACGCTTGCTTTGGGGCGCCCGCCGGCTGCGCCAGCAGCAGGACTGGGACGAGTTCGCCGGCCCCCACTGGGCCGAGCGCATCATGGAAGTCGAGGTCACCGATCGCTTTCATGCCAAACAGGGGCGCTCCACCGGCCGCTGGGTGCTGCACGCCCCGGCGCCGGAGGGCCAGCCGACGAGACGGCTGGCGGTCTACCTGAAGCGCCACTATCAGTTGCCGTGGTGGCAGGGCTTGCTGGCAGCGCTGTGGCCGCGCGGCGACTGGTCTCCCGCCTTTCAGGAGTGGAACCATCTGGAATGGGCCCGCCGGCAGGGCTTGCCGGTGCCGGCCATCGTGGCGGCGGGGGAGTGGACGGGGCCGGGCCTGCGCCTGCAAAGTTTCCTGGCGGTCGAGGAACTGACCGACATGCTCCCCTTGCACGAGGCCATCCCGCTGGCCTCCGCGCATTTGGCGCCGCGCGAGTTCCGGCGCTGGAAGCGGGGCCTGGCAGCGGAGATGGCCCGGCTGGCGCGCATGTTGCACGATCGGCGCTGCTTCCACAAGGACCTGTACCTGTGCCACTTCTACGTGCATCGCGACGACGTCGCGGGCCTACCGGAGGGGGCGGCCTGGGCGGGCCGGGTTCGCCTGATCGACTTGCACCGGCTGGCCCATCACCCGTGGACCTGGCGCCTGTGGCAGCTCAAGGACCTGGCGCAGCTGCTCTATTCGTCCGAGGTGGCCGGGGTCGATGCGCGCGATCAGGTGTGCTTCTGGCGCTCCTACCGCGGGCCGAGCCCGCGCTCCTGGAGCGATCGCTGGCTGCGCCGCTGCGTGCTGTTCAAGTGGCGCCGCTACCGGCAGCACAATCTGCGCCGCAAGGCCCGCCTCAATAAGGATGAAGCCTGACAAGGAGCTCGCGTGATTCATCCGCGCTGCAAAACCGCTCTTGACCTTTGGGCGCGCATGGGAGATAGCCCTTCTCCACGCATCCAAACGTCCGCGGTTCCGACTGCGACTGGGCCAGCAAGGCTGTCCGGCCGGCGGCCCGTCGGGCGGGAGAGATGGGGGGAATGGGGGCAAGGGCCCCGCCGGAGAGGGGGCCCGGCATCATGAACATTGCTTTCTGCTACGAGAGCGTGCTACCCAGCCGGGGGGGGTGCGAAACCTACATCGCCAGCCTGGCGCGCCGGCTGGCGCAGGACGGTCACGCCGTCCACCTTTATGCCTGCCGCTGGGACAGCGCCGCGCTGCCGGAAGGCATGGTCTACCACAAGGTGGTCGCGGCGCGCCACCCGCGCTTCCTGCGGCCGTGGTACTTCAGCGCCGCCTGCCGGCGCTTGCTGGCTCGCGCCGACCATCAGGTGACGGTCGGCTTCGACAAGATCTCCGGTCTCGACGTCCTCTACCCGCAAGGAGGGCTCTACGCTGCCACGGCCGAGCACAACCTCTTGAAGTATCGCAGCCCCCTGGCGCGGCGCCTGGTGCGGGTGCTGAAGGCGTTGGGACCGGCGCACCACTCCTTTCTCGCCCTGGAACGGTCGCAATACCGCCCCGGTCGCTCGCTTGTCGTCGCCATCAGCGAGATGGTGCGCGGGCACTTCGAGCACTATTACGGCCTGTCGGCGGACGATTTGCGCGTGGTGCGCGTGGCCACCCATCCCGAGCGCTTCGACGAGTGCGACCGGCCGCGCCGCCGGCTCGAGTGGCGCGAGCGCTGGGGCCTTTCGCCGGAGGCACAGGTGGCGCTGTTCGCCGGCATCAACTACCGGCTCAAGGGCCTGGAGCCGCTGCTGCACGCCCTGCACGTGCTGCCGGAACTGCACCTGGTGGTGGCCGGCAAGCCCGACGTGGCCTCGTTCGAGCGCCTGGCGCGCCGGCTCGGCGTCGCCGACCGCTGCCGGTTCATCGGCTACTGCGCCGACATGCGCAACGGCTACTTTGCCGCCGACTTCTTCGTTCACCCGACCTTCTACGACCCCTGTTCCAACGTCGTGCTGGAGGCCCTGGCCTGTGGCCTGCCGGTCGTTACTTCGCGCTACAACGGCGCGGCGGAGCTGCTGCACCGGGCCCGCGAAATGACGTGCGCCGAGGGCTACGTCCTCGACGATCCGCACGACCACGCCCGACTCGCCTGGTGTCTGCGGCAGTTGCTCGATCCCGCGCGCCGGGCGGCCTGCGCGGCGGCGGCGCGGCGGACGGCGGCGCAGTGGACCTTCGAGCATCACTACCGCGCCATGCTGGGAGTGTTCGCCGAGGCGGCGGCACGCAAGAAGGCGGCCTGAGAGTTGATTGCCGGCCCACCCCGGCTATAACATCGTTTAGCCGCGTTTCGCAGAAACGCGCTTCGCCGGCGCGGGGTGGCGCATGAGCAAGTTGACGAACAAGACGGTCCTGGTGACGGGTGGGGGCAGCGGCATCGGCCTGGCCTGCGCGCGGCTGCTCCTGAACGAAGGGGCGCGCGTCGCCATCACCGGGCGCAACGAAGAGAAGTTGCGCGCGGCCCTGGCCTCGTTGAATGCCGGCGACCGCCTGGTTGCACACGCTGCCGACGTCACCGACCCCGTTCAGGTGCAACAACTCATCGCCGCCGTCACGGGGCGCCTGGGGCGCATCGACGTTCTGGTCAACAACGCCGGGCTGAACCTCAAGGAGCGCACCTTCGCCGAGCTGACGCCGGAGTCGTGGCGCAACCTCGTGGCGGGCAACCTCGACGGCGCCTTTTACTGCATGCTGGCGGTGTTGCCGCAGATGCGCGCGCGCAAGGACGGGCTCATCATCAACGTCAACTCGATCTCGGGCAAGCGCGCCAATCCGCTGGGGGGCGTCGGCTACATCGCGGCCAAGTTCGGGCTGCGCGGCCTGGCGATGGGCGTGGCCGCCGAGGAGAAGGATAGCGGCGTGCGCGTCAGCACCATCTACCCCGGCGAGGTCAACACGCCGATCCTCGAAGTCCGGCCGACGCCGGTCAGCGAGGAGCGCAAGCAGACGATGCTCCAGCCGGAGGACGTGGCCGCCGCCGTGCTGTTCGTGGCCACCCTGCCGGCCCACGTCAGCGTCCCCGAGCTCATCATCGCGCCGAGCAACGCCCAGTACGTCTGAGCGAGGGACGGCGCGAAAAGCACAAGGCCAGACGAGCGGCAGGCAAAGGCATCCCTGTAGGACGGCCCTCCTGGGCCGTCCTACAGCAAACGAAGGCTTGCCGGTCGCCCTATTTCAGTTCGACGATCTCGATCGCGATGCAGGAGACGTTGTCGCGCGAGCCCTGGTCGAGGGCGAGCTGGCCCAGACCGTCGGCGCATTCCTGAACGTCGGCCTTGTCCTTGATGAACGTCAGCAGCTGCTCGTCGGGCACGGCGCCGGTCAGGCCGTCGGTGCAGAGCAGGAAGCGATCGCCCGCCTGGGCCTGCACGACCTTGACCTCGGGGCCTTCTCCCACCTCGTTCGAGCCGAGGTACTTCCACAGCACGTTCTTGTAGCGGTGGTTGCGCGCCTCGGCGGCGCTGATGGTCTTGGCCTCGACGAGGGCCTGGGCGATGGAGTGATCGACGGTGAGCTGCTCGATCTTCTTGCCGCGGACGTGGTAGACGCGGCTGTCGCCCATGCCGGTCACGTAGAGGAGCGAGCTGCCCTTGCGCCACAGGGTCACGACGATGGTCGTGCCCATGTTCTTCAGCTCGCGGTCGAGGGCGGCCATCGCCATGATTTCTTCGTTGGCCTGGACGATGGAACGGCGCAGGACGCTCTTGGTTTCTTCGTTGCCCATTGCGCTGCTGAGGTGTTTCTTCAGCTCGCGCGGGACGATCTCGATGGCACGTTTGCTGGCGACCTCCCCGGCAGCTTGCCCACCCATGCCGTCGGCGACGAGGCACACGGTCATGTCGGGGAACTGCTTGACGTCGATGGAGTCTTCGTTGTTTTCGCGATAGTTGCCCAGCAACGTACACTTGCCGATGTTCAACGCCAGGGCCATGGGGCCACCTCGTCGGTATTCGGGTCTGCCACAGCGAACGCGAAAGGGCCGTGCCGGCACCGGCCGCCCCTTCTGGCCCCCCGTCACGGTCCCTTTCGGGAACGGTTTCTTCGAGCGACAAGGCCCAAAGCCGTTCCAAGACCGCGCAGGGCACTCCCTCCACCTTTTCAATCCTAACGCACGATTTCGGTTTTACCAGTCTCTCTTCCTTGAATTGACTTGCCGAGCTCTACGTTGCCCCTCTTTGGATGGGGGCGCGACTCGGGCTGTCTCGCCTCGCCGGGCCTCCCCCTGCTCTTGCTCGACCGCTTTTGCAAGCGCTATAATGCACGGAGCTTTCGGCGGCTGGGTGGGCCCTGCGGGCCGCCCCGCCGGCGCCGAACGATCTTCTGCCGAAAGAGAGGCTGCCGTGCCGGTCCACATGGAGCTCAAGCGGATCATCATCAGCGAGGTCCACGAGCAGCAAGTGATCATGCTCAAGGAGGTGGATGGCGACCGCAATTTTTCCATCATGATCGGCATCTTCGAGGCGACCAGCATCGACCGGCGCGTCAAGCACCTGCCGTCGCCCCGCCCGCTCACGCACGACCTCGTCGCCACCACCATCGACCAGCTCGGCGGCGAGCTGCGCGACATCTTCATCAGCGAGCTGCGCGACCACACTTACTACGCCAAGTTGCGCATCCGGCAAAACGGCGAGATGGTCGAGGTCGATAGCCGGCCCAGCGATGCCATCGCGCTCGCCGTCACCGCCAACGTGCCCATCTACGTCGCCGAGGACGTCCTCGAAGAGGTCTGCGGCGATTGACCCGGAGCCATCTTTCATGCCTGCCCCCCACCGCCTGCTCGCCCTGGCCGTCTTCCTGCTGCTCGGCCATGCCCCCTTTGCCTCCGGGCAACCGACCTACAAGTTGGAGGTCAAGCCCGAGCACAAGCCCGCGGCGACGCTGAAGTGGCAGGGCGGCAAGTTCGTTCGCTCCGACGTGGCCGACGACCCCGGCTTTCGGCTCCAGGTTCACTTCAAGAAGGACGGCAAGAGCGTTGCCGTCGTCGAGGCGCGGGCCTCGAAAGAAGTCGCCCCCCCGCCGACGCTCGCGCCGGGCAACTACACGGTTGTCCTGGAGCTGTTTTATCCCAATTACAAGGCCGGGACCGCGCCCAAGGGCACGTACAAGCCCGTGAGCAACCTCCTGGCGTTCCGCATCGAGGCCGGCCCGCCGGCCCGTGTCGTGCTGGTCGAACCGCCGAAGAAAGAGATACCAGCCCCCAAGCGCTGAGCGGGCTCGGGGGGAGGGGGAGCCATGTCCGGCGTGGAACAACTGCGAGAGGCCCATGCGCAGATCAAAGAGCGGGCGACGCGGCTCGTCGGCGGGCTGGAGGACATTCCGCGCCGGGCGGCGCTCTTGCACGGCACCTACCTGGATTCGGGGGGCAACCACACTTTCCCGCAGATCGCCGCCCATGGGGCGCTGTGGGCGTTCGGTTTCTTCGAGGTGGGCGGCCGGCTCGGGCGATTGATCGCCACCCGCTACTTCTACAACCCCCGCGAGCGGGCCTATCGTCTGGGCCTTCTGGAACAGTTCGCCGGAGGATTTCGGCTCGTCAACCGCTCTGTGTGCATCGACACCTGGACCAACTACCACTTCGTCCGAGACTGTGGCCGCGAGCCGGGCGCCGATCAGGTGGTGCCTGCCCCGCTGTTGGCGGCGATCAACCGCGTTCACGCGGCGCGCCGGGCCGGGGCGGAACTGAGCGAGGTGGAGAAGCGCGACGTGTTTTGCCAGTCGTTCTACTGGGAGCAGGAGCTGACCGTGGCGCCCGGGGTGAAGGCGGCCATCGATCAGTTCCAGTGCCGCGTGATGAAGTTCCTCTGCCTGCATCCGGTGGTGCGCTTCGCCTACTTCCCCTCGGGGCGCTACCTGCTGTTCCGCAACTTTGCCAACACGTCGGAGCGCATCCACAAGGGACTGCAAGCCTACGACTTCGCCCGCCGCCTGGGCTGGCGCGGGGTGGTGGACGCGATGCGGAGCTACAGGCTGATGCCCGCCGATTTCTTTCGCAACCCCGCCGGGCATACGCGCCGGCTCGTGGAAGAGGGGGCCCCAGGCTAACTCGCCGCCCCCGCGACGAGTTGCTTCACGTTCTCCGTCGTCAGCGCCGTCAAGTAGCGCTCGACGTCGGCCGCCTTCCAGCGCACCAGTTTGCGGTTGTAGCGGATCGGCTGGGGGAGGTCGCCGCGCGCCAGCAGGCGCCACAGCGTCCGCACGCTTACCGCCAAACGATCCGCCACCTGCTGCGACGTCAACAAGTCGTGGCCCTCCTTCGGGCCCGACACGGGCGTGGCCATGACAGCCTCCGTGATCTCTCGCGCTCGGCTGGGACTTTGAACGGTTGTACACTACAGTAGAGCAACGGATGTTGCAAGAGGAAAGGGCTTGTGGTGAAAGAGGGCATCGAGAAAGAGGTGTGGGCACGGGGCCTGACGGGACTCGCGATCCGTCAGGCCCCGTGCCAGGGGGAAGTGTGCATGCGGGGGAAAATCAAAACCTCAAAGTTCGGGGACTCGCTACCCGACTTCGATGAGATGGATAGAAAGCAAGGGTCGTGCCAATCGTATCGGCGTGCGAACCGAGAGGGGAGGACTTCACGCAACAACAAGGGCAGATTGACGTTGTGGAACGTAACGGGCTGAAGGGGGTGGGGCCGGGAAGAGGGGGGGCAGCCCTGTGGGGGGAATGTGTACGTTTTCGCGGCAGGGGGGCGTGCGATTCTGCGTCAGTTGGGCGATTTCACTTCAAGGGGCGCGATGAGGAAGGATGGTCGCTTTGGCTCGAGCCGGGGGCGCCGTGCCTTTCAGCGCCGCCGCCATCTCGTCCAGGCGCGTCTCGACCTCCCGCGCTTCTGCCTCGTCGAGCGCCTGCCCGCCAAAGCGCACGCGATAGAGTAACTCGACGATGCGCCCCGGGACGTTCGCGAGCGCGGCGGCGGCCCCCAGGGCGAGTGCCGTCTCGGCGGCTGCGGCGAGCTCGCGCGGGGTCTGGCCCACTGTCGGGCGCAAGCGCGCGCGGCGCGCGAGCAACTTCAGCAAGCGCGCGTAGAACGCGGGCACCGAGGTTGGCAGGGCGCTGCGCCCGCGCCGTCGTCGCCGGAGCCCGAGCCCTGCCCACGTCAACAGCGCCAGGGCCAGCGCCCCCAGGGCCAGGGCCTCGAGGCGGAGAAGCAGCCGGCCCGAGGGGAGGCCCTCCCACAGGTCGGCTTGCTGGTTGGCGTTGTAGCCGACGATCAGCCCTTGCCAGACGTCTTGCCCGTTGCGGCGGCGCTCTTCCCACCAGCGCGTCAGGGAGAACGTTCCCGCCGGGGGGGCGTCGGCGTCCGGGGTCGGGTCGAGCACCACCCACTCGAAGGCACCGGGCTCGTCGAGGCGCGGTATCAGGGCCTCGACCCAACTGTGGGCGTGGCTCTGGCGCACGAGGTAGTTGCCGTCGCGCTGGGCCTCGAGGCCGCGGAAGCCCTTCACGAGGCGCGCGGGGATGCCCACACTGCGCAACATCAGCGCCAGCGCCGCGGCGTAGCGCTCGCAGTGGCCCTGCTTGACGTTCTGGAGGAAATCGAGGGCCGGATCGAGAGTGGGGTCGTGGCGGCGCTGTTCGAGACTGTAGGTATATTCGCCCGAGTGGGCCAGGTGTTCGCACAGGAGTTGAGCGGCAGGCAGGAACTGCTCGTCCGTCAGCCAGGGCCGGAAGAACGCGTTGTCGTCGGGCGGAGGCAGCCTCAGGCCGAAGCGCCGGTGACGCGGTTCGCCGGAGAGGCGGCGCAGCAGGTCGGCGGTCCACGGGGCGAGTCGGGCGAGACCAGGCTCTCGGCGCGGGTAGGCCAGCAACCTCTCCTTGTATTCGTCGGGGACGCGCAGCGCGGGATAGCGGTCGCGCGCGGCGTCGGGGCCCCGGATTTGGCGGTAGCGGTATTCGCCGGGGACGAGATAGAAGCGAGGCAGCACGGTGCCGGCGCTCTCGCCGAACAGGGGCAGCTCGCGCTGCTGGCGCTTGCCCAGCACGAGGACCGGCAAGGCCCCGCGGACCGGGCCCAGGCGCACCGGGTCGGCCAGAAACAGTCCGCCGGCGCGCTCGAGTTGCACGGTGAAATGCAGGTCGGAGCCGCCCGGCGGGACGACCACCGGCTCGCGCGGCGCGCGGAAGATGGGCATGCTCGTCGGGTGTAAGAGGCTGGTCCAGTGGCCGTCCTGGTAGGCGTCGAGCACGGCGCCGCGCCAGCGCTGGTCGCCGGGCAAGTCGAGCCTGGGCTGGCCATGGGCGTCGAGGGCCTGGACGGTGAAGGCCATGCCGGCGTTGACCTCCACAACGCCCGTGCGGTTGATGTCGATCTCGTCGCCGAAGCCCGTCTGGGCGGGGCCGTGCTTGGCGGGCTGTCCCGCGAGGCGCTCGAGTGGGCCCCACGGGGGGGCCTCGCCGCGCGGGGTGGCGAGGAAGGCGGGGACGGCCAGCCCGCCGACGGCCAGCACCCAGCGCAAGGCGAAGCGCGCCCAGCGCGGCGGCGCGGGCGGGCCTGCCCGTTGGGCGGCGTGTTGCTCGGCCTGCCGGGAGTGGGCGGCCAGGGAGCACAGGGCGCAGGCGACGTAGTGTACCAGCAGGGCGCCGAAGACGAAGCCCGTCGTCAGCACGCCGCCGAGGCCGACCTGCAACAGCCCCAGGCCGTGGAGCAGCCAGAAATCGCCCGGGGTGCGCGGGCGGTACAACTTGACCAGCGTGAGGGCCATCAGCACCGGCCCGACGTAGGGCAGCCAGGAGCCGAGCTCCTGGGAGCGCCGGGCGAAGAGCAAGCCGGTGCCCAGCGCGATCAGCACGCCCAGCGCGTTGGCGCTCCAGGCCGTCAACGCCCAGCGGCCCTCGACCCAGCAGGCCGCCCCCACCAGCAGCAGGAAGGGCGGCAGCAGCAGTTGCAGCTCCGGCAGGAAGTCGCGCTCGGCGTAGGTCAGGCACGTGCCGGCCAGCGCCAGCGTCAGGTGCTGCAACAGGCGAGGCGCCAGATCGGCACGCATGACAGGGCCCTCGGTCACGCAACAGGTAGGGGAGCGCGCCCCTCTTCGGGCTGGGGGGCTGGAGGCTCGTAGAAATCGAGCTCGTTCATCGCGTCGGCGCTCAGCGCGGCGAGCGGGCGGCCCAGGCGCTGGCGCAAGGCCACCGCCAGGGCGCTGGGACCGGCGCTCACCACCACCACGGCGGGCTGGCTGCGCCGCAAATCGCTCCCAAGCCGGGCTACCACCTCGGAGGCAGGGCTCGCCGGCGTCGGCTGCACGAGGGCGAGGGCCTCGAGCACGCGCTGCGCGTGGTCGGGCCCGGTAAAGCCGTCCAGCAGCGGGCCCTCGGGGCCGGCAATCGCCAGCGCGAGGCGATCGCCGCGCCGGCGGCACCACTCCCAGCAGAGGGCGGCAGCCAGGCTGACGGCCGACTCGAAGCGCTCCCCGACGCCAGGATCGAGCGCGACGGAGGGGTCGAAGATCACCAGCAGGTCATCGCCCGGCAGGGCCTCGAACTCGCGCACCATCAATTCCCCGCGCCGCGCCGAGGTGCGCCAGTGAATGGCGCGAGGGCTGTCGCCGCTGCGGTAGGCGCGCAGCCCGTGGACCTCGTCCTGGGCCACCGCGTGGCGGAGGCCCGCCCGGCGCACGTGCGCGCGCTGCTCGCGCATTTCCGTCGAGCGCAAATAGCGACGAAGCCGGGAGCGCTCCACGTTTCCCAGGCGCGGCAGGACGAGGATTTCGCCGGCGGGCGCGAGCTGGGCGCTGCGCGAGACGAGCCCGAACGGATGGCCGCTGATCGCCCGCACCGGCCCCCAGGCGTGCCGGCCGCGTTGCGGCCACACCACCTTTTCGCGCAGGATTAGCTCGGGGCTCCTCGCCAACCGCTCCACGAACCAGGCGAGGGAGCGCGCCGGCGCGTTGTCGCCGAGGGGCATCTCGATGCGCACGCTCATGCAGGCACCGCGCGGGGGCCCGTCCACTCGCACCTCGAGCTGCGCGGGAGCGCCGGCGAAGACGGGCTGCGCGAAAAGGGGCCGTGCCCGGGCGCGGCGCAGCCGGCGCCCGGCGACGAACAGGTTGAGCGCCAGCACCGCCGCCATCGCGTAGCCGAGCAGGGCCAGCAGGTTGATGTTCTTGAACAGCCCCAGGCCGACGAGCAGCAGCGTCGTCAACAGCCAGCACTGGCCGGCGCTCGCGATGCGCAAGCCGGTGCGCCTCTCCTTCGCGCCAGGCCCCTGTTGGTTCGCCATTTGCTCGCTCCTCCCTCTTCAATCGGGGATGGGAGTGCGTGCCGCGACGTCGGCGACGACTTGCTCGGCGGCGTCGCCGTGGCCCCCGGTGGGGGCGCCGCGGGCGAGGATGCGGTGGGCGAGGACAGGCAGGGCGAGCGACTTGACGTCGTCGGGGACGACGTAGGCGCGCCCCTCGACCAGGGCGAGGGCCTGAGCGGCGCGGTAGAGGGCGAGGGCGGCGCGGGTGCTTCCGCCGAGATGAATGTCGGGGTGTTCGCGCGTGGCGGTGACCAGGTCGAGGACGTAGTCGGCCAGGCTATCGTCCACGCGCACCTGGCGCGTGGCTTCTTGCAGGGAGGCGACCTCCTCGGCGCACAGGACTGCTTGCAGGTGCTCGACGGGCTCGCCGGCGCGATGGCCGGTGAGGATCGCCTTCTCGGCGTCGCGGTCGGGGTAGCCGACGCGAAGGCGCATGAGGAAGCGGTCGAGCTGGCTCTCGGGGAGCGGGTAGGTGCCCTCGAACTCGTAGGGGTTTTGCGTGGCCAGCACGAAGAAGGGCGGGCCAAGGGGGCGCGTCTGGCCGTCGAGCGAGACTTGCCGGTCGCTCATGGCTTCGAGGAGGGCGCTCTGGGTGCGCGGGGTGGCGCGGTTGATCTCGTCGGCGAGGACGACCTGGGCGAACAGGGGCCCTGGCTGGAAGACGAAGGCGCCGGTGCCCTGGTGGAAGACGCTGGTGCCGAGCAGGTCGCTGGGGAGCAGGTCGGGGGTGAACTGGATGCGGTGGAAGGTGCAGCCGAGGCTGCGCGCCAGGGCCTTGGCGAGCAACGTCTTGCCGATGCCGGGAACGTCCTCGATGAGCAGGTGGCCCTCGGCGAGGAGCGCGACGACGGCGAGGCGAATGACCTCGGGCTTGCCGAGCATCACGCTGGCGACGTTGTCGCGCAGGCGTTGCAGCAAGATGGCGGGGGCAGGGACCGTGCCCATGCGTGGGCGCTTGTCGTCGAGGATTTGGTCGGTTGCCACGATAACTCGCTCGCCACCCTGGGGGCCATCCGTGCATGCGATGCACCGTCCGTCCGGGAGAGGTGGCTTGCGGGCCAACGGCGGCGATGAGGGCATTATAAGGGGGGAAGGGGGGGCGCGACCACCCGTCGGCGCGCGGCGAGAAGGAAGGGCTTGCGGGCAGCGCAGCAGCGCTGCCCGCGTCGGAGCTCGGGAGCGCGACGACCCGAGGAACGGTCCACTGTGCCCGTTCGTGCGGGAAACCAATCCTGGATGCCTCCTTCTCCTGGCTGCCTCTTGTTGCCTGAAAAGGCATTGGGCGAGCGGCGCGAGAAAACGACTCGTAGGACGGCTCGGGAGAGCCGTCCGACGGGGA
>JBBSEZ010000131.1:0-21967 GCA_038239195.1 Gemmatales bacterium
CGTCTGTCGGTGACTGGCGCCCATTTCGCTTCCCCGAGAGCTGGGGACGGCTGTGCGCTAGTGGACGAATGCTATTTACGAAGCCATCCCCTCAACTCACCCCTATTCTACTGCTGCGCACGCGGGGCGGGAACTGCTGCGGTGCGGATACGCCTCAGGCAGTGGGCTTGGTGACACTCGGCAACCGGTCCGGGCGGAATGGGTCGATGCCCGTGGGGACCGTGTGCCTCGCCGGACTTGCGCCCGGGGGGCTTGGGGATCGGTGGAATGGAAACCTGGAAGCTGGAGAACGCGGTCGTGCCGGTCTGCTCGTCTCGCAGCCAGTTGTTCTGGGCTCGGAACAGATCGCGGACAAGCTGAACGAGCGTTCTTGCTGCGTCCTTTGTGCCTAAAAACTGTGCAATTGAGCGCAAAAACCGTGCAATCGGATCGCATGAAAAATAGGCGCCGAAGTTCCACATGGGCTGGGAGAGTGGAGGCCCGTCGAGCAGGCCGGTGTAGCGGCCGCGCCGATACACCCAGGTGGACGGTCACGACGCAGTTGTCGATCTCGCTCAGGCCGACGTCGTCGCGCTGCTGCCGGGCCTTCCCGACGACGGCAACGGCACGGTCGGCCTGATCGACGAGGCCTCCTTCCCCAAGAGGGGCTAGCTAGCCCCCGACATCCAGCGCTTCCCGCGCCACTACCTTACGGATTTGTAATCTTCCTGCCCGTTGTCGAACGGACATTTCGGAGTATGGTGTCTTGGGGTTGGGGAGGGGGGGGTTCAGCGCCTGGGGACACCCAGGGACGCAGACTTGGAGGTTTTGGGTGGTGACTCCGCCCGGCTTCCGGGCGTAACAGGGGAGGTATAGAGAATCTGGGCAAGACGATTCTCGCAAATCTGCGAAGTCTGGGCAAGATGAATGGGTACTCGGCCGGGGCGGAAGCCTGATGGAGTCACCACCAGGTTTTGCAGCCAGTAGTCGTGGTAGGTGTGGGCATCGAGCCGCTCCGCCGGGCATCGACTGCCTTCGTGGCGCTTACCGGCTGGGGATCTCAGGCCGGAAGGTCTGCAACAGCCCCGATGCGCGTACGTGCTACTCGCCTGCGATGCCGGGCTCAGAAGCGGACGGCAATAAATCGCATTGGCACGGAGATTGCGTTATTAGATCGTGTGAACCTGAATTGTGGACTTCCGAGCCCGTATTCGTTTAGCGACTACTCGTGCGCGAAACAAATACCAGGCAACCAGCGAGAGAAAAATTCTATGAAAATCTCACCGATCCTGGGCATCATCCTGGCACTGATTTCCCTCTCGCTACCTGCTTGCAACATGCACAAGGAGCAGGAGACCCACCTGGAGCACCACAAGATCGTGGTCACCAGCCCCAAGGCAAAGGACGTCGACATCACCCAGCAATACGTCTGCCAGATCCACTCGAAGCGCCACATCGAAGTGCGTGCGCTGCAGAGCGGGTTTCTCGAGAAAATCGAAATCCAGGAAGGCCAGGCAGTGAAAACCGGCGAGGTGCTGTTCAAGATCATGCCAAAGCTCTACAAGGCAAAGTACGACGCCGAGGTGGCCGAGGTCCGGCTCGCGCAACTGGAGCTCAATAACACCAAGAAGTTGGCCGAGGAGAATGCCAAAGTCGTCTCTCGGAATGAGGTGTTACTGTACGAGGCCAAACTGGCAAAGGCCGAGGCCAAGCGGGACCAGGCGAAGGCCGAATTGGACTTTGCAACGGTTAAAGCGGCTTTCGACGGCATCATCGATCGCCTGCATGAGCAGGAGGGGAGCCTGATCAAGGAACGGGACGTCCTCACGACCTTGTCCGATAACAGCGTGATGTGGGTGTATTTCAACGTGCCCGAGGTCCGTTACCTCGAATACATGGCCGGCCCGATCCAGGACAGTAAGGAAATCGAGCTCGTGCTGGCGAACGGACGCAAGTTCAAGCAACCGGCAACGTCGGTGCGAATCGAGGCCCAATTCAACAACGAGACCGGGAACATCCCCTTCCGCGCGGATTTTTCAAACCCGGACCGCCTGCTGCGTCACGGCCAGACCGGCAACGTGTTGATCCACCGAACGTTGAAGAACGCCATCGTCATCCCCCAGCGGGCAACTTTCGAGATTCTCGACAGGCGGTACGTTTACGTCGTCGATAAAGATGACGTGGCGCATCAGCGCCAGATCGTCGTCCAGAACGAAATGGACGACGTCTTTGTAATCAAGAAGGGGCTCGGCGTGAACGACAAGATCGTTCTCGAGGGGGCCCGACAGGTTCACCAAGGCGACAAGTTGGAATACGAGTTTTGCACGCCGGACGAGGCTTTAAGTCGTAAAAAGCAAAAATTCCACTCGGAATAGCAACCGCTTCCCGGCGCGTCCCGATACAGAACCCAAAGAGATGACGGTTGAACAATGTTCACGAAAATCCTCTATCGGCCGGCGATGGCGATCGTCATCTCGGTGATCATCTTGTTCCTGGGGGGGCTGGGGATCAAGACCCTTCCGGTGGCACAGTTCCCCAACGTCGCGCCGCCGAGCGTTCAGGTGTCCATTGCTTATCCGGGCGCCAGTGCCAACGTTTTGGTCGATGCGGTCCTGATCCCGTTGGAGCAATCGATCAACGGCGTCCAGAACATGCGTTACATGTTCTCCTCCGCCACCAGTGCCGGCGAGGCATCGATCCTGATCTACTTCGAGCCGGGCACGGACCCAAACATCAACGTCGTGAACGTGCAAAACCGGGTGAACATCATGCTGAGCCGGCTCCCCCCCCTGGTGGTGCGGGAGGGGATCCTCGTCAGCCAGGTTGTGCCCAGCATGCTGATGTACGTGAACATTTACAGTACGGACCCAAACGCCGACCAGAAAGACCTTTTCAACTTCACCAACGTCAACATCATGCCCGTGCTCAAGCGGATCAAGGGCATGGGCATCCCCAGGAACCTCGGCAACCGCACGTTTGCGATGCGGATCTGGCTGAAGCCCGACCGCATGCGCGCTTACAAGATATCTACCGACCACATCATGAAGGCCGTGGCGGAACAGAGCGTTATCGGCTCGCCCGGACGGCTCGGCCAGGCCACGGGCAAGACGTCGCAATCGATCGAGTACGTCCTGACCTATCAGGGACGGTTCAACAAGCCGGAGCAGTATGCAAACATCATCTTGAAGGCCAATCCCAAGGGGGAGATTTTGCGGCTCGGGGACGTCGCCGACGTCGAACTGGGCTCAGAGTTCTTCGACATTTACTCGGACATCAACGGTCATCCCGCGGCGTCTGTCATTCTCAAGCAAAGTCCCGGCTCCAACGCCGCCGAGGTCATTGAGGAAATCAAGAAGGAGCTCGAGCAGATCAAGAAGGAATCGTTCCCTCCCGGCATGGACTACGAGATCGCCTACGACGTCTCCAAATTCGTGGACGCCTCCATCGAGAAGGTGCTCCATACCCTGCTCGAGGCGTTCATTCTCGTGTCTCTGGTGGTCTACGTGTTTCTCGGAGACGTACGGTCCACGCTGATCCCGATCCTCGCGGTCCCCGTGTCCCTCATCGGGACCTTCTTTGTCTTGCAGTTGCTGGGCCTATCGATCAACCTGATCACGCTCTTCGCACTGGTCCTCGCGATCGGGGTCGTGGTGGACGACGCAATCGTGGTGGTCGAAGCGGTGCATGCCAAGATGCACGAGAAACATCTTTCGCCCTATCGGGCGACCATGGAGGTGCTTCACGAGATCAGCGGCGCGATCATCGCCATCACCCTGGTGATGACCGCCGTCTTCGTTCCGGTGACTTTCATCCCGGGGCCGGTCGGCACCTTCTACCGCCAGTTCGGCATCACGATGGCCACGTCCATCATTCTCTCCGGTCTGGTGGCCCTGACGCTGACGCCCGTACTTTGTGCGATGATTCTCAAGTCCCCCACCCCCAGCGACGCGAACCACGTGGACCAGGTGGACCGCGTGAAAAAACGGCGCGGGCCCCTGGGCATTGTGCTGTATGTTTGTGGAGGGGTGCTGGTCTTGGGGCCAATAACTTATCTGGCGTATTATTTGTGGGGGCCTGTCGGCTTCCTGTTTATTCTTTTGCCCTTTGTGCGGGGCCCTTTTGACCGCGCCGTCGAGAAGGTCACGGCGGGGTATGCCGGGGCCCTGCGGCGGGTCGTCACCCTCCGCACGCTGAGCATGGCCGTCGTCGGGGGCTTTTCCGCCGGCATTTTTGTTGTCAACACGCAGCTTCCGACTGGCTTTATCCCGGGCGAGGACCAGGGGATCATTTACGCAGTCATCCAGACGCCCCCGGGCTCGACGCTCGAGTACACCAACGCCAAGGCCCACGAACTAGAGGGCATCGCCAGAGAGGTCGAAGAAGTCACCTCCGTCACCTCGTTGGCCGGTTACGAGGTCCTGACTGAAGGCCGGGGCTCGAACGCGGGGACCTGTATCCTCAACCTGAAAAACTGGTCCGACCGCAAGCGGACCGCGCGCCAGATCATTGAAGAACTCGAGGAAAAATGCCGCCAGATGTCCAACGTCAAGCTCGAGTTCTTTGAGCCGCCCGCGGTCCCCGGCTTTGGCGTGGCCGGGGGGTTCTCCGTGGTGCTCCTCGACAAGACGAATACGTCCGACTACACGCGGCTCGGAGAAGTGAACGACAAGTTCATGGCCGCCTTGAAAAAACGCAAGGAACTGAAGAACCTGTTCACCTTCTTCGCCACCGACTACCCGCAGTACGAACTGGTCATCAACAACGACTCCGCCATGCAGAAGGGCGTGTCGATCGGGAAGGCGCTGGACAACCTCAACATCCTCATCGGCAGCACTTACGAGCAAGGCTTCATTCTCTTCAACCAGTTCTACAAGGTATACGTCCAGGCGTCGCCTGAGTTCCGGAAGCTCCCGAAGGACCTGGACAACATGTTCGTCAAGAACGAGAGTGGGCAAATGGTCCCCTACTCCTCGTTCATGCAGATCAAGAAGAAGCAGGGCTTGAACGAGATCACGCGTTACAACCTGTATCCCTGCGCGATCATTCAAGGTGCTCCAGCTCCCGGCTACAGCAGCGGGCAGGCCCTCAAGGCGATCCAGGAGGTCGCCGCCGACGCCGAGACGCTGCCACACGGTTACGGCCTCGGGTGGGCAGGCCTTTCTTACGACGAGTCGAAAAAGGGGAACGAGGCGGTTTACATCTTCCTGATCGTCATCGCCTTCGTCTATCTGGTACTGGTCGCGCAGTACGAGAGTTTTATCCTGCCGCTGGCGGTGATCCTGTCGCTGCCGATCGGGATCTTCGGTTCCTACTTCTTGCTCCAGGCGATGGGATTGGCCAACGACGTCTACGCCCAGCTTGGTCTGATCATGCTTGTCGGCCTGCTCGGCAAGAACGCGATCCTGATCGTCGAATTCGCGGTCCAGCGGCGCCACGACGGCCTGCCATTGAAGGATGCAGCCGTCGAAGCAGGAAAAGCGCGCTTCCGGCCGATTCAGATGACCTCCTTCGCCTTTATCGCTGGTCTCCTTCCGTTGGTCTTTGCCACCGGCGCCGGGGCGATCGGAAACCGAACCATTGGCACCACGGGAGTCGGCGGGATGCTCGTGGGCACCGTGATCGGGGTCCTGGTAATTCCCGGCCTTTATTACTTGTTCGGCCGGATTGCCGACGGGCGCAACCTCCTCAGCGACGAGGCGGATGAACCTCTCAGCGAGCTTTTTGAACACAAAGCATGACAAGCACGTCGTCCTGTGGGGCCAAAGATCCGGGAGCGCGGATCGCCAAGTCGCAAGCGGAACAGCGCCGGGGCCCGCCGCTTGCGGCTTGGCGGGGCCCTCCCGGATCTTTGGCCTCGCCCACGTCGTCCCGTTGCAGGAGTTTCGCGTTTGCGGCGGGCCAAACACTTTGCCCGCCGGCAAAACCCGCTCTTTGAGTCAGCATTCCCTCAACCGAAGTTCAGAGCATGGTGCCCGTGGCGTAGGCCACACCCGAGAGATTGCGGCCCTCCCGACCGCCGCGGTGGGGCCAATCGCCTTCATGCCCCATAGGTGATCTCTTGTGTGTTAGAACAGGGGGCTAGTCGTGGGTGGCGTCGTGGTGTCGGTTGCGCAGGATGCCCTGACGCTGCTGAAAGCGGGGCTGCCCAGGAGCTACGAGGCGACTGCACAAATGCTCTCGCGGATGGTGGGGGAAGGGTTGCTGGTGAAGGACAAGCGAGGGGAGCTCCGCCTCCCCGACGCGCCCGGGTCAACTCTGTCAACTCGTCAAGATGAGGGTAGCGAGGGCGGGGAGTCAGGCCGGCGATGTTGACGAATTGACAGAGTTGACAGGGGCTGTGCGATGGAAGCGACAGGAAGAGATGGAGTTCTGGAAACGAGCCCTGGGCCAGGCGGAAGCGTACTGGGTACGACAGATAGACCGGGTAGAGGAGCTCCTGACGTGTCGGACAGAAGCCCTGGTGGCGAACCTCCCGGGCCCGCCGCATGCGGCTTGGCGATCCGCGGTCCCGGAATCGTTGCCCCGCCCTTGCGCGGGCAGCGCGAAAGTTGGTGTTGCGGACCGCGAGCCCCCTCGCTATAGAGCTTCCCTTCCTGTTGGCATCAGTGGGGAGACGCCGCGGTCGGTCGCGCTTGCGGGGGCAAGCGCACCAGCCGTAAGGGGGGGCGCATGCTGGCCAGGTCATTGTTGCACGGCATCCTCGACGATGAAGCGCTCACGCGCAACCTCGGGGACGCCGAGGCGAGGTTATTGGTGGAGTGGTTGGCCGATCAGGCGGAGCGCCTCGAAGGGCTTCCCGACGCGGACGCCGAACGGGAGGTGAAGCGCCTGTGCCGGCGCGGCCGGGCTGTCGCTCGCTTCGTCACCCTCTGGGGCCAGAAACGCGGGCGCGGGCCTGCCACGCAGCTCGCCGCCAGCGAGCGCTTTGCCTGGCCCTTGCCCGACGGGCCCGTTCCGCCCTGCGAGCTGATGCAGCACATCGTTTACTACGAAACGCGGGCCGCGCGCACGACGTAAGCCCGGCAAGGCAGGAGGCGAAGGCAGGAGGCGCGAGCGCCTCCTGCCTTGCGCTGCGCGCCCCAGAAAATAGCGGGAGGTGGAAACACTGCCCGGTGGACTTGCGGATTTACAGTGAGCGGCGGTATCGTGGTTTGGGGGGCGAGGCCCCCAAAGGTCGCGTCCTCCCTGTCGAAACGAGGTACAACCGTGAGTGCCGGCCCCGATCCGCGCGTGGAAAGTCAGGTTATCGAGCAGGAGCGGCGCCGGTTGACCCGGCGGCTGGACGAGGTGGCGCGCATGTGCGAGGCCAACCTCCCGCCCGCCACCTTCTACGGCGAATTGCTCAAGCGCCTGCTCGAATCGCTGGCCGCGCCCGCCGGCATCGTGTGGGCGCGCACGTCCCAGGGCAACCTCCAGCAGCAATTCCAGATCAACGCCAAGGAAGTCGGCATCGACCGCAGCGACGAGTCCCGCCAGGCGCACGAAGAATTGCTCCGCATGACGGTCGCCCAGCCGCGGGCGATGCACCTGCCGCCCCACAGCAGCCTCGGCCCCAGCGAGCCGGGCAAGCCGGGGCCGGGCAACCCGACCGATCATCTCCTGCTCCTCGCGCCCATCCTGCAAAACGAGCAGGTGTCCGGGCTGATCGAGGTCTGGCAGGGCGCCAACCGCCCCGCCAGCGCCATCCCCGGCTTCCTCCAGTACATGGGCCTCATGGCCGAGCTGGCCGTGCGCTACCAGCGCAACCAGATGATCGGCCAGCTCTCCGGGCAACAACAGCTCTGGGGCCAGCTCGAGGCGTTCACGAGGCAGATCCACACCAGCCTCAACCCCACCGAGGTCGCCTACCAGGTCGCCAACGAGGGCCGGCGCATCATCGAGTGCGACCGGGTGAGCGTGGCGGTGCGGCGCGGCCAGCGCACCCGCATCGAGGCCGTCAGCGGGGCCGACGTCGTCGAGCGCCGTTCCAGCCTGGTCCAGGCCATGCGCGAGCTCTCCCAGTCCGTGCTCGAATGGGGCGAAAAGCTCGTCTTCAGCGGGACCAAGGACGAGGGCCTTCCGCCGCGCGTGCTGACGGCCCTCGACGCCTACCTGATCGAGAGCCCCAGCCAGCTCCTCGTCGTCCAACCGCTGCACATGCCGGTCGAGGAGAAGGACCGCGAAAAGAACAAGGAGCGCAAGCCCTCGCGCACCGCCTTGCTGATGGAGGTCTTCGAGGCGCCGCCCGACCCGCAGCAGATCACCGCCCGGCTCGACGTCATCGGCCAGCACGCTTGCAGCGCGATGCACAACGCCGTCGAGCACCAGCGCATCCCCATGCGCTTCGTGTGGATGCCCCTGGCCAAGTTGCAGGAAGGCCTGGGCGGCAAGGCCCGCACCATCACGACGCTGGTGGTCGTCGCCCTGGCGTTGCTCGGCGCCGCGCTCTGGGCGGTGCCCTACCCGCTCAAGATGGACGCGACGGGACAGTTGCAGCCCCAGGTGCGCCGCATCGTTTACCCCCCGGAGATCGGCACCATCGAGGCCTTCGACGTGCGGCCCGGCGACGTGGTGCGCGAGCGGCGCGGGCTGGCCCGCATGTTCCATCGCGACGTACAAGCCAAGCTGGGCCAGTTGCTCGCCGACCGCGAGGCCGCCGACCGGCGCCGGCAGGAGTTTGTCGCCCAGTCCCAGAGCAACGACCTTTCGGCCCTGGACAAGGCCAACGCCCGCGTCGAGGAGCAGCTGCAGCGCAGCATCCTCGAAAACAAAGATCGCGAGATCACCGAACTGATCCAGCGCACCGAGGCGGATCGCCGGAGGGAGAGGCTCGGCCATTTCTCCCTGCTCGCCCCGACCTTGACCCAGCAGGAGAAGGACGTCCTCGAGGGAACGCACGCCAACCACGAATGGACCGTGCTCAACGGCAACTTCCGCGAGGAGTGGACCGGCCGCGAGGCCAAGCCGTCCGATGCCATCCTCCGCCTCGGCGCCAAGGACGGTCCCTGGGAGATCGAGCTGAAGGTGCCCCAGAAGCACATCGGGCAGGTCCTCCGCGCCTACGAGCGCCTGAGCGTCGAGGAGCTCGACGTCGATTTCCTGGTGCGCAGCGACCCGACGCGCGTCTTCAAGGGCAAGTTGGCCCGCGCGCGGATCGCCGGCGAGGCCAACCCCAACCGCGACGAGAAGGACGAGGCGGAGCCCGTGGTGCTGGCCTTCGTGCGCGTCAGCGGCCCCGGCATCAAGGCCGACGACGCCCTGCCCCGGGAGCTCCTCCTCAGCGGCGCCGACGTCCACGCCAAGGTGCGCTGCGGGAACCACCAGATGGGCTACTCGCTGTTCTACGGCGTCTGGGAATTTCTCTACGAGAAAGTCGTGTTCTGGTTCTGAGGACGTGCCGCGTCCTTCGCCACCCTCCATTTAACCGCCGAGCTCCGCTCGGCGCGGGCCCCGCGACCAGCAAGCTGGTCGGCTAAATGGGCCCACCAACTTCCGGGAGATGACCCATGCTTCGCTGGTTGCTCGCAACGGTCCTGCTTGCCGGGGGCTGCATCGCCCTGGTCGTGTTCCTGGCGCCCCAGCTGCCGGGCGGGGGGCTCGGGAGGTCGGAATCGCCGGAAAAAGCTCCCAGGGCAGGCGGCGGGCGCGCCAAGGACGACGAGAGCGACGACCGCGCCAGCGCGACGGTCGTGGTCACGTCGGCCAACGACGGGACGATTCGCATCGTCGAGATCAAGGGCGCCCGGGGCGCCGGCCCGGCCCAGCCGTTGATCGTGCAGGACGCCCGCATCCTGGCCGTGGAGCGCCAGGAAGTCCCCGCCGAGCGCGACGGGAAGCTCATCTGCCTGGCGACCGAGATCACGCCGGAGGAAGAGAGCACCGTGCCCAAGGAACGGATCTTCTGGCAAAAATTCGGCGTCCTGGCAGTGGAGGTGCCGCGCAGCGAGGAACAGTCCGTGCCCCTGCAAGACCGGCTCTATCTCGACGGCTTCGTCTACGCCGACAAGACGCGCAAGATGTTTCGACCTTGCACGGAGAAAGAAGAGCTGACGCCGGGCCATCTTCAGGTCGCGTACGTGACCAAGAAACTGCGCAAGCTGGAAGTGGGCGATCAGGTCAAGGCGGGCCAGTTGATGGCCCTCATCAACCCGGTGCTGGCCCTCGATGAAATGGCCATCAAAGTGGCGAAGCTCGAGGCCGGCGAGGCGGACGTGCGAGCCGCCGGCAAGACCAAGTTGGAGGCCGTGCGCCGGGTGGATTCGATGACGAACCAGTTGCGCGTCGCACCGAAGAGCGTCACGGCCGACGACTACTACGGCGCCAAGCTCCAGGTGGCGCGCTACGAGGAGGAAGAGACGGCCAAGCACTCCCTGGTCCGCCAGACGCAGCGCGAGCTGAGCCAGGCGCTGACGACGTTGCGGTTGCACGAGATCCGAGCGTCGATCGATGGGGTGGTCAAGTTCACGTACAAGAACAAGGGCGATGCGGTCAAGAGCCTGGAGGCCGTGGTGCAGATCCAGAGCCCCAGCCTGCTGCGCGTCGAGGGGCTGGTGGAGGTACAGGACGCCAAGCACATCAAGAGGCGCCTCGACCTGCTGGCGGAAAGCAGTCGCGAGCTCATCCCGGCCCAGCGCGAGCTGATCCTGATCCAGCGCGAGCTGGAAGGGGCGAAGCGGGCCGCCAACCAGGGCCGGATCTCCGAGGCCCTGCGGAAGCAGGCCATCGCCGAGGGGAAGGTGGCCGCCGCGAAGAAGAAGATGGACCGGGCGAACGCCGGCCTGGTGGTCACGGTCGAGGCGAGCCGTCCCGAGCCCCCGCTGGCGGTGCTGCGCGGGCACCTGCTGGACGTGACGTGTGTGGCGGTCAGCAAGGGCCCGCAGCCGTGGATCGTCTCGGGCAGCGAGGACCAGCGCGTGACGCTGTGGCGCAAGTCCAAGGCGGGGGACGGCTGGACGGAGCAGTTCCGCCTCTATCACCCGAGCGTCGTGCGCGCCGTGGCCTGTACGGCTCCGAAGGCGGCGAGCAACAAAGTGCTGACGGGCATGGCCGACGGCCGGGGCACCCTCTTCGACCTGGACGACCTCAAGGCCGAGAGCGTGTCCCTCGATGGCCGGCACAGTGGGGCCATCACCTGCGTGGCCTTCGGCCCCGACGGCAAGACGTGCGCGACTGGTGGGGAGGACCGCGCCATCTGCCTGTGGGACGTGGCGACGGGCAAGCGGCTGCACCGGATCGTCAGCGCGCACAAGCAGGCGGTGAGCTCGCTACAGTTCGCCTCCGAGAAGGAGCTGGTCTCGGCGGGGCGCGACCGGCGCATGCAGGTGTGGAACGTGGGCGGAGAGAAGCCGGAGCGCGCCCAGGAGCTCGAGCGGCGCAGCGGAGACGTGGCCGTCCTGGGCGTCAGCCACGACGGCAAGCGCGTGCTGTTCGACGAGGGCCGCGAGCTGCGCGTGCTGTCGCTGGACGGCCAGAGGATCGAGGGCTCGCTCCAGAACGGCCCCGGGGCCGTCAACTTCTCGACGCTGGCGCTGTTCGCGCCCGACGACGCGACCATCCTGACCAACGGCGCCGCCCCGGGCCGGTTGCAACTGTGGCGGGCCCCCAGCGCCAGGGCGCGGGCGTCGGAACTGCGCAATTTCGTGTGGTCCAGCGGTCAGGTGACCTGCGGCGCCTTCAGCCCCGATGGCAAGTTCGCGGTGACGGGGACGACCGACCACCACGTGCTGGTCTGGGAAATGCCCAAGGCCGGCGAGGCGGAGGAGCCGCTCAAGGCGCAGCTGCACTACGTCGAGGAGTTTCTGGACTCGAGCCTCAAGAAGGTGCCGGTGCGGGCCCAGTTGAACAACCCCGGCTGGGTCATCCCGGGCGGGACGGCGACGATGGTGATTGCGCCGCTGGCCGCACGCTAACCTGTAGGGAACGGCCTCCGTGCCGTTCCGCCGCCTGTGCGAAACCGTCGCCCCTCCAGCGTGGACCGCTCGCGGAACGCCACGGAGGGCGTTCCCTACAGATAGGCCGAATGCGTTGAGGAGCAGACAACATGGTCGCCGCCGCCCCCGCCAGCGAGCTCGAGCGCCGCAAGCAGGTCAAGATCCGCCTGCGGCCCGACGTCAAAATCGACCCGCAGAAGTACGAAGGGCGGACTTACTACGTCGTCAAGGACCCCGTGAGCCTGCGCTACTACCGGCTCAAGGACAACGAGCACTTCCTGCTGCAGTTTCTCGACGGCAAGCACACGCTCGAGGACGCCCAGAAGGCCTACGAGAAGCAGTACCGCCCCGACCGGCTGCGCCTGGAAGACATGGAGGGGTTTGCCCAGCAGTTGCTGACGGCGGGGCTCGCCCAGAGCGAGTCGCCGCGCGCCGGCAAGCAGCTCTTCGACCGGCGCACCAAGCGCAAGCGCAGCGAGTGGATGCAGACGCTCACCAACATCCTCTACATCAAGATCCCCGTCTTCGACCCCGAACGCCTCTTGCAGAAGATGCTGCGCTACGTGGGCTTCATCTTCACGATGGGCTTCTTCCTGCTCAGCGTCGGCTTCATGCTCGGCGCCGTCGTGCTGGTCGCGACGCACTTCGAGATCTTCCGCGCCAAGCTGCCGGACTATCACGAGTTCTTCAGCTTCAAGACCGTCGTCTACCTCTGGGTCGCCCTGGGCGTGGTCAAGGTCATCCACGAGTTCGGGCACGGGTTGAGCTGCAAGGTCTTCGGCGGCGAGGTCCACGAGATGGGGGCCCTGTTTCTCTGCTTCTCGCCGGCGCTCTACTGCAACGTGTCCGACGCCTGGGTGCTGCCGAGCAAGTGGCATCGGATCATCATCAGCGCGGCGGGCATCTACGTCGAGCTGCTCATCGCCGCCGCGGCGACGTTCATGTGGTGGAACACGCCGGCGCAGCCGTTCGTCAACAACCTGGCGCTGAGCCTGATGGTGGTGTGCAGCGTCAGCACGGTGGTGTTCAACGCCAACCCGCTGATGCGCTACGACGGGTACTACGTCCTGGCCGACTGGCTGGAGATCCCCAACCTCCGCGAGCGGTCCAACCGCTTCCTGTCGAACCTGGTGCTCGAGCACTGCCTGGGCGTCGAGGTGCAGCCGGAAGGCTACATGGACCTGTGGCGGCGCGTTCTCTTCGTGGTCTACGCCATCGTCAGCTACGTCTACCGCTGGGTGGTGACGTTCTCGATCCTGTATTTCATGTACAACTTCCTTCGGCCCTACAAGCTGGAGGTGGTGAGCACGATGTTGGCGCTGGCCTCCATCGGGACGATGGTGGGCTGGCCGCTGTATCGCCTGGGAAAGAACATTCATCGCCGAGGGAGGCTGCCTGACATGAAGCGCTGGCGCGTGGTGACGAGTAGCTGCGTGCTGATCGCGGTCGTCCTGTTCGTCTGCCTGGTGCCCATCCCGATCAGCCGCATCCGCCGGGTGGGCCTGATCCAGCCGCACCCCGACGCCATGTCGCAGGTGGTGGTGCGCCAGGGCGGCAAGCTGGCCGACCTCAAGGTCCAGCCGGGCGGCGCGGTCAAGAAGGGCCAGGTGCTGGCGGTGTTCGCCGACCCCGAGCTCGAAAACAAGCTGGGGGCTGCGCGCGAGCAGGTCGATGGGCACAAGTCGCACAAGCGAGCGCTGCTGGAGAAGAAGGACGTCGTGTCCGACCCGAAGGAGCGCACCAAGATCGACCGGGACGTGGCCGACCTCGACGGCAAGGTGCGCACGGCCGAGGCCGAACTGGCCGGGCTGGAGCTGTCGAAGCGCGAGCTGACGATCTATTCGCCGCGCGACGGGATCGTGGGGACCGGCCCGCGCACCAACGACGTGAACAAGTACTTCCCAGCGGCCAAGGACCAGGAGGGCTCGCAGCCGCTGTTCACGATCATCACGCCCGGCCGGCTGCGCGTGTGCGTGCCGGTCGAGACGCCGGACTTCAACCAGTTGCGCGAGAACTTGCGGCGGGCGGCCAGCGACCACAAGCGCTCGCGCGGCGCCCGGCCACGGGAGCTGCAAGCGACCCTACGCGTTCACGGGCTCGATTCGGACACCTGGAGCGGAGAGGTGTCCCAGTTGGAGGAGTCGGAGGCGAAGACCATGCCGATCCCGCTGTCGAGCAAGGGCGGCGGGCCAGTGGCGGTCAAGGCCCAACCGGGGCCCGGCGGGGCGCTGATTCCGCAGACGCAGCACTACCTGGTCTACGTGGACGTTCAGGCATCGCCGGAGACGATGCAGTCGATCCACCCGGGGGTGATGGCGCAGGTGAAGATCCACTGCAAGTCGGAGACGTGCCTGCGCTGGCTGTGGCGGACGGTCAACAACACGTTCGACCTGCGGCTGATGTGAAACGAGGAGGAGCGGCGATGGCGCAATCCGAGTCGAGCGAATCGTCGTTGCTGCGCATAAGCAAGTACGTCGCGAAGGAAGGGAGTAGCGGGAGCGACCAATTCCCTCCCTGTGCCCTCGGAGGAGGCTTTCTTCCTCCTCGTCTCTCCCCGTATAACGCAAGGAGCCGCACAAGCGCCCTCTCGACAGAGTGTTTGAAAGTTTGAAAAGAGGAGGGAGACGGATGCCAACCATCGTTCTCGAAGACCTCCCACCGGAGTTGTACGACCGGATTCGGAAACAAGCGCTGGACCGCAACTGCTCCGTCGCCGACGAGGTCGTTCACCTCCTGCGCGAGCGATTGGTGCGTTCGGAGGCCACGGCGGCGAGTAAACCTCGCCTTGCGGGCCCTCCTTTCCTGGGCGACCTCGAACCGACAGACGACGAGCTCCCTGTCGTCGTCTACGTTCCGCCCTGGGCGTACCCGCGCGCCGTCCTGTCGCTGGCCTGGGGCGCCTTCCGACACCCGCTCCGAGCCACCTACGTGGATCTCTCGATGGGCCAGGCCGTCCGCATCTGAGGAGCGCACCGGAGGGGTAGGACGCCGCGTCGCCCGATCGCCGTTAGCAATCCGCTGTTCCAGGTTCTGCTCTGGATCGTCACGGCGATCTGCCCTGCCTGCCTCTCCATGATTTGCCTCCTGGCCTTTTTCGGGGCAGACCCAGCGACCGAGGCTCAGCGATCCGCGATGGAGTTGTGCAAATACGGATTCACGACCACGCTCGGCGCGCTGGTGGGGCTTCTCTGTGGCCGTGCGGCCGGGCCGGATGCGATGATGCACGAAGCAGATGCCACGAACGATCATCGCCGGCCAACCTCTTGGAGGCCCTCCCCCCAAGTGCGGTTGTCTAGCGCACCTGGTACGAAGCAGTCAACAGGCCCGCACGTTCAGAGTGCGCAAACAGCCGAAGTATTTTGCGGCATGTCGTCGCACCGGCAGGAGCAAGCCGGTTGCAAGTGAGGGAGGGCAAGAGAGGTCATCGGAAAGAGGCCCCTCCCGGATTCGAACCGGGGATGGCGGATTTGCAATCCACTGCCTTACCGCTTGGCTAAGGGGCCATTCTGCTTCTACCCGACATCGTAACGACAGGACCGCCACGCGTCAACGGTTCCTCCCCCTTCCCGCCGTGGCCCCCTTCGGCGCCTCGCACGCCAGCGCCAGCGCCGCCGTCGCCCACCCGCTCGCCGCCATCGAGATGAACTGGTTCTTGCCGTGCGGAAACCCGCTCTCGTAGTAGCCCTGGAACGGCCGGCTCCGCGACCGCACCAGCCACGACCCGTCGGCCCCTTGTCCCCTCACCAGAAACGCCAGGCCGCGCTGATACGCCGCGTCGCGCGTCGCCATTCCGCCGGCCTGGTGCAGCGCCACCAGCGCCGTCCCCGTCGCGTAGGCGTCGCTCTCCCTCTTGTCGAGCTGGCCCCACCCGCCGTCCTCGCGCTGCCAGCGCACCAGTTCGCGCACGGCCACGCTCAACTCCTCGGCGCTCGCCCCGACCGCGCGCAGCGCCAGCAGGCGGAACGCGCGGTCCTCCGTGTCCCTCGCCGGGGCCTTCCGCAGCCAGGCGCGCGCCTTGGCGATGCGCTTCTCGATGCGCTCCTTCTGCTCCGGCCCGCCCCACTTCTGGAGGCCGCGGATCGCGAAGTAGGTGGTGGTGAAATCGCTCGCCTCCGACGGCGGGCGGTTCGCTCCCGTCCGCCAGTGGTCGCGATCCTTCTGGTAGAGCAGGAAATACTCCGCCACCGCCGCCGTCGTCGCGTCGGCCTTCCAGCCGCCCAGCTCCAGCGCGAACAGCGCCTGCCCCGCCATGTCCGCCTGCCCGCCCTGGCCGCGCCCCGCCCGATACCCCGCCCGATTGCGCTCGAGGAACGTCGCGATGAACTTCGCCTGCTTCGGAAACACGTCCGCAGGCACCCTGAAACCGCGCTCGCGGGCCACGTCAAAGGCCAGCAGCGCGACCGACTGGTTGTGGCACGCGAAACACGTTCGCTTCGCCACGTGCCCCTCCGCCCCCTTCACCAGCAAAGGCAGGGCCCGCTCGACCGCCTTGCGCACCTCCCCCGGCGACACGGGCCGGGGTCTCTTCTTCTGGGGAGGCGCGGCGGCGAGCAGCAGGGGGACGATGGCGAGCAAGGCGTGACGAGCGGACACGGTTGGCTCCTTCTCCAGGCGGGCGTCGCGGTTCATCCTCGCACCTCGACGCCGCAGGAGCAAGCGCTTTCGCACGTGCCCTGCCCAACTCTCACTTGATGAACAGCATCTCCCGATACGTCGGCAGCGGCCACAGGTCGTCCGCCACCGTCAGCTCGAGCTTGTCGCCCAGCTTCCGCAGCTCGGCCATCGCCGTCAGCACGTGGTCGCGCGCGAACTTCGTGTGCGCCAGCGGGTCGGCGTCGGCGTGGTGGTGCCCCAGCGCCTCGTCCAGCGTCGCCGTCGCCTCCTGGAACTTGCTCATCGTCTCCGTCAGCGATTTCAGCAGGTTCGCCTGCGCCCCGTTGGCCACGCCCGCCGCCTTGGTCGCGTTGACCGCCGTCGCCACCTCCGCCTGATACCGCAGCGCCGCCGGCAGGATCTGCGTCCGCGCCATCAGGCTCATCAGCTTGCCCTCGATCGTCACCGTCTTGACGTAGTTCTCGCACAGGATCGTAAACCGGCTCTCCAGCTCGCGCTTGCTGTAGACCTTGTACTTCGAGAACAGCTCGACCGACTCCGGCTCCAAAATCGCCGGCAGCGCGTCCACCGTGTTCCGCAGGTTGGGCAGGCCGCGCTTCTCCGCCTCGGCGTGCCATTCCGCCGTATAATTGTCGCCCGAAAATAGCACCTTCTTGCTGTCCTTGATGATCGCCGTCAGCAGGTCCTGCACCGCCTTGTTCAGGTCCTTGCCCTCGCCCTTCGCCTTTTCCAGCGTCGTCGCCACGTAGTCCAGCGACTCCGCCACGATGGTGTTCAGCACCGTGTTCGGCCCCGACACCGACTGCGACGCCCCCACGGCCCGGAACTCGAACTTGTTGCCCGTGAAGGCGAACGGGCTGGTCCGGTTGCGGTCGCCGGCGTCCTTGGGAAGTTTCGGCAGCACGGAGACGCCGATCGCCATCTCCCCGCCCTGCTTGGTCGATTTCGCCCCGCCCTTCTCGAGCTGGTCGAACACGTCCTGCAACTGCTCGCCCAGGAACACCGACATGATCGCCGGCGGGGCCTCGTTGGCGCCGAGCCGATGGTCGTTGGCCGCCCCGCACACCGCCACGCGCAGCAGCTTGGAATACTTGGCCACGGCCCGGATGACCGCCACGCAGAACACCAGGAACTGGGCGTTGTCGTGCGGCGTGTCGCCGGGGTTGAGCAGGTTCTCGCCCGTGTCGGTAGACATCGACCAGTTGTTGTGCTTGCCCGAGCCGTTGATGCCCGCGAACGGCTTCTCGTGGAGCAGGCAAACCAGCCCGTACTTCTCCGCGGTGCGCTTGAGCACCTCCATCGTCAGCATCTGGTGGTCGGTCGCCAGGTTGCTGTCCTCGAAGATCGGCGCGATCTCGTACTGGCTCGGCGCCACCTCGTTGTGCCTCGTCTTCACCGGCACGCCCAGCTTGAACAGCTCCATCTCGGCGTCGGCCATGCAGGCCAGGATTCGCTCGGGAATGGCGCCGAAATACTGGTCCTCCATCTCCTGCCCCTTGGGGGGCGGGGCGCCGAACAGGGTGCGCCCGGCGTTGAGGAGGTCGGGGCGCAGGTAATAGAAGTTCTTGTCGATCAGGAAGTATTCCTGCTCGGGCCCGACGGTCGTGTACACCTTGCGGGCGTCGGTGTTGCCGAACAGCCGCAACACGCGCAGCGCCTGCTTCGACAGCGTCTCCATCGAGCGCAACAGGGGCGTCTTCTTGTCGAGCGCCTCGCCCGTCCAGCTCAGAAACGCGGTCGGAATGACCAGCGTGGCGCCGTTGGGGCTGTTGAAGATGAACGCGGGGCTGGTCGGGTCCCACGCGGTATACCCGCGCGCCTCGAAGGTCGCCCGGAGGCCTCCGGAGGGGAACGACGAGGCGTCGGGCTCGCCGCGGACGAGCTCCTTGCCGCTGAACTCGAGGATGGCGTGGCCCTCGTTGGTCGGCACGAGGAAGCTGTCGTGCTTCTCGGCGGTCAGGCCGGTCATCGGCTGGAAGATGTGCGTGAAGTGCGTGGCGCCCTTCTCGATCGCCCAGTCCTTCATGGCGGTGGCGACCGCGTCGCCGATGGCCGGGTCGAGCGGGGCGCCCTGCTTGATGGTCTTCTGGAGCGCCTTGAACACGGGCTTGGGCAGGCGCTCGCGCTGCACCGACTCGTTGAAGACGTTCTCGCCGAAGACGTCCTTGATCTGCTTGTCCTTGAAGTTGACGTGCTGCAAGCGGTGCTTGGCGGTCGCAATCCCCTGCACGGCGGTCTGGCGAAGAGTCAAGTTGCTCATGGTCGTCGGGCCTTGAGGGTTAAAGGGTGGCGACCTCCGTCCGCAGAGGTCAGATGTCATAATAGAGGGCGAACTCGTACGGGTGAGGCCGCAGCCGGATGGCATCGACCTCCTTCTCGCGCTTGTACCAGATCCAGGTGTCGATCACGTCGCTGGTGAACACGTCCCCCTGGAGCAGAAACTCGTGGTCGCGCTCCAGGTTGTTCAGCGCCTCTTCCAGCGCGCCTGGCGTCTTGGGCACCTTGGCCAGCTCTTCCGGCTCGAGGTCGTAAATGTCCTTGTCGAGCGGCTCGCCCGGGTTGATCTTGTTCTTGATGCCGTCGAGCATCGCCATCAGCATGGCGGCGAACGCCAGGTAGGGGTTGCACGACCCATCGGGGCAGCGGTACTCGAGGCGCTTGGCCTTGGCGATGGGCGAGTAGACGGGGATGCGGATGGCGGCCGAGCGGTTGCGCCGGCTGTAGGCGAGGTTGACGGGCGCCTCGTAACCTGGCACCAGGCGCTTGTAACTGTTCGTGGTCGGGTTGGTGATGGCGCATAAGGCGGCGGCGTGGCGCAGCAGCCCGCCGATGGCGTACATGCCCATTTCCGACAGCCCCGCGTAGCCGGAGCCGGCGAAGAGGTTCTTGCCGTCCTTCCACAGCGAGCTGTGGACGTGCATGCCCGAGCCGTTGTCCATGAAGAGCGGCTTGGGCATGAAGGTGGCGGTCTTGTTGTTCTTGCGGGCCACGTTCTTGACGACGTACTTGTACTTGAGCACGCTGTCGGCCATCTCGACGAGCGGGGCGAAGCGCATGTCGATCTCGCCCTGGCCGCCGGTGGCGACCTCGTGGTGGTGGGCCTCGATCTTGAGGCCGCACTCGATCATGGCGAGCATCATCTCCGAGCGCAGGTCGTGCATGGCGTCGGAAGGGGGACAGGGGAAGTAGCCTTCCTTGTAGCGGAGCTTGTAGCCGAGGTTGGGGCCCTCCCCCCGCCCGGTGTTCCAGGCGCCTTCGACGCTGTCGAGGAAGTAGTAGCCGGAATGCTGGGTCTGGTCGTAGCGGACGTCGTCGAAGATGAAGAACTCCAGCTCGGGCCCGAAATTGGCGGTGTCGGCGATGCCGGTGGCCTTCATGTAGTTGACGGCCTTGCGGCCGACGTTGCGCGGGTCGCGCGTGTAGTCCTCTTTCGTGAGGGGGTCCTGGATGTTGCAGATGATGGTGAGCGTCTTGTCGCGGCAGAACGGGTCGATGAACGCCGTCTCCGAGACGGGGACCACGAGCATGTCGGACTCGTTGATGGCCTTCCAGCCGCGGATCGAGGAGCCGTCGAAGCCGAGCCCCTCCTCGAAGACGTGCTCGTCGAGCGCCTCGGCGGGGATGGTGAAGTGCTGCCACAGGCCGGGAAAGTCCATGAAGCGCAGATCGACGGCCCGTACCTCCTTCTCCCGGATCAGCGCCAGAATCTCGCGAGGTGTCACGAAAGCCAACCCTCCAGGGACGCCACCCCCACGCGGGAGAGTAAAAGGGCGGTTTCGCCCGCTCCCGCTCGTTTCAGGCGTTATAGGGGGGAAACCGCCAGGCCGCAAGCGGGGGGCCTGGAAGTTCGCCCTGCACGGCCCGGCCGCTTCTTTTTCGACATTTTGGGAACTCTGTGCGAAACCGTGGCGTCCAACCCACGACAACCGAAGAACGCCGCGAAGAACGTCCTTGACAGCAGAGCACGCCTGAATCAAGCTGAAGGGGACGGCGACTGCACCAACACCCGTACATTGTGTTCGCGACAACCTCGAACAACTGACCCGTTACCGCTGAATCATAACCTGGGGGGGAGAGCTCCAATGAACCGTCGGCACTTCTTGCAGCACGTGGCGGGCGCTTCCGCCCTGGCCGTTCCCGGCATGTCGTTCCTTCAGAACCTCGCGGCCCAGGCCCCGAAGATGAAGAAGGACTCCAAGAGCGTCATCATCCTGTGGATGGGCGGCGGCCCCAGCCACATGGACCTGTGGGACCTCAAGCCGACCTCGCAGAACGGCGGCGAGTTCAAGCCGATCAAGACCACGGCCGGGGGCGTCGAGATCAGCGAGATCCTGCCCAAGACGGCCGCCGTCTTCAAGAACCTGTCGGTCGTCCGCTCGCTCGTCACCAACGAAGGCAGCCACGAGCGCGGCACCACGCTGATGAACACCGGCCGGCCGCCCAGCCCGGTGGTCCAGTTCCCCGCGATGGGCGCCGTCGCCTCCCACCAGTTGACGTCCAAGGAGTTGGCCCTGCCCGGCTTCATCGGCGTCGGCGGTACCGCCCAGCGCGTCGGCCCCGGCTTCCTGGGCATGATGTACGCCCCGTTCACCGTCCAGAACCCCGGCCAGCCCCCCGCCAACATCAAGGCCCCCGGCCTCGGCGACGACGCGATGACCCTGGAGCGCTTGCGTCGCCGGCAGCGCCTCTTCTATGGGGTGGAAGACCCCTTCAACCAGAGCGCCTTCCCCCACCTCCGGAAAGAAGCCGACCGCGAGGCCGCCGGCAGCGCCGCCCAGGCCCACGCCGCCATCTACCGGAAGGCCTTCGACCTGACTGTCTCGCCGCTGCGGACCGTCTTCGAGATCAGCAAGGAGCCCAAGTCGGTCATCGACTCCTACGGCGGGATGGCCAACCGCTTCGGCATGGGCTGCCTGCTCGCCCGCAAGCTGGTCGAGAAGGGCGTCTCCTGCGTCGAGGTCGATCTCGGCGGCTGGGACAACCACGGCAACATCTTCCCAACCCTCCGCAACAACCTCGGCAAGCGCCTCGACGAGGGCATGGGCGGGCTGGTCGCGGACCTCGTGAACCGCGGCATGTGGAAGAACACCGTCGTCCTGTGGATGGGCGAGTTCGGCCGTACCCCGCGCATCAACCAGAACGCCGGGCGCGATCACTGGGCCCGTTCGTGGTCCGTGGTGGTCGGCGGCGGGGCGATCAAGGGCGGTCAGGCCTACGGCGCCACCGACAAGGACGGCATCGACGTGGCCAAGGACCCCTGCTCCATCGGCGACCTGTTTGCGACCGTCTACAAGGGCCTCGGCATCGACCCGGCCACCAAGGTTCGCGACAACCTCGGCCGGCCCCTCGAGCTCGCCGACGGCAAGCCGCTCAAGGGCCTGGTGTAACGCACCCCCGGTTAGCGACCCGTCGCCGAATCCCCCTACGCCCCACCCTTCTGCGAAGCCTCGCTAAACCCGGCCCCC
>JBBSEZ010000132.1:0-21884 GCA_038239195.1 Gemmatales bacterium
CAGCGACCTCAGCGCCGCCGCCGCCCGGTCGTCGTCGAAATTCAGCAGCACGTCGTCCACGGTGAATGGGATCGGCTCGTGGTTCTCCAGCCAGGCCTCCAGGCTCGCCAGCCGCAGCGCCAGGTAGAGTTGATCGCGGCAACCGTCGCTCATTCCCTCGACGCCAACCGTGTCTTGCCCGCCGGGGCGCACGCCGACCAGGACCGCGTCCCCGTCGTCGTTGCAGTCGATGCGCAGGCGCTCGAACGACCCACACGTCAGGTCGGCGAAGCGCCGACTGGCGCCGACCAGCACGGGGCCCTGGTTCTTCTCGCGGTAGCGCTCGATGCCTTTTTGCAGCACCACCGCGGCCAGGCGCAGTGCCGCGTAGTGCGGCACGTCGGCGTGCAGTTGGGCCAGCAGCGCCTCGGCGTTTTCCGCCGCCTCGGCTGCCGAGGCGCTGCCGTCCATCTGTTCGAGTTCCTTGCGCTCGGCGCCGACCGTCTGATTGACGACTGCAATTTCGCCCTGGAGCGTGCCGATCTGTTTCTCGAGGGCGTCGATTTGGTCTTTCAGCAAGTCCGCATCGATTTGCTCCGCCTCGGCGACGAGCTCTTCCACCGGAGCGCCTGCGCTGAATGCCCGCAAGCGGGCGTCGCACTGCCCGAGGGCGGTCTCCAACCGGAGCCGCAGGGCCGAGCGACTTTCCGCCTGCGGCAAGTCGTCGATCGAGGCGCCCCCGGCCTCCTGGCGCCGTGCCTCCAGACTGGCGAGCGCGCGTTCCTCCTCCTTCTTCGCCGTCTGGAGCTTCCGGGCTGCTTTGTCGCGTGCCGTCCGCAGGGCCTCCCGCTCTTGCTGGTCGCGCCGTCCCTCGCCGAGCCGGAGATACAGTTCCGCGGCCGCACGATCCGCGGGCAAGGCCGCCAGGTCGGGAGCGACGCGCTGGACGAGCCCTTGCACGTCCTTCTCGAACGAGCCCATGTCGCGCTTCATGCCCTCGATGCGCCGGCGGAAGCCGTCGGCCTCGTGCAGCTTCTGGAACAGTTCGGTGATCCCGGCCAGGAAGGCGTTGGCCGCCTCCGGCCGGGCCGTCTTCTCCAACCCCAGCCGGCCGGTGGCCGTGGCCCACTCTTGTTGCCAGCGGGCCAGTTCCTCCTCCGCCTGCGCGGCCCGCGCCCTGGCGGCCGACAGTTTCTCTTCGCGGTCGGCGATCTCTTTTGTCGTCTGCTCGCGGCGCCGCCGCTCCTCGTCCATCCGATCGAGGACCGATTGGCCTCGTTCCAGGAGGCCCGCCAGCGCCTCGTCCGCGCGCGGGGCCGTTTCGCCCAGGCGCTCGAGACAGCCGCCGAGGTGGGCGCTGCTCGCCGCGATGGTCTTCCGCAGGAGCGCAAGGCGGTCGTCCTTCTCCCGCAGCGCCTGCGCTTGCCGGACCAGGTTGTTCTGCAAGCGGAGCCAGGAGCGAACCTCCGCCGGGGCCCGGCCCGGCAAGGGAAGCGATTGCGCCTCCGCCTCCCAGCCCCTCGTCAGGCGGACGTGTCGAGCGGCCATGTCTTCGCGCTCGCGCGCCAGTTTGCCGAAGCGCCGGTGATGCTGGTCGCGTTGCGCCAGCAAACTGGCCTTGGTGGCGACGCGCTCGGCCTCCCGGCGGAGGCGGTCGGCCAGTTCGTCGGCGCGCTGCGCGCTGCTCTCGTACGCCTCGGCCAGGTCGCGGGCCGGCGCGAGGCCCTTCACGAAGGCGGCGATGGTCGCGGCATCGGAGTGGCCATCTCGCCATGCCTGCCGTACCAGCCGCCAGCCCTCATCCCGCCGGCGACGAGCCTCCTGCAGGTCGTCCTCGGTCGGCACCGCTTGCTGCAACTCGAGCTGACGCAGTTCCGCATCCAGCTTCTGCACCGCCGCCTCTTCCTCGCGGGCGCGGGCCTCCAGCGCCTGGAGGCGATTTTGAACCTCGTGCAGCTCCTTCTCGAATCGGTCTAACGACTCGGGCAAGGGGGCCGCCAGTCGTTCGAGGTCTGCAAGGGCGCCCGACCAGTGCGGCAGGCGCGCCATCTCGATGGCCGCCTGCCGCTCTGCCTGTTGCCGCGCCGAGCGCTCCGCGTCGAGGTCGCGCTCCACGGGCCCCAGCGCCTGCGCCTGGCGGACGGCGGCCCGAAGGCCCGTTGCGTCGGGAAGCGCGCCGTCCTCCAGGCCCTGACGCAGGCGCGCAAGGCCCCGGTTCAGGTCTTCGACCGCCTTGGTCGCGGCCTCCCGCTGGACGAGCAACGCCTGCTGACGGTTGCCGAGGTTCTGAATCTCCAAGGCCTCGCCGCGGCGCAAGCGCAGGTGCTCCGCCTGGTCCAGCTCCCGCGGCCTTCCCAGCGACTGGAGCACCTCCTTGGCGTCGTGCTCGAGGTTCTTCTTCTGCACGTCGCGCATCGGCAGGTCGAGCAGGTTCTTCCGGTACTCTCCCAGCCGCTGATAGAGCGCCGAGACGGCCTCCGCATGAGACAGCAGCGCCTCGGGGACGTCGAGCCGGCCCAGCCGCTCCTCGACCGCCGTCTCTTCTTCCCGAGCCTGTTTGGCGTCCCGTTGGGCCTGGAGGAGGGCGGTCGTCTCCGCGCGGCGCTGCTCGGCGAAGTCGTCGGGCAACAGGACGGCGCCGCGACACCCTTCCAGCTCGGCCAGGAGCTGCTTGCGCTCGGCGATCTGCGGAAGCGCGTCGCGGATGCGCGTCAGGCGGTTCAGCTCGCGGTTCTGCTTCTGCCAGTCTTTCTGTAGCCGGTCGTGCTCTTCCTGCGCTTTCTGAAAGGCCTGCTCGTGGCGGCGCCATTCCTCGCTGGAAAGCTGGAGATTGCGGACCTCGACCTGGGCGGTGCGGAAGGCGGTCAGCGTCTTGTTGATCCGGGGGTTTTGGCCCTGGGGCAGGAACAGTTCGTCGGCGTCGCGCTTCAAGCTCGCCTGGGCGCCGCGCAGGCCGGCGAGCCCTGCGCTGGCGGCGAACAGCATTTCGCCGAAATGGCCGCCGCCCTCGGCGATCTGCCGGCCCCCCTCGACGAGGGCCTCGTGGTCGATGCCGAACATCGTCTCGAACAGCTCCTTGTCGAGGTTGCCGAGAAAGCGCCCGAGGTGGGCGTCGGACACCGGAGAATCGTCGGCGGCGTTGCGGAGCGTGTTCTTGTTGCCCTTGCGGCGGACGAGCCCCAGTTCGGTCCCGTCGCTGTGGCGCACCAGGGCCCCGATCCGCAACCGGGGATAGGGATGAATGAAGTCGTCGGGCGTCTGGGCTGGGATGCCGTAGAACATCTGCCGGAGGGCCCGCAACGCCGAGCTCTTGCCCGCCTCGTTGGGCCCGTAGACGAGGTGCAGGCCGTGGTGCCCCGCCGAGAGGTCGAGCGCCACGTCGGTGAACGGGCCAAAGGCTTGCAGGTGCAGGCGAAGGACCTTCACGGGGCCTCCCGCGAAAGCAGCCGGCTTACCAGGACCGACCGGACCTGGTCCAGCACGCGGCGCAGACAGGCTGGGTCGTTCAGGTCGAGCCCGTCGGCCCCTTGCGTCAGTTCCCTCGGCAATTTCCCCGTCAGGTCCGCCAGGCAGTCCCCCAGCTCGCGGAGCTGCGTCTCGTCGCTGCCGATGCCTTCGATGGCGCCGAGCAGCTCCTCGATCGGCCCGTCGGAGAGCGCGACTGTTCGCCGCGTCGCCGTGTGAAATTTGACCTTTTCCACCCAGATCGTTTCCGCGCCGACCTGGAGGGCCCGCCCGCGCACCTCGTTGGCCCAGCGCTGGGGGTCGGCCTGGAACTGTTCGTGCGCGGCCGAGGCGCCGCTGAAGACGACGCGCACGGCCAGGGGCCGGCCCTCGCTCATCGTTCGCAACTCGGCCAGGCGCTCCCCTGCCCGGTCGAGCAGGGCCTCGCCCGTTTCCAGGTCGGAGGAGATCTCGCACGTTTCCCAGCACAGCACGTCGAGCCGCCGGAACTCGATGGCCGGGCGCCGGCCATCCTGCACGGTCGCCAGATAGCACCCCTTGGGCCCGACCTCGCGGGCATGGCGCCCCTGCACGTTGCCCGGAAAGACGATGGGCGGTTGTTCGTGGAGCACCTGGCGCTGATGAACGTGTCCCAGCGCCCAGTAGTCGTAGTTTTTGAAGCGGAGCCCCTCGAGGGTGCAGGGCGCGTAGCGTTCGTGCCCGTCGGCGCCGGTCGCGGAGGTGTGCAGCAGGCCGACGTTGAAATAGCCCCGCCGGGCGTGCGGGTAGCGGGCCGAAAGGTCGTCCCAGACGGCGGCGTTGGCAAACCCCTGTCCGTGAATGGCCACGCCCAGGGGCTCGAGCACGCGCGTTTCCGGCTGGTCGGCGGAGAGGAGGGCGACGTTGTCGGGCAGTTTGAGCGAGCGCGTCATCCGGTTGGCGGCGTCGTGGTTCCCGGCGATGAGGAAGACGGGGATTTGTGCCTCGCGCAGGCGGACCATCTGGGAGATGAAGTAGAGGCCGGTGCTGAAGTCCTGCCAGTCGCCGTCGTAGAGGTCGCCGGCGAGGAGCACGAAATCGACCCGCTCGTCGAGGGCGAGCTGGACGAGGTTCTTGAGCGCCTGTCGGGGGGCCTGGCGGATCTGATCGACCGGGGCGCCGTCGTAGCGCTCGAGGCCGCGGAGGGGACTATCGAGGTGGACGTCGGCGGCGTGCAGGAACTTGAACATGAGTTCGATTCCACGCCGGGCGGACGGGGGAAGAGGCGGAGAGGGAGGGACGCTCCCACAGGGGCTTTCGACCAGACCAGATCGTCGAAGGTGCTGTTCCGGGAGGCCCTTACGAGGCGCACCCAGACAATTGTACGGGGGGTGGTCGATCTTGCTGGGCCCGATCGGCCGGTTCGTTGACGTCGAGGACCAGTCGGTAGACCTCGCCTCCTGTCGCAAGGAGCTCTCGACGCAGGGCCGGCACCGCGGGCCCCTCCGAGAGACAGGGGGCCTCTTCACCGGACGGACCAAGGACAGGTGTCAGGCCGTGCTTTTGCTTCGCCGAGTGCAAGAAGACGGGGTAATGCGCAGGCGCATAGGGAACAGGTGAGTCCGGCTGGCCCGGACGGCGGTAGAACAGCAGGCCGTCCTTCTGGATGACCAGAAGGCCAGGCCCGGCATAGAGAAGGACTTGCGTCATCTTAGCTCCCTCCTCCAGGCACCCGGACCAGAAGCGGTATCCCCTGGCGCTCGACGAAGCGGAGGAGGTCGAGTTCCGGGCCCTGAACCGAGGTCACTTCGAGAAAGCGGAGAGGGAGGGATTCGAACCCTCGGTAGGATTTCTCCCACACCGGTTTTCGAGACCGGCCCGATCGGCCGCTCTGGCACCTCTCCGGCGATCCGTGGAAGTCATTCTAGCAGGCCGGGAAGCCCGCGAGAAGCGGCCTTTCCGGCTTTTCCCGGCCCGGCGTCCGGGCCGCCCGATTCGAGACAACACCCGCCATTCCGAGCCGTTCCGAGGCCCGCTCTCGACAAGCGGAAGACAAGAGCGATCAACCGGGGTGGCCTCCGGGGGCCGGGGCTGGGCCTGCCCCTTGTGCTGGCGGTCCGCCAGCGGCGGCACTCTCTCGACAGCCCGCGGCAGGTCGGCCAGGCTCAGGTGCCGCAGGTCCGGGCAGGAAGCCAAGAGGCGGTAGCAGCTTGCACACGCCGCAACCCTTTTTGTCAGAGGCTGACCTTAGCCGGCTGGTGGTTTCTGCCGGGCCGGTTTCCAGAACCGGTCCAACCCACAGCAACGGCTGCCTGTCACTCTCCACAAGAGGAGAAGGGCGAAACCCCGTAGAGCTCGCACACAACCGTGTCGATTTCGGCCTTCAGGGCTGAGCGTTCCGGTTTGGTGAGCGGGTCGGTGAGCAGCCGTCGCGCCAGGGTAGCGATTTGCCGCCTCAGCGGTTCATGCTTCGTGTCGAACACATCGAGCGGGAACTTGCGCAGGCGCTCCAGGCGCAAGGTGTGCCGTCCTTCGCCCATCGTCGGCATACGATGCCGGACGAAGGCCCAGAACACTGCGCTGTTGCAGACGCCGAGGAGATAGTCGGGGTCAATCAGCAGCTTATTGGGGACCATGACCAAGACGCCGCTGTGGCACAGACAGACAGGATCGGACTTGACCGTGAAATCGCCGCCGGACGTAACCAGCCCGCCAATTACCTGAGGTTGTTGCGAAAATCGCAAGGGGCGCCCTGTCCGAAATGCGTACCACGGCCCCTGCCCGCTGAGACGGCGCGCTTCGAGCCGCTCTCGGCAGGAGAGCAAATAGTGGTACGTTCGGGGGTAGTCGCCGCCCAGGACCGGTTCCGGCAAGATTCGCCCGGAAGCGTCGTAGGGGACCAAGCAGAGCGTGGGAGGCGACGGCTGGTTGTAGCCCCGAATGTCGCGATTCCGCACGATGGACCGCAGCATCGCCGACTCGATCAGGAACTGGCGCCCCGTCTCCCGCTGTTCGACCAACACTTCACCGGCGCCTCCCTGTGCCACGGTGCGCAGCAGGAAAACCTCGTCGGCGCCCGTGACGACGCCTTGCCCGATGAAAATCGGCAGGTCGCCGAGAGGCGTGCCGATGGATTCGAGCCGGGCGAGCAATTCGGTTTCGCCCGCCGACTGAAACGACCACTGCTCCTGACGGCAGACGTCGGCGGCCAGCGGACGGACTTCGATCTGCGGGTTCGCGGTGGCCGTCTCGGACGCCAGGACCGCGAGCTTCTCCCGCAGCCGTCCGGGACCGCGAACCCACACGTGCCGGCTGGGCGACCGTTCGGTCGTCTTCTGCAAAAGCACCAGGGCGATCTGCGTCACCGCGTCCGGATAAATCTTGCGATCCTCGAACTCGATGATTTCATGGACGTGGCAAGTCTCGCCAATCAACCGGCGCAGGCTTCTCCCCGAATCCGTTCGCAAGAACGTGCTCGACACGCTGAACGCCAGCCAACCTTGCTCCTTGAGGCGTCCGATCGCCCTTTCCATGAACAGCATGTAGAGATCGAATTGACCGGATCGGGCCGTCAGGAACTGCCGCCTGTAATGGGCGATGGCTGCGGGGGCCGACCGGCGAAGCTGCTGCAACCGAATGAACGGGGGACCGCCAAGGACGAGATCGACTTCAGCACGTGCCGCCGAAACGGGCCGGTCGATACAGGCCGCCGCCGAAGCGAGAAAGTCGCGGCAGATGACGTTTTGTCGCAGGTCAGGAACCTGGACAGGGACGCCGCTTCCGGCGTCGCGGCGGTTACTTGTCACCCCTTCCCATGCCGTCAGGAGGAGGCTCCGGATCGCCCAGGCGACGGCGCGGGCGTCGAGGTCGGCACCGAAAACCGTCGCCGCCGCAACATCCACCCGCTCCTGCAACGTCAGTCCCGCTGTAGTTTCGGAAGCCGCCTCGCTTCGCCGTTCCTGTTCCAGGCGGGCGAAGAGATAGCGCAAGGCCGCCACGAGGAAGACGCCGCTTCCGCAGGCCGGGTCGAGGATGTGGAGGTGAGCGATTCGCTGAGTGGAGAGATCCGCGCAGAGGCCGCCCAACGCGCGCGCGGTCAGGTAATCGACGAGCGGTCCCGGCGTGTAGTGGATGCCCTTATCGTACCGTCGTCGTCCGCTTCGACCGGCCTGTTTGGGACCGGGCTCCTCGTCCGGCGAATGGGCCAGACACCACTGGTGAAAATCGCCGAAGATCGTGACAGGGAGCCGCGACCCATACGCCTTGCGACTGGCCCGGATGAGAGAATCCGCGAAGGCGGATTGCCAAACGCGCGCCGGGATGGGGCGGTTCTCCGCGAAGTATTCCCCGTCGAAGACCGCCTTCAGGACCGGACAGGCGACGTGCGCTTGAAGCGCCTCGCACAGTTGGCGAACCGAACTTCCGGCCACCCGGCGGCCCAACTCGACCGGTGCAGGAGCAGCCTCGGCCTCCCGGTCGCGGATGAACTGGATCCGCAAAATCAACGACAGCAGATCGTCCACCGCCTGTTGCGCCGACTCGGCGTCTCCTGGCTGGGAGCGGCACAACTCCCCACGTAGCCAGCCGCGCCACTCCTCCAAGTACGTCCAGAAGCGCTTCCGGACGCGGGGGCCCTGGGGCTCCGACTCGCCGAGCAGGACTGGCAGGGCCGGTTCCGACGGAGTGAATTCCGTTGACACGGAGACGTCCTCGATGGGGGCGACAACGAGGTAAGGGAGGAAATACCTACTTTACGAATCGGACTTGTTCACAGGATGCAGTTGCAGCGACCGATGTTGGAAGTCAGGTCGAGGGCCTCGGCCACCGAGAAGTCTTCCATACACAGGGAACAGGTCTGGTCGGGCCGGCAACGGCGGATCGTGTCGAGCAGGTGACGGTAGATCGCGATCCGCTGCGGAAGGGGATAGCGGGCGCGGCCATCGTCGGGGCTGTTGTCGAGCACGGTCAGCGAGCGCGAGAGCGCGTTGTGCTTGCCTAGCTTGCTTTCCATGATCCGCAAGGCCGGGCCGTAACTGCACACGCCGCCGAGCGTGATCCGATCCACGTGTACTCGCGTCAAGAGCTGTTCGAGCAGTTGGTCGTAGTGCTGTTGCCAATCGGGGATCGGGATGATCGGCATCAGCATGACGCGAACGGGGTAGCCGACCTCCGCACACCGCCGCATGGCCTCGATGCGGGCCTCGATGGGCGGCGTGATGACCTCAAACTCACGGCGCACGGCTGAAGGGCTCAAACTCCAGCAGAGAACGGTGTGGCCACGATGGTCCAGGTCGAGCACGTTGGCGAAGTCGGCGCCCTTGGAGAGAATCCGCAGCCGCGCGAACGGATGTCGGGCGAAGAAGGGGATCATGACCCGCGAGTAACCTGTCAGTGGATCGAGGGCCATCCCGTCCTGGAGCTTGCCCAGATAGAACGCTTCGGGCCGTCCGATCTGGCGCGCCTTGCGGTCGATCTGCTCCAGGATCTGATCGAGGTTGACGTAGATCTTGACCGTGGGCGAAAACCGCACGCCCTGCGTGCCCGCCAGGTAGCAATACTGGCAGCCGTAGGGGCAGAAGCCGTAGGGCGAGAAGTGCCAGAAATTCGGGCAGGTGTTGTTCTCCTCCGTACTGCGACCGAGGGCGCTCTGGTGTTCGCCGAAGACCAGAGTCCGCCTCCCTTCGTAGTGCAGCGTCAGCGGATCGGAGATGCCCAGGCTCACCTTGTTGTGCGGCGTGTCGAGTTGCTCGATGATCTCAGCGCGGGGATACACGGCGCAAATGCTCTCGACAAAGACGCGCCGCTTGCGAGTGGAGACGCTGCCTTTGGTCAAGATGATGCGCTGGGGTTGAAAGAGAGGAGCAGGGCGCGGCGAATAGGCCGCCTCGTTCCTTTCGAGTGCCGAGAAGAGGTCTGGCGCTTCCGGGATGGGTTGCATGGTTCACCCCTGAATCCATCCGCCCGTTGGCTACCAAATCATTCAGCCCGTTAACACAATCTCCATCATGCTATACAAGAGAACACTTTGCAAGGGGGAACACGAGACCTTGGCGGCTTTCACCCTCGCGCCAGCGCGAATCCAAGGTTGCAAAGTGAGAAGAATCAGCGGGGCCAGTCTGCGTTGCTTGTCTGGCCCGCGCCGGCGGGCCAGGGACGACCCGCCGGAAGGTGGTTCGTTGCCCTCCTGGAGGCCGGTGCGCGAACGCGCGGGACAGCCGGGACAGCCGCCGCAAGCCCAAGAGACGCAAAGGAAAGAAGCGGAAGGGCACGGGCGGAGTGTCGGGACGTGTCCGGGCCACGGCGGGGGCGAAGGGGCCGTGACGGGATCAAGGCGGAAACGGTGACGGCCTCCAAGCCAGGGGCGGCGTGGGGGCCGTGGACAAGCAAACGACAAGCGGGCTGACAGTCGAGCACCCCGATTCCGAACGGACCGTCCGCGAACGGGACCGCAACCTCCGCGAGCAGGGCCGCCTTGAGGCGCCCGGCAGTCGGCAACGCCACCCCGTTGCGGGCCCTTCGCTTGCTGGGGAACGTCAGCCCGCCAGCCTCGGTTGACGCCCACCGGTCTCGCGGCGAGAATCGGCCAGGTCGAACGACTCCCCGTCCTGGCCGGGCGGGGGGAGCAATTCTGTCCTACCCACGTACAACTCGATCTTGTCCGCCACGAACTTGAGCAACAGGCGCTGCTGGTCCCGGCCCCCCTCGAACCGCTCCCGAATCTCTAGCGACCCGAACAGCCACCCAAACACCGCGCCGAACGAGTTCGCCCGGGTGGGGGACGGTTTGCCGCGCGCCCGGTATCGCTCGTCGATGTTCGCCACGAACCGCCCCTGCTCTTTCGGGTTCCTGGCCAGCCGGTCGAGCGGGATCAGCCCCGCCCGGTAGAAGTCCTCAGTGTCGTGGACCGAGTACGTGACGTCGTCGGCCCAGTCCATGATCTGCGCTTCGAGCGACCGGCCCTGGGCCCCTCCCGCTACCCCGATCTGTCGGGCGAAGGCGAGCGCCGTGCCGTCGCAGGCGTAAGCACCGAACTTCTCCGGCTTGGCCGGGCTCTGTTGCCACCCCCCACGGGTACTTGAGCGTGGCGTTCAGGGTGGCCCGCGTCAGATCGAGACCGTATTCCTTCCCCGGACTGGCCGGGTCGGGGTCAAGCATGCTCTCCGGCCGGCGAAGCGACAGTTCCGTGAGGATTCGGAACGACTGCGCGTTCCCCTCGTACCCTTCCACGGGGCTTGCCCCTGGCGCTTTCGACGAGTTGATCGCCTGCGAAACGAGGGACTGGAGCTCTTCTTCCGCAATGTGCCCGAACGGCGGGTGCCCGAGGTCGTGGGCGAGCCCGGCTGCTTCGGTCACGTCTGCATCCAGCCCTCCCCAGTCGGCCACGACGTCAGGGCGTTCGGACGCGAATTTTTCGGCGAGCCGGCGGGCGATCTGGGCAACCTTGAGGGAGTGGGTGAGGCGGTTGTGGAAGATCTCGCCCTCGCCCGGGCTGACCACCTGAGTAACTCCTGCCAGGCGCCGGAAGGCCATCGAGTAGAGGATTCGGTCCCGGTCGATCTGGAATGGGCCCCCGAGCCCGTCGCCGGGTCGCCCACTCTGCCTGTCTTCGCGCTTCGGAGGCGTGGCCATCGTTTCACCGCGTGCGGAAGTGCGGAGGGATCGACGATCGGCCCGCTACGGCTTGGCCTCGCCCTTCGCCTCTTCCCTCGCTGCGGTCGCAGGCCCGTCCGGGGGGACCGCCGATTCCTTCAACTTCTCCTTGTAGTCGGGCCGGTCGAACTCGACCACCCCAGACGTTACCAATTCACTCACCGCGTCCCGGATGTCGAACGTGTCTGCTGCTCGCCCCTGCTTGTCCCCCCCTCACAAGCACTTCGAGGTCGCGAAACCGCAGCGCCGTCCCAGCCTCTTGGAGGATTTTCACGACGATGGGGATGATGGCCGCCCCCGAGGCCACGGGCCGGGCGGACCGCGGGCCCTCCCGCGGTCCGCCTTCAAGAGGGAGCCAGCAGTTCTTGCAACGCGGTCGGGTCGGCGGGCTTGGTCAGGTGGGCATCGAACCCTGCCTCCTGCGACCTGCGGCGATCCTCCTCGCCCCCGTACCCGGTAACGGCGATCATGCGGGTCGTGGCGGTCGCCGGGTTCTGCCGCAACTCCCTGGCGACCCCGTAGCCATCGAGGCCGGGAAGCCCGATGTCGCAAAGGACGACGTCCGGCACCCACTCCTTCGCCGCCTCGACCCCGGACGGCCCGGTGTACGCCACGCTCACGTCGTAGCCGAAGAGAATCAGGAGCATCTTCAGACTGTCGGCGGCGTCGCGGTTGTCCTCCACGACCAGCACCCGCAGCCGCTTGGTCGCCCGCGTCGGGGCGGCGGGCATCACGGCCACGGCTGCCGGCTCGGCCTGCAACGGGAGGCGGACGAGGAACTCGGCCCCCCGGCCCGGCCCCTCGCTGAGGGCCTGGGCCTCCCCGCCGTGCAGCCCCACCAGCCCCTTGACCAGCGACAGCCCGAGGCCCACCCCGCCCTTGCTCCGGTCCAGACTGCAATCCGCCTGCGCGAACGTCTCGAACAGCCGGGGCAGCAGGCCCGCCTCGATCCCTGCCCCCGTGTCCCGGATGGAAAACACCGCCTGCTGACGGCTCGCGTCGGCCTCGACCCGCACCGCCACCGTGCCGCCCCGCTCGGTGAACTTGACCGCGTTCTCGATCAGGTTGTCGAACACCTGGGTCAGGCGGGTCGAGTCGGCGTTCACCCACACCGGCAGTTCGGGCAGACTTGCTTCGAGGACCAGGCCCGCCCGCTCGAACGCCGTTCGCTGGTCTTCCACGACGGTCCGGGCGAGCCGCCCCAGGTCGAGCCGCTCGGGCCGAAGCTCCACCCGGCCCTGCATGAGCCGGGACACGTCCAGAAGGTCTTCGATGATCCGGGCCATGTGCCCGACCTGCCGCTCCATCATCCTCCGGGCCTGCGCCACCACCTGGGGGTCGGCCTCGGACACTTGCAGCAGTTGCAGGCCGTTGCGGATGGGGGCCAGCGGGTTGCGGAGCTCGTGGGCCAGCATCATCACGAACTGGTCCTTCCGCCTGTCGGCCTCCTTCAACGCCTCCTCGATCTCGATTCGGTCGGCGATGTCGGTGTTCGTGCCGAACCAACGCACGATGCGGCCCCCCTGGTCCCGCACCGGCACGGCCCGGCTCAGGTGCCACCGCATCCGCCCGTCGTGCCGCCGCAGGGGGAAAGTGTCCTCCCACGGCTCGCCGCCGGCGAGGGCCGCCCGCCAGTGGGCCAGCACCCTCGGCAACTCGGTGGGGTCGTGGACGGATTGCCAGCCCCACCCCTCCATCTGCTCGGGGGTCGTGCCGGTGTACTCGTGCCACCGGCGGTTGTACCAGAAGATGTGGCCGTCCGGCCGAGCCATCCACGCGAGTTGCGGGATCGAGCCCGCCAGCGTGCGGAACTGCCCCTCGCTGTCCCCGAGGGCCTCCTCGGCCCGCCGCCGCTCGGCGACTTCCGCTTGCAACCGCGCGTTGCTGGCGGCCAGGGCGGCGGTCCGTTCCTCGACCCGCCTCTCCAGGTCGCGGTGGAGTTGACGCAACTCTTCTTCCTTTTGCTTCCGGTCGGTCAGGTCGCGGGTGACTTTGGAGAACCCCCGCAGGCGGCCGCCCTGGTCCCTCAACGCGGTGATGACGACGTTGGCCCAGAAGGTCGAGCCGTCCTTGCGGACCCGCCAGCCCTCGTCCTCGAACCGCCCCTTGTCGGTCGCCTGCCGCAACTCCTCCGCGGGCCAGCCCCGGTCGAGGGCCTCCCGGGGGTAGAAGCGGGAGAAGTGCTGGCCGACGATCTCCTCGGCCCGGTAGCCCTTGAGCCGCTCGGCACCGCCGTTCCAGCTGGCGATCCGGCCCTCGGGGTCGAGCATGAAGATGGCGTAGTCGATGGTCCCCTGGACGAGCAACCGGAGCTGGTCCGCCTGCCGCTCGGCTTGCTCCTTCTTCCGGAAGAGGTCCACGAACGCGGCGACCTTGGCCCGGAGGATCGCGGGCACGAACGGCTTGATCAGGTAGTCCACGGCCCCCAGCGAGTACGCCTCCTCCAGGGACGACTGGCTCTCCTCGACGGCGGTCAGGAAGATGATCGGCGTGTGTCGGGACCGCTCGCGGCCGCGGACGTGCCGGGCCGTCTGGAAGCCGTCCATCCCCTGCATCCGCACGTCGAGCAGGACCACGGCGAAGTCCCGGGCCAGCATCAGCCGAAGGGCCTCCTCGCCGGACCCCGCCCGGACGAGCGTGGGGCCGAGGTCGCCCAGGACCGCCTCCAGGGCGAGGAGGTTGGCCGGCTGGTCGTCCACGAGGAGGACGCTCCCCGGCGGATCGGTCGGGTCGTCGGCCGGAGGTAGGGAAGGCGTGCTCTGCGTCACCAATCGACCCTCCTCCTGTCTGCCTGGCGGCCAGGCCCTACGGTTCGAGGCCGGACGAGCGAGGGGCGGTGATTCTCCCGCCGGGCCACGTCCCTGCTCGGCCTGCCCCAAGTCGGGCTCGCGTGCTGGATGCCCTGCTCCCTCAAACCGATTCTACCTTTTCTTTCTGTCGGGGGCATCGCCGAGACGCGGTCCTTCCCTCGCGGCCTCTCGCGAGCCCTACCCCTTCTCAGGAGCTCCGGCCGCGGCCCGCCAGCAGCCGTTGTAAGGCGGCGGGGTCGGCGGGCTTGACCAGGTGGGCGTCGAAGCCGGCCTCCAGGGACCTGCGTCTGTCCTCCTCCTGCCCGTGGCCGGTCAGGGCCACCAGAAGGGCCTTCTCCACCCCCTCCTGCTCGCGGAGCCGGCGTGCGACCTCGAAGCCGTCCATCCGAGGGAGGCCGAGGTCGAGCAAGACGACCTCGGGCCGGAACGCCTCGGCGACTTGCAGGGCCGTCGCCCCGTCCTGGGCGGTGCGAACGTCGTGCCGCCCCACCCGCAGCAGCATCGCCAGGCTCTCGGCCGCGTCCACGTTGTCGTCCACGACCAGGACGCGGCGTGGGGGCGCAGGCCGGTCAAGGGCGCGCTCAAAGTTGGCCGCGTCCGGGGCGTGGGGCGGTTGCCGTATCGGCAAGCGCACCACGAGCTCGGTGCCCTTGCCCTCCCCCTCGCTGCGGGCCTCGACGCGCCCGCCGTGCATCTCGACCAAACTTTTCACGAGCGTCAGCCCGATCCCCAACCCGCCTTCCGACCGGGCCAGGGAGCGGTCCACCTGCGCGAACAGGTCGAAGACCTTCCCCAGCAGCTCCGGGGGGATGCCGACGCCCGTGTCCCGAACTCGCACGACCGCCGTGCTCCCCTCGCGCTCGGCGGTCAGCCACACGTGGCCGCCCTCCTCCGTGTACTTCGCGGCATTCGTCAGCAGGTTGCCGATCACCTGGGCCAGCCGGGTGGCGTCGGCTTCGAGCCGCACGGGCTCGGCGGGCAGCGCGACGGTCAACTCGTGCCTGCGGGCCTCGATCAGCGGGCGGGCCGTCTCCACCGCCTGGGCCACCACCGCGGCCAGTTCGACCGGCCCCTTCTGGAGCTTGATCTTGCCCTGGGTGATCCGGGAAACGTCGAGCAGATCGTCCACCAGCCGGGTCATCGTCTGCACCTGCCGCTCGATCATCTCCGCGAACCGCCGCACGTCGGGGTCGGGCCTGCCGAGCAGGCGGATGACCTGGACGGCGTTCCTGATCGGGGCGAGAGGGTTGCGGAGCTCGTGGGCCAGCATCGCCAGGAACTCGTCCTTCCGCCTGTCCGCCTCGCGGAGCCGCTCCTCGGCTCGCTTGCGGTCGGTGATGTCGGTGGCGATGCCGCAGACCGCGTAGGGCCTGCCGGACGAGTCGCACAGCGGGAACTTCACCGTCAGCGAGGTCCGGGCCTCCCCGTCCAACGGGGCGGGCTCCTCGTACCGCAGCACGGCCCCGCTGTCGAGCACACGTCCATCGTCGGCCCGGAAGCGGTCTGCGACCTCCCCCGGGAGGTAGTCGTAGTCCGTCTTGCCGATCATCCGCTCGACGGGCTCGCCCGAGTACGCCTCGCACGCCTTGTTGGCCAGCAGGTAGCGGCCCTGGCGGTCTTTGACGAAGATCGCCGAGGGCCAGTTGTCGATGATCGACCGCAGCCGGGCCTCGCTGCTGCGGAGGGCCTCCTCGGCCCCCTTCCGCTCCAGGAACTGGCCGATTTGCCCGGCGAGCGTCGTCATCGTCTCCAGCAGGTCGGCGTCCGGCTCGCGGATCGCCCGGTTGAAGAACTCGATCGCGCCGAGGAACTCGCCTTCGAGCAGGACCGGGCAGGCGAAGGCCCCCCGCAGGCCCGCCTGGGCCGCGACCTCCCGGCGTGGGAAGTTCTCCTCCCGGGCGACGTCCTCCACCCAGAGCGGGCGGCAGGCTTGCCACACCCGTCCCGGCAGCCCCAGCCCCGTCGCGAACGTCTGCTGCCGATTGGCGGCGGCGAACGATTCCAGGCCGGCGTCCGGGGCGTACCAGGCCTCGACGCACCGCAGGACGCTGGCCTCGCGCTCCAGCAACCAGAAGGAGCCGGCGTCCCACCCGAGCGTCTCGCACACCGACCGAAGGACGTGGCGCAGGGCTTCGCTCACGGTGGGTGCTTGAGCCAGGGCCTGGGTGACGGCCAGCCGGGCGTTGCGGCGGCGTTCCGCCTCCTTGCGGTCGCCGACGTCCCGCAGGTAGGCGGTGAACAGGGGGGGCCCATCCCCCGGCAGTCGGGTGATCGCCAACTCGGCGGGGAACTCCCCCCCGTCCGCCCGCATGGCCGGCAGTTCCAGCCGCCTGCCCAGTACCGGCCCCTCCCCGGTGGCCAGGTAGTGGGCCAGCCCCCGGTGGTGCCCCTCCCGCATCCGGGGCGGCACGATCAGCTCGGACATCTCCCGCCCCAACACGTCTTCGCGGCGGTAGCCGAACGTCCGCTCGGCGGCGGCGTTGAACTCGACGACCGCCCCCCGGCTGTCGATGGTGATGATGCAGTCGAGGGCCGTCTCCAGGACCGCCGCCTTGCGGGCCTCGCTCGCCCGGAGGGCCTGTCCCGCCCGCCGCTCATCGGTCACGTCTCGGAACACCAGGACCACGCCCAGGATGCGGCCGCGCTCATCGCGGATGGGGGCGGCACTGTCCGCGATGGGCGTTTCGCCGCCGTCCTTGCCGAGCAGGACGGTGTGGTTGGCGAGGCCGACCGGCCTGCCCTCGCGGAGGGCCTTGGCCACCGGGCTCTCGACCGGCTGCCGGGTCGTTTCGTTCAGGACGGGGAAGACGGCTTCCAGCGGCCGGCCCCCGGCCTCCTCCTGCGTCCAGCCGGTCAGGGACGCCGCCACGCCGTTCAGGAACACGACGAGGCCCTGCGTGTCGGTGGCGATCACCGCGTCCCCGATGCTGGAGAGCGTCACCCGCAGCCACTCCCGCTGCCGGTGCAGCCGCTCCTGGGCCTGCTGCCGCTCGATCCCCAGGGCGATCCCGTTGGCCACCGACGCCATCGCCTCCAGGGTGGCCGTCGAGAGGGCCTGCCGGGCGAACATCGCCATCACGCCGACCAACCGCTCCCCGACCAGCAGGGGGTAGCCGGCAAAGGCGACCATGCCCTCCCGCCTTGCCCACTCGCGGTCGTGAATGCGCGGGTCGTCCGCGACGTCGTTGGTGAGGAGCGGCTGCCGGTCCTGGGCGATCAGGCCGATCTTGAACTGCCCAACCGGGACGCGGCCGTGCGGGCCGTCGGTATGCACGTAGAGCCCCGCGCTGGCCTGCAACTCCAGCACGCCCCCCGCCTCGTCGAGCGTCCAGATGCGGGCGAACGCCGCGTCGAGGCATCGGACGACGACCTCGGCACAGCGGGCCAACATGCCCTGCAAGCTGTCGGCCTGGGTGAGGGCCACGCCCACTTCCGCCCCGAACGCCGCCAGCCTCGCCCGCTCCTCCAGGGCAATCTCCGACCGCTTGCGGTCGGTCACGTCCAGGAGGGCCCCCTCCCAGACCGTCTGGCCAGTCGGCAAACGGCGGGGGGCCGACCGGCAGTGGGCCCAGACGACGCCCGAGCGCGCCCGCAAGCGGAACTCGCAGTCGAACGGGGCCAGATCGCGGAGGGCGACCTCTTCCGCCGCGGCCACGCGCGGGCGGTCCTCCTCGTGGACGAGGCCGTACAGCGCGTTGGCGTCGGCAAGCACCTCGGCGGGCGTGACGCCGAACAATCGCTCGACTCCGGCACTGACGTAGGTGAACCGCCGGTGGCCATCCCGGTCGCCCAGGACCTGGTAGACCGCCCCGTGCGGCAGGTTGTCGCTGAGGGCCCGCAGCCGCCCCTCGCTCTCCCCCAGGGCCTCCCTCGCCTGCCGCCCTTCCGTGACGTTAACGATGGCCGCGACGAAGCCCGCGACCCGGCCCTCGGCGTCCAACTCCGGGTCGTAGGCACACCGCATGACCTGCCTGCCGGGGCCCTCGTAGAAGAGCTCGGCCTCGAACTCGACCCGCTCGCCTGCCAGAGCGGCATCCACGTGCGCCTCGATGGCGGCATACGCCGCCTCGCCCACCACGTCGCGGATGCGTCTGCCGACGACCTCTCGGGGGTGCAGCCCGAAGCGAGCCGCGTAGGGCTTGTTGACGAACCGGTAGCGGCGGACGGCGTCGCAGTGGGCGATGAGGACCGGGGCGTGGTCCGTCAACAGGTGCAGTTGCCGCTCTCGCTGGTAGGCCGCTTCCTCGGCCCGCTTCATTTCGGTGTGATCGCGCACGATCTTGGCAAACCCCCTTAGCCCGCCGCGTTCGTCCTTGAGCGGCGTCACCGCCCCGCTGGCCCAGAACCGGCTACCGTCCCTCCGCACGTGCCAGCGGTCGTCCTCGCCCCTGCCGGTGGCGAGGGCCTGCTCCAGTTCCTTCTGCGGGACGCCACGCCGCACGTCCTCGGGGGTGAAGAAACAGTCGCACTGCTTGCCGAGGACCTCCTCCTCCGAGAAGCCCAGCAGGCGTTCGGCCCCCTTGCTCCAGCAGAGGACGTGGCGGTTCGCGTCCACGACGAAAATGGCGTAGTCCAGGACGTTCTCGGCCAGAAGCCGGAACATCTCCCCTTCCCATGCCGCCCTGTCCGGTTGCCTCTGGTCGGCCATCGCGAAGGCCCCGTCGCCCGGTGATAATCAGAAAGCACGGCCCGCACCCCAGACAGCGCCCGGCAGAGAGCGGGCGAAGCGGTCATTCGCCCGTCTCGTTGCCGGCGACCGCCAGGAAGGGCAAGCCCAGCCGCGGCAGGACCAGCAGGAAGGCCTTCATGGTTCACCTCGGGGCCCGGTCGGCGACAGAGTCGTATTGTATCGAGGAGGCAGGCGGCGGGACCATTGTAACGAGGGCGAGCACGTCGGCCCACGAGGGGTCGAGCAGGCGAGGCGTCGTGCAACCGCCCTGTCGAGCACTCGTCCCGGCGACCCGATGCCCCGCCGTCTTCAACGCCTCGCTCGCTCTGGCGCGGGTGATGCGGGCGAGCTCGCCCGTGGCCCGGTCGGGGGAGGCCGCGTCGGCGGGCAGGCGGCAGACGGCGCAGGTGCGGGGCAGCAGGAGGAGGACCAGAGGGTGCATGGTCTTTTCCCATTCTCACCTCGCCTTCAGCTTCAGGCAGGTGCTGGACGCCTTGGCGACGAGCCGCCCTTGCCCGTCCTTGACCTCGCACTCGACGTAGCCCACGGTCGAGCCAGCCTTCACCACCTTTGCCTCGGCGGTGATGACGTCTCGGCGGACGGCCCGGAGGAAGTTGATCTTCAGTTCGACGGTGGTGAAGCTCTCGCCCTCGGCCAGCGTGGCGGCGTAGGCCCAGCCCATCGCGGCATCGGCGAGGTCGGTGTAGACGCCGCCGTGGAGCGTCCCCAGCGGGTTGTGGTGCCGCTCGTCCACCGCCATCGCGAACGCCGTCCGGCCCGGCTCGATCTCCGTCATCTTCATGCCCAGCAGTCGGGCGATGGGGAACGTCTCCCGCTCCCCGCTCACCATCTGCCGCCCTGTTTCGAGCATCGTCGCCATGAGCTTCTCCTGCCTCTGGATCAGTCGATGAGCAGTTTCAGGTGGTCGAACGCCTCGTCCACGCGGTCGCCGAGCGACAAGTAGAGCGACCTCGCCGCCAGGTTGTCCTTCGCGGTCGAGAGCACGAGACAGGCCGCCCCGGTCGAGCGGGCCAGGCCCAGGGCGGCGCCCATCAGCAGGCGGGCGACCCCGCGGCGGCGTGCCCCTCCACCGCGAACAGGTCGTTGAGGGCCCAGATCGGCTTCATCCGCACGGACGAGAACAACGGGTAGAGCTGGACGAGCCCCAGGGCGGTCGGGGCTTTCTCGTCGAGGGCGACGAACAGGACCGACTCGCCCTTCGATAGCCGCTCGGCGAGGAACGCGGCGGCACCGGCAGGTCGGGCTTCTGCCCGTAGAACTGCCTGTAGCCGTCGAACAGCGGGGCCGCCAGGGCCACGTGCCCAAGGCCAGCCTTGACGATCGTGACGCTCACCAGTGGCCTCCTGGCTCTTTCGGGGGCGACGGGATCAGTCTACGAAGGAAGACGGCCGAGCGTCGTCTTCGTCGAGTCGGGGCGGCCACGAGCGCGACGAAGCCGAACCTGCTCGTCCTCGAGGCCCACCCGTTGGCCCGCCTCGCGAACCGCTACAAGGGAGGGGTGAGGCCAAAGATCCGGGAGCGCGGATCGCCAAGCCGCAAGCGGCGGGCCCGGCGCAATTCCGCTGGCGGCTTGGCGGGCGGGGCCCTCCCGGACGTGTTTTCCCTTGACAGGCGAGGTCGTGTCAACAACACTGCCTACTGCCTCGGTGAGGGCCCGCGATGCCTGCTTCTTCCCCTGACTGCACCGACTTTCGCGCCGCGGCGCGCCTGGACCGCCGCGAGTTGCTTCGCGTTGGCGCCCTGTCCGGCTTTGGCCTGTCGCTCCCCGACCTCTTCCGGGCACAGGCCGAGGCGAGGCCCGAGCGGCCGGGCACCTTCGGGCGGGCAAAGTCCGTCATCGTCCTCTACCTGCACGGCGGTCATGCGCAGCAGGAAACCTGGGACCCCAAGCCCGCAGGGCCCTCTCCCGAGCGGGGCGAGCTCGGTGCCCGCGCCACCAGCCTGCCCGGAGCTCGCGTCGGCGAATTGCTGCCGTGCTCCGCTCGGGTGATGCACAAACTCGCCGTGATCCGCTCGCTGACCCACGGCAACGCCAACCACGTGCAGGCCAGCCTGGCGGCGATGACGGGCCACGCCCACCCGCCGGAGGCCGAGGCCCGCGGCGACTTTGCCCCGTCGCCGAGCGACTTCCCGCCCTTTGGCGCCGTGCTCGACCATTTGCGCCGGGCGCCCCGGCTACCGACCTGGGTGCAGGTTGGGCCGCTGATGCGTCGCGGTAATGGGACCGTGTTGCACGGCCAATCGCCGGGCTTCCTCGGCACCCGGCACGGCCCGCTCGTCATCGATCAGGTCCTGCGCCCTGCGGACGTGCGCGTGCAGGCGGTCCGCCCCAGCCCAGACCTCTCCTCGGTGCGCCTGACGGCGCGGCGGGGCCTGCTGCGTCAGATCGACAGCCAGCAGCGCTTGCTGGGCGCCGCCGCCGAGGTGCGGGCCTTTGACGCCTATCAGCAGCGGGCGCTCGATCTGTTGACCTCGCCGGCGCTGGCCCGAGCCTTCGACCTCGCCCAGGAGCCAGCCCTCGTGCGCGCCGCGTACGGGCGAACGCAGTTCGGCCAGTGCTGTTTGCTGGCACGGCGCCTGGCCGAGGCGGGCGTGCCCCTGATCAACGTGCATTACTGCCGCACACCGGTCGGCTCCTGGGACACGCACAGCCGGCATTTCTCCCAGATGAAAGACTCCCTGTGCCCGACTTTTGACCGGGCGTTCGCCAGCCTGGTCGAGGACCTGGACCAGCGCGGCCTGCTCGGCCAGGTTCTCGTGCTGGCGACGGCGGAGTTCGGCCGAACGCCACGCGTCAACCGCAACGGGGGCCGAGATCACTGGCCGTGGGTTTATTCCGTGGCACTTGCGGGAGGTGGCGCGGCGCGGGGCGTCGTCTACGGGGCCTCGGACAAAATTGCTGCCTTCCCAGTTGCTCACCCGCACGACCCGCGCGATCTGGCGGCCACGGTCTATCACCTCCTCGGGGTGCCTGCGAACGCGCTCATCCACGACCAGATCGGCCGGCCTCACGCTTTGGTCACCGGGCGGAAGATCGACGGCCTGCTGGGGTGAAATGGGCAGCGTTCCAGGGGTAGGCGTTCCAGGGGCGTTAGCCCCTGGAACTAAAATCCCTGAAATGCTCTCACTCGGCGGAGAAGCCGGCGAGGAAGTCGTCGAACGCCTTCTGCTGGGTGTGCTCGGTGCCTTGCAGCCTCTTGACGTCGGCCTGATACTTCTCGATCTGCGTCTCCTGCTGCTCGAACTTGACCAGGTAACGCTTGTACGGCGGCGAGTTCATCGGCACCTCGCGGATGTTCGCCCGCAACCGCGCCTGGTCCACCGTGATGACG
>JBBSEZ010000133.1:0-21818 GCA_038239195.1 Gemmatales bacterium
CCCCGAACAGGGGGCTTACGCCCCCCGCTCGCCCATCCTTTCACAACCTCTGACTTCAGCCGACGGCCCCAAGCCCCGCTTCACTCCAATCCCTCCAGGAAGCGCACCATGTCCTCCACCCTCCCCGACCTGATCTCCGACGCCCAGACCACCGAGGAGCGCTTCCTCCGCCACGTGTTCGTCCGCGACCAGATGGCCGAGTGGTCCCGCGCCCCCCTCGTCATGGCCAAGGCCGACGGCGTTTTTTACTGGGACGTCCACGGCAAGCGCTATCTCGACGCCCTCTCCGGCATCTACGTCGTCTCCGTCGGCCACAACAACCGGCGCGTCATCGACGCCATCCGCGAGCAGCTCGACACGCTGCACTTCTCCCCGCCCATGCACGGCACCAACCCCGTCGCCGTGCGCCTCGCCAACCTGCTCGCCGAGCTGGCCCCGGGAGACCTCGGCGCCGTCAAGTTCCAGTGCGGCGGGTCCGAGGTGACCGAGGCCGCCATCAAGCTCGCCCGGCAGTATCACCGCCTCACCGGCCATCCCGGCAAGTACAAGATCATCAGCCGCTACCTCTCCTGGCACGGCTCGACCCTCGGCGCCCTCTCCGCCTCCGGGCTCAAGGGCCGCAAGACCGTCAACGAGCCCCTCGCCCCCGGCTTCCTCCACGTCTTCCCGCCCACCTGCTACCGCTGCCCCTTCGGGAAGTCCTACCCCGACTGCGGGATCACCTGCGCCACTCTCGTCGGCAACGTCGTCGAGATGGAAGATCCCGAAACGGTCGCGGCGATCATGGTCGAGCCCATCGGCCACACGGGCGGCATCATCGACCCCCCGCCCGAATATCTGCCCATCCTGCGGGAGATTTGCGACCGCCACAACATCTTGCTCATCTTCGACGAGATCATCACGGGCGCCGGGCGCACGGGGCACCTGTTCGCCGCCGAGACGTTCGGCGTGGTGCCCGACGTGCTGTGTACCGCCAAGGGGCTGTCGGGCGGGTACGCTCCCCTGTCGGCCATGATCTGCAAGCAGTCGATCGCCGACGCGTTCTGGGGCCCGGTGTCCGAAAACCCCGGCTTCGTCGAAGGGCACACCTTCGAGGGCAACCCCCTATCGTGTGCGGCCGGGATCGCCGTGTTGCAGGAGATCCTGGAGCGCGACCTGTGCGGCAACGCCCGGGCCCAGGGCGCGAGACTGCGCGCGGGCTTCGACCGGTTGGCGAAGAAACATGGCGTCATCGGCGACGTCCGCGGCAAGGGGCTGCTCCAAGGCATCGAGTTCGTGCGCAACCTGAAGACCAAGGAGCCGTTCCCCGCCGAACTGGCCTTCGGCGTCAAGGTGGGCCGCGCCGCCCTGGAGCGGGGGCTCCTGTGCCGGTTCGACCCGAACTGGATCGCCTTCGGCCCGCCGCTGGTCTCGACGGCGGAGCAGATCGAGGAGATGCTCGACCTGCTCGACCGGAGCATCGGCGACGTGCTGGACAAGCTGCCGCCGACGGGAGGGCCCCGGGCATGAAGGAGGCAACGCTCAGCGGGGCGGACGTGCGCCGTATGGCCCGGTCCGGCGAGCTCCAGGGCCCGACGCCCGGCCTGGCGCTCGGTTTCGTCCAGGCCAACCTCGTCGTGGTGCCGCGACAGCTCGCCTACGACTTCGCCCTGTTCTGCCAGCGCAACCCCAGGCCCTGCCCTCTCCTCGACGCGACCGACGTCGGCAGCGCCGAGCCCGCCCTCGTCGCCCCCGGCGCCGACGTCCGCACCGACGTGCCGCGCTACTGCGCCTACCGCTACGGCGAACTGATCGAGGAGCCACGCGATCTCCTTTCCTGGTGGAGGGCCGACCTCGTGGCGTTCCTCCTCGGCTGTTCGTTCACTTTCGAGAACGCGCTGCTCCGCGCCGGCGTGCCGGTGCGCCACGTGGAACAGGGCCGCAACGTGCCCATGTATCGCACCAACCTCGCCTGCCGCCCCGCAGGCGCGTTTCGCGGCCCTCTGGTCGTGTCGATGCGGCCGATGACGCCAGCCCAGGCCGAACAGGCGAGCGCCATCTGCGCGCGCTTCCCCCTCGCGCATGGGGCGCCCGTGCAAGTGGGCGAGCCGGGCGCGCTGGGCATCCGCGACCTCGATAAGCCGGACTTCGGCGATCCGGTGGAGGTGAAAAAGGACGAGGTGCCCGTGTTCTGGGCGTGCGGGGTGACGCCGCAAGCGGTGGCGATGGAGGCTCGGCCGGCGCTGCTCCTGACGCACAAGCCGGGGCACATGTTCTTGACGGACCTGCGCGACGACGACCTGGAAGGCAGAGCGGGCCCTTGATCCTGGCGCCCGACGTGCGACAATGCGCTCACGGGCCCGGGCGCGCTGCGGTGCCCGGCCCTCGGGGGCCAATCATCAGCAAAGACGTCGTCATCCACTGTCCGCCGGCGAAGAAGCTCCTCGTGGGGCGGTCGTTCGTGGCCTACGGCACGGCGATCGACGTCGCGGACGTGCGGGGCGAGCTTCGCGACACCAGGAACCGCCTCCTCGCCGAGGGGCACACCATTCAGCGCCCGCCACCCGGCTCGAAGTGAGCCACGCCGGCGGCGAGCCCGCGGTGCGCGACGGATTGCGCGTGCCGTGAGCCTCGCTCTCTTGCCGCGCGTTCGCTGTTGCCACTCAGCAGCACCACCGAAAGCCAGAGAGGGGCGCGAAACGCCAGGCAAGAGGGGAGCACAGGCCGTTGGTCGATCGGAGCACGGATCGCTAAACTGTGGATGGGTTGCGAGTGGTCGGCCCCTACAGAGTGAGGAACGCACGTGAGCATTGCAGCGCCTTCCGGGCGCCTGGCCCTCATCGTCGGCGGCGGGCCCGCGCCCGGCATCAACGGGGTCATCAGCGCGGTGACCATCGAGGCCGTCGAACAGGGCCACGAGGTCCTCGGCTTTCGCGACGGCTTCAAGTGGCTCGTCGAGGGCAACGCCGACCACCACCGCAAGCTGGCCATCGACGACGTCAAGTCGATCGCCCTGCGCGGGGGATCGATCCTCGGCACGTCGCGGACCAACCCCACCAAGTCCGAGGACGCGATGCGCAACGTCCTCGACGTGTTCCGGCGCCTCAACGTCACCATGCTCGTGACCATCGGCGGGGACGACACCGCCTACTCGGGCAGTCAGGTGTACGCGCACGGCGCCGGCTCGGTGCGCGTCGCGCACGTGCCCAAGACGATCGACAACGATCTGCCCCTGCCGGGCTCGACGCCCACCTTCGGGTTCGAGACGGCGCGCCAGGTCGGCGTCGGCGTGGTCCGCAACCTCGCCGAGGACGCCCGCACGACCTCGCGGTGGTATCTCATCGTCAGCATGGGCCGGGCGGCGGGGCACCTCGCCCTGGGCATCGGCAAGGCCGCCGCGGCCACGCTCACGATCATCCCCGAGGAGTTCCGCGACCGGCCCGTGACGCTCGACGAGGTGTGCGACATCCTGGTTGGCGCCGTTATCAAGCGGCGGGCGCGGGGGTCCAACTACGGCGTGGCCGTGCTGGCGGAGGGCCTGATCGAGGCCATCGGCGAGCGCGGGCTGGGCCAGATGATGGAGACGGGCCAACTCAGCCGCTACGGCGAGATCGCGCGCGACCCGCACGGGCACCTGCGCCTCGGCGAGATCGAGTTCGGCCGAATGATCAAGGACCACCTGAGCGATCGCCTGGAGCAGCTCGACCTGAGCGTCACGCTGATCGACAAGGACCTCGGCTACGAGTTGCGCTGCGCCGACCCGATCCCGTTCGACGCGGAGTACACGCGCGACCTCGGCTACGGGGCGGTCAAGTTCCTGCGCTCGGAAGAGGCGGGGAAGTTTGGGGCGATCATCAGCCTCGTCGGCGGGCACCTCGAACCACTGCCGTTCGAGAAGATGCTCAACCCCAAGACCAATCGCATGACGACGCGGCGCGTCAACGTCAACGGCGAGGGCTACGAATGTGCCCGCCGCTACATGCTGCGCCTGCAGCGGCGCGACATCGAGGACCCGCACCGGCTGGCTCGCCTGGCCGAGGTGGTCAAGATGACGCCGGAGCAGTTCCGCGAGCGGTTCGGGTATCTGGTGGCGCACGACCCGAAGTGAGGCCCGGAACGCCAAGCCGCAAGCGGCGGCCCCGGGAGGTTCGCCGCTTGCGGCTTGGCGTTCGCCCCGTTTCCGTGAAACCATCCTCCGCGACCGGGGTTAATAAGCACGGGACTCGTGCCGGCATCGACGCCGGCGTTTCCCCCCGGAGCCGCGCTTTCATGAACCGTTCTCTTTTCTCCCTGGTCCCCGTCGCGGGGCTGGTGCTGGGCCTGTTCGTTCCCGTCGCCCCGGCCGTGGCGCCGCCCGCCCTGCCCGACCTCAAAGAGTTCCGCACGGTCGAGACGGCCATCACCGCGCGCGTCAGCAGCGCCGCCCCGGGCGTCCGCCCCGCCCAGCCCGCCTACCTGGGGGCCCACCTCGACGTCAAGGGCGGGGAGCTCGTCGTCGATCACGTCGAGCCCGGCTCGCCGGCGGCGCGCGCCGGCCTTCAGGTTGGCGACGTCGTCCGCAAGGCCGCCGGGCTCGCCTGCCGCGACGTGGCCGCGCTGGGCGAACTGGTGAAGGCCCGCGCCCCCGGCGAGGAGCTCACGTTCTCCCTGGTGCGTGCGGGGAAGGACGTGGAGGCCCGCGCGGTGCTCGGCGCCACGAGCCGGCCGCTGACGCCCGGCCAGCGCGCCATCATCGGCGTGCAAACGGAGGCGGTCCGGGTAGGCATTCGGCTCACCTCGGTCACGGCCGGGCTGCCCGCCGACCGGGCCAAGCTCAAGGTCGGCGACGTCCTCACGAAAATCGACGGCGCCCCCGTCGCCGGCAGCGACCGGCTCACCGCGCTGGGCACGCGCCAGCCTGGCGAGGTCGTCACCTTCACCGTTCAGCGCGACGGCAAGACGTTCGACGTCAAGGCCCGACTCGTCGCGGAGCGCGCCTCCGGCCGGACGGGCGGCTGGGACGCCCGGCGAGTGGGCACCTTCAGCAAGCCGGCGTATCGCCTGGCGGTCGTGCGCATCGCCTACCCCGACGTGAAGGGGCACGCCAAGATCGGCGCCAAAGACTGGGAAGATTCGCTGTTCAGCAAGGGCCAGTACAACGGCAAGAGCGCGACGGGACAGCGCGTCCACGGCAGCATGAACGACTACTATCTGGAGCAGTCGTTCGGCAAGCTGCGCGTCGAGGGCAAGGCCTTCGAGTGGGTGACGGTCAAGAACAAGCGCGCCGACTACGGCAACAACGCCAACCGCTTCGCGCTGCTGACCGAGGCGCTCGACCTGGTCCACGCCCGCGACGGCAAGGATGCGCTAAAGAGCTTCGACGGCGTCTTCTTCCTCTACGCGGGCGACCGCGCCCAGGGGCGCCGGGGCGGGCTCTACTGGCCGCACCGGGCCAGCGTGCCCTACAAGGGCGCGCGCTGGTCCTACTTCATCTGCCCCGAGTTGGCCGGGCGCAACATGGCGTCGATCAGCGTGATCGCGCACGAGTTCGGGCACATGCTCGGCCTGCCCGACCTCTACGCGCGCCCCGAGGTGCCCGGCGAGGAGGGCCTTGGCGTGTGGTGTACGATGGCCAACGGCCACGGGCGCGACGGCAAGCCGCTGCACTTCTCGGCCTGGTGCAAGGTCCGCATGGGCTGGCTGGCGCCGGCGGTCCTCGACCCGCGCGTCAAGCAGAAGCTCGTCCTGGCGCCCGTTACGCGCACGAACAAGGAGTGCTTCAAGGTGCTGGTGCGGCCCGACGGGAGCGAGTATCTCCTGTTGGAGAACCGGACGCGCAAGGGCTTCGAGAAGGACCTCCCCGCCGAGGGGCTGCTGATCTGGCGCGTGGTGAACAATCGCCCGGTGCTGGAGGAGTCGCACGGCATCACCACGCCGGACGGGCCGACGCGGTTCCTTCTGTCGATCCCCTACCCCAGCCCGTCGAACAATGCCTTCACGCCCCTGACGACGCCATCGAGCAAGTCGCCGAAGGGCGGAGGGTTGCCCGTCCACATCACCAACATCCGCAAGCTGCCGGACGGGCGCATCACGTTCTTCATCGGCTACGAGTATCTGTGAGAGCGAACGGGGCCCGGAGTCGCCCCATCCGGGCTACCCGTTTACGAAGAACTCGGGCGAGGCCTCCAAGCCGATACGGATGCTGATGGCGTCCAGGTTGGAGAAGGCCCAGCCGTTGAGGCCCGTGGGGCCCTCCGGCCGGTGCAGCAGCACGTTGTAGTACGCCTCCACCAGGTCCGTGCGGTGCTCCGACGACTGCTGAATCCCCAGCGCCACCTGCTGCCGCGTCAGTTGCGGCGGCGCGGCGTTCAGCGCGTTGACCCAGGGGGCCACCTCGCCGGGGCTGGCGGTGCGGCCGAGCAGCACGAGGTAGAGGGCCTGCACGTAGCGCTCCTGCGGGGTGCCCGAGGAGACGAGGCCCTGCGCACGGTTGAAGAACTCCATGCCGACGGGGTCGCCCAGGAGGTTGCTGAGCACCTGCTCCCCGGTTGCCCCTTGTTCGAGTTGGCCCACCCAGCCGAGCTCCTCGCCGTTCTGGGCGGGGCGGCCCAGATAGGCCCGATACCACGACTGCACCAGCCGGTCGAACGCCTCGTGCGAGCGGGCGATGCCGGCACTGACGTTTGCCGGCGAGCCGCCGGGGCCGTTGAGCGCCGCCACCCAGCCGTCCAGTTCCGCCTTCGAGCCGGCCCGGCCGAGCTCGTCCAGGTAGAGCGCCTGCACGAACCGCTCCTGCGCCGTCAGGCCCGCGAAGGCGGTGGCCCGGTCCGCCGTGTCCGGTCCCGCGAAGTCGTTCGCGGCGACGGCGCCGTTGACGTTGATCGTCTGGACGTTGCTGTAGGTCAGCGTCAGAGGGTCGGCGAAGAAGACGCTCCCGGGCGAGAAGAACAGGGCCTGGCCCTGGGCCCCAATCGTCAGCGCGTTGGCCCCCGGACCGCCGACGAAGTGGACGGCGACGGTCGCCTGCGAGGCCGAAGCCACCTTGTTCACGGTGACCTGGTTGTTGCCGCCCCCGGTGAACGTGAGCGACGCGACGTTGGACAGGACCACCGGCGGCTGACCGCTGATGACGTAGGTGACCGAGCTGCCGTCCACCGTAACAGTGAGCGCCTGCCCGGCCGGGACGAACGGGCCCTCGAAGGCGCCGACGTCGACGGAGGCACCAGAGACGCGGGCGAAGCCGGGGCCGCGCTGGTCGGTGGTCGTTCCCGGCGGCAGGGAGGCGTTGCTGCCGTTGTCGAGGGCCGGGCTGCCCGGCAGCAGGGCGATCGTCTGCGTGGGGCCGCCGTGGTCCGCGAGGCCGGCAGGGTCGAGCAGCGGGTCGGCGGCGCTGATGAAGCCGAAATTGCCGGTGCCGCTCCCGAGGTTGCGGATCAAATTGTAGCCCCCGCTGAACGAGACGCCGCTGCTCCCGTCGGTGGCGAAGTCGCTGACGGAGTTGTCCGTCTGGCCGAGGATGGCGTTGTTGATGACGGCGGAAGTGGTGCCGCCGGTCGAGGACAGGTAGACGTCCCGGCCGCCGACGTTCGCCCCCTCTCCGGCGTCGGCCCGGACGGTGTTGCTGGTCAGGGTGCTGTTGGTGATGGTGAGCATGCCATCCGCGACAAAGATGGCCCCGCCGAAACCGCTCCCGGCGGAGCTCGCGTGCGTGCCGTTGTCGCCGACACCGCCCTCACCGCCGGTCACGGAGTTGTTCACCAGGGTGCTGTTGGTGATGGTCACCGAGCCGTGCTCGCCGAAAATGGCGCCGCCCAGGGCGGCCCCGCCGCCGCCGCCGTAACTGCCGCCGGCGCCGCCGGCGAAGCCAGCATTCCCTGCGGAACCACCCCCGCCGCCCCCGCCGCCGACGCCGCCGAGGCCGCCCTGGAAGCCCGGGTCGGAGCCGCCGCCCCCGCCGCCGCCGGGGCCGCCGCCGCCGCCGTAGCCGCCGCCGTAGCCGCCGCCGTAGCCGCCGGCGAAGCCCCCGGCGCCGCCCCCGCCGAAGCCCCCGGCGCCGCCGCCGCCGTAACTGAAGCCGGGGCTGCCGTTCGGGCCGCCGGCGCTCTGGCCGGCGCCGCTGCCGCCGAGGCCCCCGCCCCCACCGCCGTAGCTGAGGCTATTCACGCCAACTCCGCCGTTGCCGCCGACGGCGGCGTCCCCGGTGAAGGTGACCCCTTGCACGCCGAGCGTGCCCTGGTTGTAGATGGCACCGCCGAGGCCCGCCGCGCCGCCCCCGCCGACCTGGCCGTCGCCGCCGTTACCGCCCTGGGCCAGGCCGTTGAACAGAGTGAGGTTGGACAGGCTCAGGCCCTGCCCGGCCTCGACGAAGAAGAAGCGGAAGGCGTTCGGCCCGGCGCGGGCGATGGTCTGGCCGCTGCCGAGGATCGTCAGCGGCTTCAGCACGTCGAAGGCGGTAGGGCCGGGGATCGTGCCGGTCGCCGGATTCAGGAAGGTGGTCAGGTAAACGACGCCCTTGGCCAGGGAGGGGTCGAAGTCGATGGTGTTGGAGGTTTCCGCGTTGCCGTTGGCCGTGAGGATGGCATCGCGCAACGTGCCCGTGCCGGCGTCGGCCAGGCTGATGACGTGCAGCAACGCCGGCGCCAGGCGGTCCTCCAGCGCCTCGAGGCGGGGGCGGAACCGGGCCCCGAGGACGGGCGTTCGCGGCCGCCCCCACTCCGCCAGGAAGCGGTACAGAGAGCGGATCGGAAGCGCGGCATGCCCGAACGGAAACTTACTCACGCGAGAGGCTCCTTCGAGGTTCCAAAGACGGCGGGAGAGATCGGGCCTGCGGGGCCCTCCAGCAAACGTTCGCAGTGGGCGACGATGGCCGGCAGCGGGGCCCAGGGGCCGCGCGCCGCAACGGTTCCCGCCACCTCGCGCGCGCGGCGGGCGAAGCGCGGCTCGACGAGCAACTGCCGCAGCCCTTCGCCGACGTCGGCGGCGGGGAACTGGCCGCTGAGGCAGTGGGCCACGCCCAGCGCATGCAAGCGCCGGCCGTTCAGCAACTGTTCCAGGTGGGCGGGGAACAGCAGTTGCGGCCGGCCGGCCGCCAGCGCGGCCTGGATCAGGCCCGTGTTGCCCTGACTCACGATCGCCGCCGACTGCGCCAGCATTTCGTCGAGCGGGGCGGGCCGGTCGAACACCTCCAGCCCCAGGCGCCGCAGCCGGTCGCGCGCCTCGGGGGGCGCGCCCCGGACGTAGGCCCGGCCGGGGAAGCCGGTGCGAGCCAGGCAGCTCAGGATCGCCTCCCAGCCGGGCATTTCCGCCGCCAGGTAGGCGAAGAAGCCGCCGCGCTCGGGAGGCGGCAGGGGGGGCCCGAGCGGCTCCAGGGGCCCCACCACGCGCTCCCGGCGGACGTCGTGGTAGGGGTCGAGCTCGGGGAGGACCGTGACGAAGCGCCCCGCCGCCTCGAAGAGCCCGGGCAGGGAGCGCGCCGGGGGCCGCCCGAGCCGCCGCTGCACCTCGTGGACGATTTCGAGCAGCCGCCCCTCCTCCACGACCGCTGGCCGCTCCGGCATCAGGAGCGGGAACGCCGGCAGGTCCGCGGGCGGCAGGAGGTAGCCGTTGCACACCAAGACGGTCGGCAGGACGGCCGAGGCGGCCAGGCACAGGGTCGGGGCGTGGTCGGCGACGACCAGGGCAGGCCGCACCAGGTCGAGCAGCGCCAGCCAGGCCTGGACCATCGCGAGCAGGTGTTCCGCGTCCGCGAAACCGTGGGTCGCCAGGATGTCGGCATAACTGCGCGCCACGAACCCCGGCGGCGCCACCCGCCCCGCCGCGGAGTAGAGGGGCGCCTGCACGACGGGAAAGGGAGACGCGCGGAGGAGCGGCAGCGGTTCGATCAGGTCTCGGACGGCAAGGACGGGCCGCATGCCGCGCCCGGCCAGGGCGTGCGCCTGGCGCAGCAGTTGCTGAACGTGGCCCATGCCGCCGCCCAGTTCCCAGCCGATAAATACTGTTGGGGCGCCGCCGGGCATCATGTTTTCCTGGCCATCCAGGGCAAGGCCTGCTTCCCGCGAATGGGGATAGTATGCGCGGTTTGTGAAAGGCGAGTCAAGGGCCCCAAGGAGAGATTACGTCTGCGCCGCGGACGGAGTGGTGGGCGCGCGCCGCGTGAACCACCGGGATGGTCCCGGTGGCTTACGTCGCGAGCCTCTGCGCGTCGAGCGCCACCGCGAGCGCCTCGCCCTCTTGGGGCGCGAATCAGGGCGCGGCGCCCCCGCCGAGTTTGCCCCCTTGCAGAACCTCCCGCAGCCGTTCGACCGGAGGAGCACCGCGGTCAATGGTTACTCCCCGTCGGGGGCGACGAGAGGATTGCTCCCCCGCATCCTACAACCTGGGGGGCGACGGGGGGGAGGAAAAACCTGGAAATGAAGGACACAATGGGCCCTTTGGGCGCTTTCGGGGAGGGGCGAGCTCGCCCTCGCGCGCCGCCAAGCCGGCCGGCCTCCGACGGCGACCGGCCGCCTCCGGGCTCCTTGCCACGCCCCCACGCGCCTGGGTCAGCAACCAGGTGAAGAGCGCCGCCCTACTTGGTAGAATAAGGCAGGCGCCTGCCGGGGCGGCCACCCGACCCGCCGCCCCACCCGGCCTGTCGTCAAGATCGAGGATCGTCCCCATGTCCTTCCCATCCACGGACAGCGCGCCCGTCCTCGGCCTGGAGAGCGGGCCCGTCGCGGCCGACGGCACGCGCCCCACCCTGGGCACCTTTTCCCCCTCGGCTGGGGGGGAATTGCTGTCCCCGCCCGTGGCCCCCGGTTACGAGGTTTTTGAAGTACTCGGGCGCGGGGGCATGGGCGTCGTCTACCGGGCCCGGCAACTGAGCCTCAACCGGCCCGTCGCCCTGAAGGTGCTCGTCGCCGGCCATCAAGCGGACGCCGAAGCCCTGGCGCGCTTTCGCGCCGAGGCTGAGGCCGTCGGCCGCCTCGAACACGCCAACATCGTCCGCATCTACGAGGTGGGCCAGGCGAACGGGCAACCCTACCTGGCCCTGGAACTGGTCGCCGGCAGCACCCTGGCCCACAAGCTGGGCGGGGCGCCCCAACCCGCCGACGAGGCCGCCCGCCTGGTGCTGGCCCTGGCGCGGGCCGTCCACTTTGCCCACCGGCAGGGCATCCTGCACCGCGACCTGAAACCGGGCAACGTGCTGATGACGCCGGAGGGCGCCCCCAAGATCGCTGACTTCGGCCTCGCCAAGCAACTGGGCGAAAGCAAGGGGCTCACCCGGACCGGGGAGATCATGGGCACCCCGAGCTACGTGGCCCCGGAACAGGCCACGGAGACGACCAAGCACTTCGGCCCGGGCGTGGACGTTTACGCCCTCGGCGCCATCCGGTACGAGATGCTGACGGGCCGGCCCCCTTTCCTGGCCGAAAGCCCGCTGGAGACCGTTGACGGCCCGCTGATGCCCTGGGAGCAAGGGCGAGGCAACGATTCCGGTAAGGCCCCGCTGAGCCGCAAGCGGCGGCCCTCGAAGTGTGCCGCTCGAGGCTTGGCGATCACCGACCCCGGCAATCTGGCCACACCCAGGAGTAACGCCCGGCGGGCCGCCGTTGGTCCCGCGCCGGCATTCTGCTACCATGCAACGATCGCTCGCAAGCATCGAGTGGGTGGGCCTTACGCCATCCACTCCCGCCTGGGGAGGAGGAAACGCATCATCGTGTTCGCAGTCGGGGAGGGTGGCCTGGGGGCCTGGGACGTAATGGCCCTGGTGACGGTCCCGGCCCTCGTGGTTCTCAACGGCCTGTTCGTCGCCGCGGAGTTTGCCCTCGTTTCGGTCCGCAAGACGAGGATCGAGGAGTTGGTCGCCCAGGGCGTCCAAGGTGCCCGCGCGGTCGAGGCCGCCATGAAAGGCCTCGATCGCTCCATCGCCGCGACGCAACTCGGCATCACCCTGGCGAGCATCGGCCTCGGCTCGCTCGGGGAGCCGGCGCTGGCGCGCCTGCTCCGGCCGCTCTTCGGCTTCGTGCCCGCCGACTGGCAACGCTTCACCGCGCACTCCGCCGCCACCATCCTCGCCTTTGCCCTGATCACGTTCCTGCACGTCGTCTTCGGCGAGCTGATCCCCAAGTCGCTGGCCATCCAGACGTCGGACAAGACGGCCCTGTGGCTGTCCCGCCCCTTGCTCGTCTTCGCCGCCCTGACGCGCCCCCTCATCCTGCTGATGAACGGCACCGGCGGGCTCATCCTGCGCCGCCTCGGCTACCGGCCCGTGAGCGGGGAAGAGATGGTCCACTCCGTCGAGGAACTGCTGCTCTTGATCGAGGACACGGAGGAGGCGGGCATCCTCGACGCCGAGCAGGCCGAGCTGGTGGAAAACGTGTTCCACCTCTCCGGCAAGTTCGTCCGCGACTGCATGGTGCCGCGCGAGAAGATGGCGAGCATGGAGCTGTGTACGCCCCCGGAAAAGGTGCTCGAGGCTGTGCGCACCGGCGCGCACACGCGCATGCCGATCTACGAGGGCGAGCCGAACCAAATCGTCGGCATCGTCAACACCAAGGACCTGTTCTACCTCTTCAGCCTGCAAGGCGTGGTGGTGTTGCAGGACGCGCTCTACCCCGCGCTGTTCCTGAAGCCCGACGAGAACATCGCCAACGCGCTGCGGCTGTTCCGCAAGGCGCGACGGCCGATGGCGCTGGTGCGCGACGAGGAGGGCGTCATTTTGGGGCTCATCACGCTGGAGGACGTGCTGGAGGAGATCGTCGGCGACATCGAGGACGAGCACGACCAGCCGAGGCCGAGGTTGCGCCGGCGGTTTCCGGGCTTGCCGCGCGGGGCGACGGACAAGCCGAGCGCGAACCGGCCGGGAGGCCCGGGCCAGCGCATCCCCGAGCGCTTCGATTAACAACCCGCGCGCATCTCCTGAAGACCGGGGGGCCGCTCGCCGTCGGGGCGCAAGCGCGGGCCTTCGAGGCGCTACGGGCCAGTTGCCTGGCGCGACGAACTGGAGCAACCGGGGGCGTGCAGTCGCGCAGGTCGAGAAAGCGGCGCAGGACCGGGCTGGCCGCGAACGCCTCCCAGAGGCCCTGGCGCAGGGCATTGCCGTCGTGCAGATGTTCCGCGGCGGTACGCCGGGGTGCGCATCGTGTAAGAGGGGCCGACGCTGGTCCTGGTCCTCGATGCCCACGACGCCCACTCCGGTCCATTCACTGTAGAAGAACTGTTGCCCTACGGGCCCGCCGAGGGAGACCACCGACTCTCCCGACTCCAGCCCTGGGCCGAACGACACCTCCTGACCCTCCGCTCCCTCCTCGGCAAGACCGTCCGGCCCCTCGACTTCCACGACGACCGCCTCGCCGACCTTCTGGGCCCCCTCGCCTGCGTGTGCTGACGGTGTTGCAGTGGGAGGTGCGACGCAAGTTGCACCAGAGCGGGGAGGTGCTGCGCGACGTGTGCCCTGGCCAGCCGGGGCGGAAGACGAGCAGGCCCAGCGCCGAGTTGCTGCTGGAGGCGTTCAAGGGGATCAGCCTGACCGTGGTGAAGGTGGCAGGACGCCTCACCGCCCTGCTCGCCCTCTTGTCCCCCCTGCAAACCAAACTGCTCTATTTGTGGAGTTTCCCCTCCGAATTGTATCACCTCCTCGGGCGGCGATCTACCGCTCGCGCCTGCCGAACGCCTGCGTCAGCGTCATCGTACGGGTGGGATACGACGTGGCCGCCTCCTGCGGAATGTTCTTCGGACCAGAGGGGCCCGGTCGCGGGACGAATTGAGCGGATGCGGACCGGCGGTGAGGATCGGCGCTGACGGGGCTTCCAGCCTTCCAGAGATTGGAGGGACGAGGCTCCGCCTGGAGCACGGTTCCGCCCGCCGCTCACAGCCCCGCCAGCGGCGCCGTGGCGTCCCCGAACCGCTCCGCCTTCACCCCCATCCGGTTCATCAGTGCCAGATACAGCCCACACAGCTTGCGCTCCCCCTCGCCGCGCCCCCCGTAATCGAGCACGCGCCCGGTGGCGAGCTTCCCGCCCAGCCCGCCGACGAGAAGCACCGGCAGTTTGCCCGAATCGTGCCGGCTGCCCGACCACATGTTCGAGAGGAACATCAGGCACGAGTTGTCGAGCACGGTCGTCTCACCTTCCGGCATCGCCGCCAACTTCCCCGCGAGGTAGGCCAGCTGGCTCACGTAGAAGCGCGTCACCCGCTCGTAGGCGTCGGAATGGTCTTCGTGCGAGGTCGGATGGTGGGCGGCCCGGACGCCGAGAAACGGATAGAAGAGCCCGGAGAGGTCGCGGCACAGCAGCAGCGTGGCGACGCGCGTCTTGTCGGTCTGGAAGGCCAGCGCGATCACGTCGCACATCAGCCGCACGTGCTCGCGAAAGTCTTCGGGCAGCCCGTTGTCGGGGCGGGGCATCGCCAGCGCGGGCCGGCCCCGGTCGCGCGCCCGAACCTCGGCCTTGTTCTTCGCGGCCCGGGCTCGCTGGGCCCGTTTCTCCACCTCGCGAACGCTGGTCAGGTATTCGTCGAGCTTGGCCCGGTCGGCCCGGCTCACCTGGCGCTTCAGCGCCGTGGCCTGTTCCTGAACGCGGTCGAGAATGCTGAGCGCTCGCCGGCTTCCCTGGTTGTCGAAGAGGCTGTCGAACGCCAGCGACGGGTAGACCTCCATCGGGACCGGAGAGTGGGCGTCCTGCCAGGAGACGTGCGAGCTGTAGGCCATCGAGAAATTGGTCTCGTGGTAGCCGGTGATCGGCTGCTCGCACCCCAGCACCAGGCTCGGTTGCGCGGTCTCCTCTGCCAGGGAAGCGCCGAGCACCTGGTCCATGCTGATGCCGCCCCGCAGCACGGCCCCCTTCTGGAGGGCGGCCCCCGACAGAATGTTGCCGGTCTGTCCGGGGTGGATGCCGACCCCCGTGGCCTGCTTGTTGAACAGGCCCGACACCACGTTCAGGCGCGGGCGGAACGGGGCCAGCGGTTCGAGGCTCTTGCCGAGCTGCATGTCGGCGCCGGCGCCCTTCGCCCACCAGTGCGGCGGGCTGATGCCGTTCCCCATGAACAGGGCCGCAAACCGTTGGGGAGGCGCCGAAGCGGGCGCGGCGGAGGTCGGCCGGTCGCCCCAGACGGGGATCGACTCCAGCCAGGGGAGGGCCATCGTCACGCCCACGCCGGTCAGGAAGGTGCGCCGGCCGATTTTGTGCGAGTGCGAGCTCATCGGTTCAATCCCCGGGCGGGCGTCGGCAGGAGGGCGGAGGACGAGGTTTCATTTTACGAGAGCGGCGACGGGGAAACAGCAAGAAAGACGCGGCACCGACTGTTCGCGCGAATCGTCGTGCTCCCTTCAGTCGTGTCTGGTTCACGGAACGGCGGGCGATTGCTTGCTCGGCCGCCGCGGGATCGTCCGACTCAGTTCCTTGGATGCCTGACCCAACGCGAGCGCCAGTTGCTGTTCGATGCGGGCCCGGTAGTCATCGGGCAACGCCACCGAGAGAGCAGCGTGCAGGAGCGTGACGGCTCGGGCGTACTGCCTAAGTTTTTCGGAGCACGAGGCGGCGCTCACGCGATGGATCGCCGCCTCGCGTTCCTGGCCGTCGGCTTCCAACAGGCAGGCCACCTGCTCCTCACACCCGGCTGCTCGCGCCCACTCCAGGGCCGCTTCTTCCTGGCGCCCGTAATCGGTCAAGGCTTGCGCGTGCGACGACAGCCACGACGCCTCGCCGAGCATCTGGTCGATCAGGGCAGCAGACGGCTTGCCTTTAGACCGAGACATCTGCTTGCTCCGTTGGATGGCGACAAAGACCGTCTTGGAGTGCGTCCGATTCATCGGCGCTTTCTTTTCTTCTTTTTTCCCCGCCCCTCGGAAGGCCGTCCCGCCGCTCCAGTCGCACGCGGCCCTCGAAAAGAGGAAAAGAAAGCGCCGATGAATCGGACGCACTCCAAAAAGCGGGCCGTTCCTCTCCTTGTTGTCTCTACTGCTCCCGCGGATCGTCGCGCCCCCTCTTGTTCCGAAACTGCGGGCTCGCGACGATCGCCTCGACCAGTCCCCCGAACGCATGTCCGTCGGCAGCCAGCCGGGCCCTTGTCGCCTCCAGCGCCTTCTTGTCCGACAGCTGCAGGCCGCGCCCCAACGCATACGAGAACAGCTTCTTGCTCAGGTTCTCGACAAAATCGTCCTGCCGTTTCTCGCGCAGATACGCGCGCAGGCCCACGAGCCCGGTCCTCTCTTTCCCGTCGGGAAAGGTCGCCCCGATCTGGACCGGGCGGCCGCTCAGGTCCACGGCGCGGCGCTCGCCGACCGGCCCGAAGCCCTCGAAGACCAGGCCGACCGAATCGAAGCGCCGATGACAGCCCGCGCAACTCTTGTTGTCGCGGTGCCGCGCCAGCAGTTGCGGCAGCGTCAACTCCCCCAGTTTCGCCTCGTCCTTCGGCAACTCCGGAACGTTGGGGGGCGGCGGCGGAATGCGTTCGCCGAGCACCCTGCGGACGACCCAGTAGCCGCGCTTGACTGGACTGGTGCGCAGCCCCGGCGCGTTCTTCGTCAGAAAGACCGCCATCGGCAACATGCCGCCGCGACCATAACGCCCCGCATCGCCGACGTGCGCCCACTCGCCGGGCCCCTTCGGCTCGGGCATGCCATAGTGCCTGGCGAGCGGCCGATTCACGAACGTGTCGTTGCCGTGGAGCATGTCGAGCACGGAGCGGTTCCGCTGCGCCACGTCCACGAAGTAGCGGATCGGCTCCTCGAACATCGCCTGCCGCAGCTCGTTGGTGAAGCCCGGGAACCGCTCGCGATCGACGCTGTTGTGTTCCTCGAAGCGGCGGAAATCGAGCCAGTTGCCCCCGAACTCGGTCGCCAGCCCGCGCACGCGCGGGTCGCGCAGCATCCGCCGCGTCTGGGCCCTCAGCACCTCGGGCTTGTGCAGGTCTCCCGCCGCGGCGCGCGCCAGCAACTCGGCGTCGGGCATGCTCGACCAGAGGAAGTAGCTCAACCGGCTGGCCAGCGCGTGGTCCGACACCGGCCGGGCGGCCGGGCCCGCTTCCGCGAGGTCGAAGCGGTAGTAGAAATGGGGCGACAGCAGCACGCTCGCGAGCACGTCGCGCACCGCCTCCTCGTGCCCCAGGCCGTCCTGCCGGCGGAGCTTGTGGTAGAACGCCAGCAGTTCGTCCCGCTCGGCCTTCTCCAGAGGCCGGCGGTAGGCCCGCCCGGCGAACGTCACCAGCGCCTTCAAATGGCTCGGCTCGGCCGCCAGCCGGGCGCGCTCGACCTTGCGAACGTCCGCCGACACGTTGGCGAAATAGTCTTCGATGGCCTTCAGCGCCTCGGGCCCGGCCCCCTTTTTCCGCGCCTTCGCCAGATACGCCTTGGCGAGCCGTTCCATCTTCGGCTCGGAGGTGGAGCTCTTGTCCTCGGAGCGCGCGAAGTCGAACTCGGCGTCGATCATGAAGCGCGGCGGCTCGGCCCGCTCGAAGAAGATGAAGTCCTTGTACTGCCGCATCGGCACCCGCGCGACGAAATCGAGCTCGTGCCACAGCGCGTCGAGCTCGCGCCGTTGCCGTTCGTCGAGGATCAATTCGCACAGCGGCTCGTCGTCGCGGAAATACCCCTGCATGAGGTGGAAACCGGCCGTGAGCAGTCGCCCCCTCCCGGCCTCCTTGGGGTTGTAGTAGGGGCCCCGGTCGGCCACGACAAAGGCGCCGGGGAACACCGCACAGAATCGCTCCAGCGCGCCGCGCAGCCGTTTTTCGGCCTCGGCGTCGGGGGCCTTCACCTCGAACATCTTCGCCAGGGGGGCGTCGGCGCCTTTGAGTTGCTCGGCCAGCTTGCGCAGGTCGGGGACGACCTCTCCCGAATAACTCCGGTGCCGGCTCGCCAGTTGGCGATTGCTCCACAGGACGAACGGCTGACTGCCATTCGAGATCCCCTTTACCTGCAACCGGCTGACCTGGGGCGCCAGTGGCCGGCGCAGGCGCACGACAAGATCGCGCATCCGCTCGCAGCCGGGCCGGGCCGCGCCCGCCGAGGCCCGCTCGGGGCGCGGCAGGTCGCGCCACGTCTTCCGGACGACAGCGAGAGGCCCGGCTTCTCCTTCCACCTCGGGCCCGGTCAGGATCGACCAGATCATCGCCAGATACTTCGGGCTCAGCCCCGCCTCGGTCGCAAACTGGCTCAGCTCCCCCTCGGGCCTGCCGAGCGCGGCCCGGTGGCGATACTTCCACGCGGCCAGGAAGTAGTCGGCGAAATCGACCTGATGGCGCTTGTAGAAATCGACGATGCGGTGGACGCAGTACTTGTCGCGATCCGTGTCGGTCACGACCGGGTGCGGCGCAAAGACGAAGCCTTTCGGTTTGAGGATAACGTGATCGGCCACCCGCCGCGTCGCCGCCAGGTACTTCCCGGCCAGCGCCGGGGACATGCTGAGCGATTCGCCCGAGTTGTCGAAACCGGCTTGGTTGGCGGGATCGACCGGAAACTCGCGCGTCGGCCGCAGATCGACGCCCGTGAGGTCGCGAATCGTGTAGTCGAGCTCGGCGTTGCTCAGGCGACGGGCCAGGACCGGCCCCGGGTCGCCGGCGGTTCGCTGCGCTTCGCGGTCGCGCAGGTCCCGCAGCCAGGCGATGACCGCCGCCCGCTCCTGGGGCCTCGGCCGGCGCGCATCTTCGGGTGGCATCTCCTCCGACTGGAGTCGGTCGTGTACCAGCTCCCATTGCCGAGGGTTGTTCGCGATGGCCGTCACGGTCGAGTCGCGGCGGAGGTTCAGGCTGGCCTCCGGGTTCTTCGAGCCGTGACACGAATAGCAGTAGCGCGCGAGGAACGGCTTCACCTGGGTCGAAAACCGTTGTTCGAGGAGGCTCGCGGGGGCCGGTTCAGCCTTCGCCAGGGGCAGGTTTTTGTGGTCTGCTCCCGAACCGATCTCGGGGCCCTCCGGGGCCGGCGCCTTCCGCAAAGGAAAGGCGTACCAGGTAGCCGCGCCGAGGAGGCAGAGAGCGAGAACGGGGAAGAAGCGCGTGCCGAATTTCCGATACATCGAATCTCGATTGTGTGTGCTTCTGGGGGCCGACCGCGAACTCATCTCCTTCAGGGGCCCTAAAACGCCTCCTCGATCGCCTTGCCCTCGTCGAGGATCGGGTGCGGCCTTCCGCTGTGGTCCTTGAACGACTGCCGCACGTCAATCCCCATCACCTTGTACACCGTCGCCAGTAGGTCGCCCGGCTTCAGCGCCTGCCGAACCGGGTGCTCCGCCTTCGCATTCGTCGCCCCGATCACCTGCCCGCCGCGCAGCCCACCGCCCGCCATCATCGCCGAGATGGCCTGGCCCCAGTGATCGCGCCCCGGCACCGGGATGCCCGGCTGGCCCGTGTTGATCCGCGGCGTGCGCCCGAACTCGCCCATCACCACCACCAGCACCCGGTCGAGCATCCGCCGATCTTGCAGGTCCTGCATCAGCGCGCCGACCGCCTGGTCCAGCGGCGGCAACTTGTAGCCGTGGCCCGCCTTGATGTTGGAGTGGTCGTCCCAGTGCGGCATGTCCACCGTCACGAACGTCACCCCCGCCTCGACCAGCCGCCTCGCCATCAGCACGTAGCGCCCCCACGGGCTGCGCCCGTAGCGGTCCGCCGTTCGCGGGTCTTCCTTGTCGAGGTCGAACGCGGCGCGCGCCCGCCCGCCGAGCACCATGTCGAGCGCCTGACGCTGGTAGCCGTCGAGCGAGTCGGCCAGCCCGCTGGCATCGACGCCGCGCCGCATCCCGTCGAACGCGCTGAGCAGGCTGCGCCGCTCGGCGAGGCGCTCGGTCGCCGCCTTGTTGAACTGCGTCAGCCAGCGCGGCGTGCCGATGGGGGTGTTGGCGTTGGCCGCAAGGTACTTCGTGTCGCGATCGACGTCGAAGGGGTTGTAGGCACCACCCAGGTACGCCGCGCCCATGTAACCGGGAAAGAGGTAGACGCTCTGCGCCGCCGGCAGGCCGACGTAGGCCGGGAGCCCCGGCCGGTTGGGCCCGCGTAACTTCGCCACGTAGGAGCCGACCGACGGATACTTCTGCGGCAGGCTGGCGGCGTTGGAGCCGAATCGGCCGGTGAGCATCCAGTGGGCGCCGGCGAAGTGATCGCCGTTGTCGTGGTGCAGCGAGCGCACGAAGACCATCTTGTCGGCGTGGCGGGCGTGCTGCGGCAGCATCTCGCAGAGGCGAATGCCGGGCACGTTCGTGTTGATGGCGCCCCACGGCCCACGGTACTCCGACGGCGCTTCGGGCTTGGGGTCATACGTCTCGAGCTGGCTGGGCCCCCCGTCGAGCCAGATCAAAATGCAGGAGGTGTCGCGCGCGCTGGCGGCCCCCTCGGCGCGCATCCGCAACAGTTTCGGCAGCGACAGCCCGGCCATGCCGAGAAAGCCGGCCTTCAGCGCGGTGCGGCGCGTCATGCCCTGGCAGTTGCGGCCAGGCGCTCCTTCTTGGATCGCGAGCATCGTGTGCATCCTCCTTTTCAGGGCCCCCCAGAATGACAGAGCAAGTGTAGCAGGGTTGCAACCGCCATGCCAGCGATTCGTTGAGGTCGCCCCACCCACGTAGCCGCGACTCGAAGCGGAGCGCGACGGGCGCTTTGACAGTTGAGCGGGGCGCGAACGCTCCCTTCGCGTACAATGTCTCCTCCGGCTGGGGCTCGAAGAACAGATCAGGAGAGCGAGCTGATGTCCGAAGAGCCAAAGGGCCCCGACGTGGATCGACCGGGCCGTGCTGCAACCGTGAGCCGGCGCACCTTCCTGGGCGGGGCGGTCGTCGGGGGCGTGGCCGTGGCCGTGGGCCTGGCGGCCTGGCTCGTCCGCAAGGCCCCTCAACCCAGCCAGAAAGGCACGGAGATGAGCGCGCGGCTGTTTACGTTTCTCGGCGGGGAAGAGGGCACGTGGGCCGTTGTCGAGTCCAGGACCATCGCCGGCGAGCCTCTTCCGGAGGTCAAACGGTTGAACGTCGTCAGCGGGGCCGTGTCCGGATTGCCCGGCGGGGCAACGTGGCTCCTGCGCGGCGTGACGAGCAACGAACGGTACGTCACGCGCGCGGAAAAGGACCAACTCGTGGCCAAACAACAGGGCCTGAGTCGTCCCGAAGCAACCTGTGCCGCGCTGATTCCGATTCGGAAGACCGCCAAGTGGTGGGGCCTGACGCAAGACGAACGCCGAAAGGTCCTGGAGGAGAGGTCGCGTCACATCGAGATTGGCCTGAAGTACCTGCCCGCGATTGCCCGCCGCCTTCACCACTGTCGCGACCTGGGGGAGAGCGAACCGTTCGATTTCCTGACCTGGTTCGAGTTCGCGAAGGCCGACTCGGGGGCCTTCGATGAATTGGTGGCCAAACTGCGGGCCTCGGAAGAGTGGAAGTACGTCGATCGAGAGATCGACGTCCGCCTCGTCCGCGACGGGGCCTGACGGCGCGTGCGGCCGTCAGGGGGCGGAAGGCCCGTTCGCCGAGGGAGGTGCGGACGAGCTCAGCGGGACGATCTGCGTCACGTGCAAGAGGTCGATCTTCACCGAGCGCTCGAACAGCGTCTGCCCCGGCTGCCCGGTCAGGCCGACGTAAGCCGCCCGTTGGCCCACCCAGAGCAGGTCCGGGTGCCGGACGTCGTAGCCCGCGCCGTCGGTCAGCACGATCCGGAACGGCTCGAACGGTTGGTGCCGCAGGCTCTCGCGGAGTTCTTCGGGGGACATGCTCGCCTCCTCGAAGGGGGACCTTCACGTAACATACCCACAGCTCGGCCTGTCATCCAGTTGAACTAACCCGCTCCGCGGGGGGGAGAAGGGTTGCTCGTTCTGTAAAAACTCCTCTTGCGCTTTTTGGCAACCGTTGACATCCTCCGGGCCGTTCGCCCGGCCCTTCCCCGGAGGATGGTCCCATGACTCCTTTGCG